>NZ_BFAY01000012.1 GCF_003112675.1 Leptospira johnsonii | reverse complement strand
ATCTGATTGTTACGGACTTTTCTTTGATAGCGCATGTGTTTAGGGGGAAACGTGTTTGGGTCGGACGTCGCCTAACTTTCGCCTCTGCCGCTGCGCTTCGAGCTCGCTTCGCGACTCTTGCTTGGCCTACGGCACATTGGCTCAGTCACTCGACTTGCATAGCAATTCTCGTGCCTGTCTTCGCTCCGCTCAGCTCGCCAACGTCGGCAAGGCTCGGTCGTTAAGCGAAATCCCGCAAAGATTTGTTTTTTGTTTTGAAGCTCGGAAATAATAAAATTTTATTTTATAAGTCATCGCAGACTTTATTCTGACTGCGCTCCCCATTTAAGCTGGTGCCATCGCAGGTTTTTGCATCTCGAAATCCAGCGTCGGACTTGTAGTTCATGGTTATAGGCTAACTAATCTCGCAAAAGGGGAGCGACTCGTATTGTTGTTGGCAATCCGATTTTATCGGATCTTTCTTTAATAGCGCATTTGTTTAGGGTGCAACGTGGTTGAGCGGGACATCGCTTAACTTTAGCCTCTGCCGCTGCGCTTCGAGCTCGCTTCGCGACTCTTGCTTGGCCTTCGGCACATTGGCTCAGTCACTCGAATTGCATAGCAATTCTCGTGCCTGTCTTCGCTCCGCTCAGCTCGCCAACGTCGGCAAGGCTTGGTCGTTATGCGACATGCCAACAAAGGTAGTAATTAAAAATGTATTTTCGGCCTCGAATATTTTTAAGCTCTGTATTATCTTTGATAAATATTAGAGATAAAGTAGCGGAAATTCTTGAATCTACTGGTGCTGATGTGATGAGGTATGAAAATAATTTAACACCTTCGTCTGTTCCTGCTACATATAGGCAAGATATTCTAGAAGCTGATTTCATTATTTTTATATTTGATAAATCTTACGGTACGCTCACCGATACGGGCAAATCGGGAACACATGAAGAATGGGAGCTGGCTATAGAAGCCGACATTCCTAAACATGTATATATTAAAAAGACTACCAACTCGGAAAGCTTGTTAAAAACCTTTTTCGAGAAGGAAATTAATGCAAATTACGTATCATACTTTTATTACAAGAATGATCGAGAGTTATTAAAACAAGTCCAATCTAGAATATTCACGGTCGCTAGAGAAATAGCAATTAACAAATTGGATGCGAAATACCTTTCTTCGCTTCAAATACGAACTTTAGTTTATGAATATGATTATCACCGAGCTTTATATATAATCCGAGGAATGGAAGAAATATTAAAATATGAGGCCAAAGGTTTGGTAAATTTCTATGAAACAACTATATTAACTTCATATTTTCTTCGTTGGAGGATGCAGGTTGAACATGACAATCAACAGTATTTTATTAATGATGAATTGAATAATAGCTTAATTACTTTGATATTAGAATTTAATAAGTTCGAAAATTTGCATTTTAAGAACTTTTCTGGTATTGGAAAAAGTAAAACTATAAAGCTAAAGAATATTCAGACGACGCTGGATTTTAGGTTATTGAAGCCTCATGCAGGTGCAGATATGAAAAAATTGAAAAAGTATCTTAACTCGTTCTTGGACTGGTATTCTATTTTTAAGAATGAAGTGTTTTCTGCCAAAGAGAAATATGATTCTAACAATTAGCATATGGTTGGCACGATCGCATAACTACGGCTTGGCCACTTCGCTTCGGGCTTGCTTCGCAACCCTCGCTCGGCCTTCGGCAAATCGCCTCGGTCATTCGGTTTGCAATTTAAAGTAGGGTAGTAGCAAACCTCACGCCCGTCCCTTCGGGCTCGGCGACTTCGGCCAGCCTCTTTCGTTAGGCGCAAGCCATCAAATTTGACCATTGACATTAAATTACATCTACCTTTTTAAAAAGAATGACTTTGACTTATGAATGAAGAAGAATTTGTTCGCTTTCTATATCAATCAGAAAGTGATTCTCTAGATTTTAAAAGAGAACAGTATAATTTCTCGAAAGCAAGTGATGAAGATAAATCTGAATTATTGAAAGATATCATATCGATGAGTAATTCTTGGAGAAAGGTCGATGGGCATATTATTCTCGGTATCGCAGAAAAAGCAGAAAAGCCAAATGAGCTCTCGGGGATCTCTGAACACATTGATGACGCAACTCTTCAGCAATTTGTAAATTCTAAAACAAATCAGATATGTAATTTTTCATATAGTACTTTTACATATGATAATGCAACTTTCGGAATAATAAAAATTCCGGTTCAAAAAAGGCCTATATATCTTAAAAAGGATTATGGAAAACTAAAAAAGAATGTCGTCTATATTCGACGTGGCTCTTCAACTAGTGAAGCGAATTTAGAAGAGATAAGCCTAATGGGGGTTCCGATTTCCGGAATAAGAAAATATCCAGAAATAGATATTAATTTTAATGATTTAGAAACTGGGGAAAGCCTTGGAAAAGATGTTAAATGCCGTTCTAAAATATACTCGATAAGTGATAATATTCCTAATTATGAAGAGGCAAAAGACTCGTTTTCGTATTTACCGAAGTATGAAAATCGTAACTATTATCGCGAGGTATTTGAATATATACGCTTTTTTAACGGATATGCTCCTTTAAAATTCCAGTTAATTAATAAAGGGGATATAGAAGCTAAGAATATCAAACTAGATCTTATCTTTTTGGACACCGATATTGAAATTAAACATGACGGCGAAAAACCACGGGAGCCATCACAAAGTCAGTTTATGGCTCTTGAGACAGTTATGACTGGTAAAGGTGAAGATTATTTTACTATTGAAAGAAGAAGTAATAAAATTACTGCACACATGGAAGTAGGAATATTACATGCTAAACGGGATTTAGAAGCTATAGGGACTTTATACATAAATCCTACGCGTGAGCGTGATTTATATATTGAAGCGAGAGTATATTGTGATGGCGTTGATCACCCTTTTGTATCTAGTTTGAAAATTCAATTTAAATATAAAGAAATTCGCTTATTATGGTCAGAGTTTGTTGAAAAGTATGATCAATAAAATGGCCTGCGCCTAACTACGGCGGGTCGCTGCGCTTCGAGCTTGCTCCGCAACTCTCGCTCCGGGCTACGCCAAATCCGACTTTGTCACTTCGTTTGCAAAAGCAAACTCGTGCCAAGTGCTTGCGCACGCGTCGGACTTCGACCAGCCTCTTTCGTTAGACGGACAGTTTGGCTTCATTCAATTTTTAAAGGAAAAAGCTTGACATCGTAACCTTATGGGTTACAGTTTTTATATTGATTATTTCCTTTAGACACAAAGGCCTTGAACAGTTTTTTGAAACTGGCAGTAAGAAAGGAATACAAGCAGATCATTCAAATAAACTAGCTAGGATATTAGATAGGTTAGATTCTTCCACATCACCAAAAGATATGGATTTACCAGCGTATCGCTTGCATCCTCTGAAGGGTCGCGAAAAGGGTAGGTGGTCAGTCTGGGTAAATGGGAATTGGCGTGTCACCTTTGAATTTGAAGGTGAAAACGCGATAGTAGTCGATTATGAAGATTATCATTAGAGGCGTGGCTTTATGAACAAAAGAAAACCTACTCATCCCGGAGAAATTTTACTAGAAGATATAATCAAGCCCTTAGGATTAACTATAACTGAGGCTGCGAAAGACTTAGGAATATCTCGCAAGACACTATCAGAAATAGTGAATTGTAAAAGTCCAGTTACTCCAGAAATGGCAGTAAGAATAGCGATTGCAACGAACACGTCTGCTGAGAGTTGGTTAAGCATGCAGACAAAGTTAGATCTCTGGACTGCGATGCAAGAACGACCTAAGAATATAATAAAGTTTCCAATTTCTGCGTAAGAGAGCCAAACCGTCGTCTAACTGCGCAGCTCCGTTCCGCTCAGGATCGCTTTGCGACCTTCGCTCCAGGCTACGCCAAATTCGGCTTTGTCACTTCGCTTGCAGTCGCAAGCTCGTGCCAAGTGCTTTGCACGCGCCGAACTTCGGAGCCACTCTTTCGTTAGACGCCATAATGCAAAATATTCTTTAGGATTAATATTACTAAAATATGAATAAATCTAAATTAATTAAATATGCCCTCATTGTTATATATTTATGCATGTATATTGCGATGATTAATCTTATTGCCCTATATATAATTCAGATTTTTGGATCAGAGACATCTTTTCACTTTCTTGGTAAATTTACAGAGTATTACTCAAATTATATTTATAAAATTCCTGACCAATTCCTGGGTTACATTTTACTTCAAAGCTTTACGGTATATTTTTTCCTCTTGATCAAAGACATCGAATTTAAGGCTATTCCAGGTGTAAAAATGAGCCCATGGATTTCCTTGGCAAATTTGATTCCAGCGATTCAATTGGTTGTAGTATATATATTAAGCCAAAATATTTATCGAAGCTATCAAAGTATTAAAAGATCATCTTTTGGTTCTGAAAAATTTTCACCACCTTCTTCTTATCTGCGAGCATTGCTTGCATTTCTTCTGATTTCACGTGTTATAATTTTAATTTCATTTTATAACAATTATAACTTTAATCCAACAATTAGCTTGCTGTTAAATATTTGCAGTCCAATTGTCATGATACTCTTTGCTCGATATGTTTACGAAGCGTATCAAGATTCAGAAAAAATGCATTACGGCGTCTAACTGCGTCGCTCCGCTTCGCATCGGGTGTGCTTCGCAACCCTCGCTCGGGTTTCACCAAATCGCCTCGGTAACTCGAATTGCAAAGCAATTCTCGTTCCCGTCTTCGCTATGGCTCAGCGCGGCGACTTCGGAGCGACTAGTTCGTTATGCGCAATTTCAAAAGTCATAAGAAAAGAGAAAATTAGAATGAATAATGTTTTTCATTATCCGCCAGATCTATTCGATCTTGTAGTTCAAACAATACCCTTACTAAATAGATCGAAAGAATCCGTATTGCTATTCTTTAAAGGCGCAGGCGTGGATGAAAACATTTATAGAGATATTTCAGAAAAATTGAGAACTGATAAGGAAAATATTAATAAATATGAAATCTGCCGAAAGGTTCTCGAGAGAATAAATGAAGATTCAGATAAATATTTAAGGGAACGAAGGGAAATTCTAAAAAGGATTACTGAGTTTGAAGCATTTTCAACTTGCTGGGAAAATGATCAGCTAAAAGCAAAAGGATTAGTCTCAGAGATTCAAAAAGTAGTGAATGTAAAGGATTCATTTACGAGAATGAAGCAAGAAAGGGAAAAGGAATCAAATATAAGAAAGAAAGAATATGAGCAGAAAATGCGAGATATTCAGAAAGATAGAGAAAATCTTCTCCAAATAAAAAACGAATTATTTTCTTTATTTTCAGAAACTAATGCGCAAAAAAGAGGGAAACAATTAGAAACTGTATTAAATAAATATTTTGCTCACTATCAAATTTTAATCAAAGAAGACTTTAAGAGAGTAAGCGATTCTGGAGATGGAATAATTGAACAAATTGATGGTATTATAGAAATTGATAACCAGATATTTTTGACTGAAATGAAATGGAAAAAAGATTCCATTGGCAGTGATGATATTTATGCTCATTTGGGGCGAATTTATCATAGAGCAAACGCTCATGGAATTTTTATTTCTGCTTCTGGATATGCCCCTTCAGCAATTATTGCAGGCAGAGAAGCATTAGCCAAAAATGCATTACTAGTTTTGTTTGATTTAGAAGAGTTTGTTAAAAACATAGAAAAAGAGGAAGATTTCAAGCAATATACTCGGGATAAAATTCAAGCTGCAATAATAGAAAAAAATCCTTACAAAAAATGGTAAGATTGTAGAATTGAAACTGCGCATAACTATCGCCTCTGCCGCTGCGCTTCGAGCTCGCTTCGCGACTCTCGCTTGGCCTTCGGCACATTGGCTCAGTCACTCGACTTGCATAGCAATTCTCGTGCCTGTCTTCGCTCCGTTCCGCTCAGCTCGCCAACGTCGGCAAGGCTTGGTCGTTAGGCGAACAGCTCTGCATGATATTCTTTTCAACCTTTGCGGGCCTCCTGCCCGCTTTTATTAATATGAACTCTAAATTGCATGGAATGTGCACTAAAATATGTATAATTATATGTATTGACAAGGATTTGTTCCGGTCTATTTTTATATGTAGATGGAATTCGAATGGGATCCTGCAAAGAATGAGGAAAATCTACGGAAACACGGAATTGATTTTTTTGAAGCTCAAAGAGCATTCTTGGATCCAAATAGGGTTATTACTTTAGATGTTACACATTCTTCAGATTCCGAAAAAAGATATTACTGCTTTGGTCTCATTGATTCGCATGTATCAACGGTAAGATTTACTGTTAGAACTGGTAAAATCAGAATTTTTGGGGCAGGTTATTGGAGGCAAGGTAAGAAAGTTTATGAAAAAGAAAATAAAATACACTGATGCACCAGCATCTATATCATCTTCAATTAGATCTTCTAAGACTGTTGAGGATTTTCTACCTCCTCCGAATAAACTCGTTTTAAAAGAAGATAATTCCAGGGTAACTATAGTCTTGAGTAAAAAGAGTATCTCGTTCTTTAAAGAGGAATCTAAGAGATCTGGCGTACCTTATCAGACTATGATTAAAAAGGTTCTGGATTTATATACTGAACATTATGCTCATAAATAATTAATAACGCCATCCGTGGCTTGATTTTTCAGTATTACTTGCAGAGCCGTCGCCTAACTATCGCCTCTGACGCTGCGCTTCGAGCTTGCTTCGCAACTCTCGCTCCGGGCTACGCCACATTTCGCTTTGTCACTCGTCTTGCATAGCAAGCCTCGCGCCAAGTGCTTACGCACTCGCGAAACGTCGTCAAGGCTTGGTCGTTAAGCGCAATGCCTTAAAATTCTATGAACAAAAATATCATTCTATTTCTCTTGCTTTATCTTCTTATCAATTGTTCACCAAAAGAGAAGATCGGTATGACTGATGCAAAATTTGTCATTCCTCAGTCGGGTGTATTCTTACGAGAAGAGGCTTCTCAAAATGGCAGAATTATTACCAAGATAGCAAGTGAAGAAGAAGTAAGGATCGTTAGGAAAGACTCGTTTGATACGATCAATCATAATGAAGGCTATTGGGTCTTCGTAAAATACAAGACTTTTGAAGGATATTTATTTGACGCCCATGTCGGACATTGGCCGAAGGATAGTATATTGAAGAAAACCGCTAAGCGGTATCTAGGGTTAGAATACTCGGGAAGCCTCCCAGATTTACTTGAAGAGACGCATGGGTCTATGATAACGGATGATCTTTCATTATCTCTTTTGAAAAATCAGAAGAAATCATTCATCTGGTTATCTGAAACTGTTGGACGAATAGAACAGCAGGCTATTTTCAAAGTGTCAGATTCGATCGAGATCGACTCTCACTATTTGCAAAGGTATACGGAAGCCTTTGATGGTTGTTACAGTAAGAACGGTAATGATAAAGATTATTATATGGCCCTTATCGATATGCATGCAAAGAAAGGCGATGATCTTCAAGAAAGTTACCAGAAGGGTTTTCTGGAGCGTCCAGCAATTATTAGCTATAAAATTGATTTTCAGCAGAAGTCTTTAACACTTGTTGCTAATCCAAATCAAATTTTGTGTAAATTTCAGATTGATGAATAAAGAAGGCACTGCGCCTAACTACGTTTTGCCACTTCGCTTGCAAAGCAAGCTCGCGTCAAGTGCTACACACTCGCAAAACGTCGCCAACCCTCCTTCGTTAGCTGCAATGATCGCCATTATGAAATTTACTTTGCTACTCGTTACTTTTTCTTTATGCCTATCCTGTGGATCATCATTAGAAACTCTAAGGATCGCTTATTTTAACACTCACGAATCAACACGAATGAGTACGTTTATGCAGACGCACGATCGTGGTGATACAGAATATCGTAATAGGCATACGAAACCGGATCGGCTAATCGCTCTGATCATCCGAAATGATAATTTCTCCGCAACTGCAACTCTGTGGCCCGGAAGCCTTCCATCCTATTCGCGACTCGCCTTTGCCGGAGGCAAAATTGTGTTCTCTGAAGGCGCTAGTTTCTTAATGCCGAATGGAATTCTGCAAGTTGACAATTTTACTCGGTATGACGTGCTCAAGAAAGAAGCATGTCATTTTGGAGAGTTCGAAAATGGTAAAGGTAAACAATGTTTTTGTGATAATACGGGTGAGCCTTTGAATTATAAGCGGCGTCAGTATTGGTTCGCGGCATCAGCTGATCATTGCCAGCCTTCAGAGTTTCTTAAACGCTGGATCGCACATATTGAAAGATTGATTCACGATACCGGTATGAGTTACTCTACTCCTGCTTCCGATCCCGCTGTGATTCAATTCATGCGTGCTTTCGAAGGAAGCGAATTCTCACCGTAGTCGGAGACCGTTCTAGCTAACTTTCGAGTTGGCGTTACGCTTTGGGCTCGCTAACGCGACTTTCGCTCTAGGCTTCACCAAAATTATATTAAAATGAAGAAATCAATAATATTTGTAAGGATATTGATCTTTTAAAAAAGATAGATTTTACCAGTAATCACTGGAGATGTGATCTTTATAGCGAAGCGTTTTGTGACTTAAGTATATTAAAGAAATATTTGAAATAAAGGCCGCATAAAATGGAGGGTAATGTGAGGATACTTACGAAAATAACCGGATTTATTACGGTACTAGTTCTTGGGTTAACTGCCGGGGCGATGTTAACAGAGGCGGTAATTATTGTTCCTTTTTGGTTGAGTCTATCGCCAACTGAGTTCTTTGACTGGTACGCAAAACACCAAGCTGCGTTGGTCAATTACTATAGTCCTCTCGAAATTTGGAGTACAATTCTCACCGTAGTTACTTCTATTCTTCTTCTGATTGCGAAACAAGAAGGAAGACTATCGATGGTCGCATCCACAGTCCTATCTATTCTTGTAATAATGACATTTTTTATTTTCTTCAAAGATGCAAATGCTGGCTTCAATACACGTTCCATCGCAAACGAAAAATTAACATCTGCCATTACAACCTGGGGGAATTGGCAATGGTTAAGAGTAGGATTAGGAATAGCTGCATTCATATTTGGGTTACTTTCTATTCAAACTAATAAGAAATAACTTTATATGTTCGTACTGGTTTCTTATCTTTTTGAACTTTCCATAATTTTCGACGCTTCCGTTACTTCGCTTACAAAGGCAAGCTCGCGCCAAGTCCTTCGGATGCGCGGGACTTTGACAATTATCTATCGTTAGGCGTAATGCCTCACAAAACTTTCAGATATGTTAGATTCCATTATTAATTTGATATTGTACTCTCCTCTTTTTTTTACACCTCAATGTTCGATTGAGGAATCTTTGAGCAAAATCACAGCGATTTGCAAGAATTTGTCTGTGAGCTATGCAATTGTATTAGATGTTGATAATTTTGGAAGCTATCAATATGGAGAATGGTCCGGTAAGTTTATAGGGTATGGTCGTTCTGCAATAGTGATAACTGACAAATTGGATGTTAACTGTGGTTATCATAGGCTTGACGCCACTTTAAATGGTAATACTATTCTAGATTACGATAGTTTCTTTCTGGAATTAAATTCAAAGAATATTGGATGTGAGCAAGGGCGGTGTACTGATGGTTACCATGTATTCTACGATGACGGAATGTCGCTTTCAATAGGAAGTTATTTAAATGAACGATTAGAAGGATTTGCACTTCAGGATAGTATGCTTAGTTATCCCTATATTGGTTTTGTGGAAAATGATAAATTTCATGGTGAAGGTATATATTATTCTATTGAGAAAAATGAAATTACTCACGGAATTTGGGCTTCTAATAAGTTAATCAAGCTTATCAAACGAATTGATCTAAAGAAGTTGCGTTTGAATCAACCAAACTGTAATAAATCTAATTGAAGAGAGCAATGAGGCCTACTCCTAACTATCGGTGCTTCCGCATCGCTTCGAACTTGCTTTGCAACTCTCGCCTGGGCTACGCCAAATTCCGTTTTGTCACTCGACAAAGCAAGTTAAGTCTCCTTCCTTATGCGAAAGACCGATCGGAATAGATATCTAAGAGTGGGGATGAATTCAAAGGTAACTTTTATCAAATGATTTGAGAAAACTTTTGATAGACATTCATTTCAATCTGAGGTTGTTTAATGTTGGAAGTAGACAATGATTGAATCTAAACCTAAAATGACTTTTCATGTCGAATCAGTAAGAGTAGATTCACATAGCAGTATTTCGAAGTGCAAGAATGCCAAAATTACATTGGATACAGATATATTAGGTAATACAGATGCCTTTAATCCAGCGGAATTATTACTTTCAGCTCTATCTGCTTGCATAATTAAAGGAGTAGAAAGAACAGTTCCAATTCTGCAATTTCAATTACATTCCATAGAGGTGATAGTTGATGGAGTTAGGCAAGATGTACCTCCGAGAATGGAATCGATATTCTATAAAATAATCGTTGATTCAGAAGAATCGGAGCAACGTTTGAATCTCTTGCATGAAAACATTAAGAAATTTGGAACAGTTTTTAATACAATTGCTCCTGGTACAAATTTGAATGGAATTTTAGTAAGACGACAAAACTGAAGAGTTGCTTTTGAATTTATTTAAATTCCATTCTCAGGCAGCGGATCGGTCGATCGCACTAACTAGTAGTGCTTCCGCTACACTTAGGGCTCGCTTCATCATAAACAACATAGCAAAATTACTTTGATTATCAAATTAGCTATGATAAGCTTTAATAATTACTGCCATTTTCGTAGTAATTATTAATTTAACTAAGGAGCTTCTATGCAAAAGGTAGTAACTTTTCTTTGGTTTAACGATCAAGCAAAGGAAGCTGTAGATCTTTATGTATCGCTGTTTGAAAATGCAAAAATAACAAACACATCGTATCTCACAGAGTCAGTTGCAAAAGCAGCCGGGAAGGAACTCGGGAGTTTGTCAACAATAGACTTTGAACTGAATGGCCAAAACTTTACTGCGCTAAATGGAGGCCCTATGTTTACTTTTAGTGAAGCAATTTCAATAGCTGTAAACTGTAAAACTCAGGAAGAGATTGATAAGTTATGGGAAGCACTGTCCAAAGGCGGCAAAGAAATTTCTTGTGGATGGCTTAAAGATAAGTATGGCTTAACGTGGCAGATTATGCCGGAAAGCCTAGACATCATGATGCGTGATCCAGACACTGCTAAAGCTGATCGAGTTGGAGCTGCTATGCTTAGCATGGGTAAACTGAATATAAGCGAACTTGAAAAAGCTTACAAGGGCGAATAATATTTCATTTTTGACTGATTGTTCGAAGGAATGGCGGATGGGGTAGCAGGTCAAGAATTCCTGCTTACGCGGCGATCTTGTTGTAAGCCCAATTATCGTATTAAGAATGAATAGATGAAGACATCTGAACGAACTGTACTTTGGGTTGTCTTTTCAGAACTTTATTTGGACACGGCGCTTCAAGAGGAAGATTACTCCCGCATTGCATTGGTGATTGCAAAGAGCCCCTTCAGCATCGAAGACGCAAAGCGGATCGATAAATATGAGGTTTTTCCGCTCCTTCAATGGAATTTGCTCAGCGCTGGCGGAATATGGGATTCATTTGATCACAAGTGGCTCGTCGAGAGTATAAGTAAATCGTTCGAGCGTCGCGGACGTTTCGGACATTTTGTAGTCAAAATATTTTATTTCATTTTTGAATGGATGCATAAAGATGCCTGGCAACGCATTCAATTTGCATATGATGCTCAAGTGAGGCATAACGATTTGCCAAAGTGATAGTGCACAAATAGTGTGCCGGAAAGGGAAGGGGGCTACACTTCGCATGGCAAGTCTCGTGCCAAGTGCTCGCGCCGTTGAAAACCGTCGGTTAGCCTTGGTCGTTATCTGAAATTTAGGCTATAATAATCTTTGTAGGAGAAAATCAATTGATAACAATTTATAGATCAGCCAATTACCAAGAGATAGAATTATTTAAAACGGTCCTTTCTGAAGAAAAGATCGAGTCTTTTGTAAAAGGGTCTGAGCTTGATTCTTTGAGAAGTTTACTGCCTGAAAATGATAGTTTAATAGAGCTCTGTGTTTCAGAAAAAGATATACTGCCTACTCTTTATTTATTAAAACTTCCGTTAACAAAAGAGTTATTAGAGATCTTACAAAGTTCACTAAAGCCAGAAAATACTGTGAAAAAAAGTCCTGCAGAATCAGGCCAGAAAGATTTAAATACAGGAATAGCTGGTAAAAGTATTATTATCTTAGTATTATTTTCGGTTAGCTTAGTCGCGTTGCTTATAGCGTATCTGGATGTCAGAAGTAAGTATAAGGCATTGGACATGAATTTAAATTCGGGTCTATACGTATATTCTGAGTATGATAATGAAGATAATTGTATTCTATATTATCATAAGAATAATGATAAACTAAGTTCATGGGTCTGTTATGGTGAGGACGGTGAGCCAACTATCAGTAAAGGGTATGATATTAATGGCAAGATTGCATCTCAATTCTTTAATGATAAACCTTTAGAATACTATAATCGTTTTATCACTTACGACATTAATGGAATAAAGGACTCAGAAGGATTTGATACAGATTATGATGGCAGATTTGATAAGTTCATCTACTATGATGTTTCAGGTCGAGAAATTAGACATGAAATAGATACTGATCGTAATGGTAGAATAGAGAATTCTGAAATTCTACGGAAATAGCCTGAACTTCGGCTAACTACGCAGCTCCACTTCGCATCGACCATCGCTACGCGATCTTCACTTCAGCAACGCCACAGTTGCATCTGTCACTGTACTTGCAAAATAAGATCGCGTAGTAAACGTAGCCAAGCCTATACAGTTATCCGCTATAGATTGAAATTTAATTTAATGAGGTGTATATGAAAAATCTTATGCTATTATCATTAGTCTTCGGCTCGTGTATAAATATAGGTATAAATACAGCAGATGTAAGGAGCGCTAATGTCGCCTATAATCAAATCATTTCATCAGTTTCTATAAAATATGCTTATTGTCGTTCTCTTGGCAATACTTACAAAACCACAGCTGGTGGGCTTGCTATAACTTATTGTAATGATGACACTTTTGATAATAATAGAGGGAATTATGTTTGGACTAAGTCAGTCGACTCTTGCACTAATCTAATTCATTTTACATCTTGCCCTCCTAGTGAAACAAATTTTGATGATTGGGTGATCCTAGTAGTTGGGAGCTGCAACATTTCCGAGGCATATTTTATTAATAGTTACAAACCGTTTCAGGGGAAAATCTTAGATAGACCAAAGAATTTATCCGGCTTTTCCTTTGGATGTTTCTAATATTTGTTTTTTAAAAAATGTAGCCTAACTATTATCATGCGAAAATCCGTTAGGCTTTAATGTTTCCATTGAGATGATCCTATGAAAGATTATATTAAATCATTACTTTTGTTCTTTTTCTTAAGTTACTTTTTCTCATGGATAATCTGGCTTCCTTTATATTTACCAAAATTTGGGATCAGCGTTTTACCTGTTCTTCCATTTCATCATGCACTCGGCGCAATTGGTCCTGTCTCTGCTGCATTTATCGTTAGCAAAATT
Organism: Leptospira johnsonii; assembly: GCF_003112675.1. Taxonomy (NCBI): domain Bacteria; kingdom Pseudomonadati; phylum Spirochaetota; class Leptospiria; order Leptospirales; family Leptospiraceae; genus Leptospira; species Leptospira johnsonii. Next base: position 288,188 of record NZ_BFAY01000012.1, on the reverse strand, counting down.
GATCAGGGAACTTTAGGTGTAAAAAATTTACTTTCAAGAGTGTTTATGTGGAAAGTAAATTTTATTTGGTACATCATTGCCCTTTTTAGCCCATTCATTCTTCTTGCATTCTCTATTCTTACAAAGTATTTCATTTCATCTGAGCTTAAATTGGCGGGCATTGGTATAAGCAGAGAGTTTCCGAATTTTGGTTTTGTTTCCTTCTTTCTTTATAATATTATATCCTTTGGTTTTGGGGAAGAAATAGGCTGGAGAGGTTTTGCTTTGCCGAAATTGCAAAAACATCTGCATGCATTTACTTCTACTGTAATTTTGACTTTAGGTTGGGCTGCATGGCATATCCCTCTTTTTTTCTATCGACCCGGTTATGTTGAAATGGGTTTTTTCGGTACTATTGGATGGATATTGTCTTTATTTACTGGAGCAATTCTATTGACCTGGCTGTTCAACTCCGCACGAGGAAGTATACTCATTGTCGCTATATTTCATGGAACAATGGACATTGTTTTTACTTCCGATTCCGTTGACACAGACATTATGAATATTACTGGTTTCTTTTTGGTTTTCTTTGCGATTGCTGTCCTTCTATTTAATAACCTGAAAGATCTGTCTCAAGTGGATCGGCAAACATTCTAAGTAGTTTCAAACAAGGCTTCTAGTAACTTTCACCTCTGGCGCTGCACTTGCATATGCAAGCACGCGCCAAATACAAAATATCGGAATGCCTAGGTCGTTATGCGCAATTTCACAAATTTATATATAAAGGGAATTAAATGAAAAAAATTGCTATCGGGTTTATATTTTTCAGCGAATACTATATACAGGCAGGCCTATGAGAAAAATTGTTTTTGCAATCAATATTACGGCCGACGGGAATTGCAGTCACACAGACATGATTGCTGACGATGAGGTGCACCAATATTTCACTGATCTTTTACGTAATGGCGGTCTCATGCTATATGGTCGGATCACGTACCAACTCATGGTGCCTTTTTGGCCTGAAGTTGCCCGGGACCAATCTATGTCAGAAGTATCTAATGAATTCGCTCGCGTGTTTACTTCGCTCGACAAGGTCTTATTCTCCACTTCATTGAAACACGTTGAGGACGCAAATACAAGACTCGTACATGCAAACATTGTAGAGGAAGTGCTTAAATTGAAGCAGCAGTCCGGAGGAGATATTCTCGTGGGTAGTATAAGCATAGCGTCCCAGCTTTCGGAACATCATTTGATTGATGAGTATCGTTTTGTAGTTCATCCGGTTGTAGCGGGGAAGGGACCGCGGTTATTCGATACCATGAAATTGGAAGAGAAACTTAGGCTTGATTTTCTTGGTTCAAGAACTTTTCAATCGGGTGCTATCGCTCTTCATTACAAAAAACATACGAGATAGAATGAAATTTTATAGGAGAAAGTATGACTCACAATAAATGCTTTCTTCATCTCATCTTTGTATTCCTATCGCTCCCGGCAAAAAACCTGGCAGCGACCTTCTGAAATGATTACAGAGAGGATTGGCTCGTCCTTCGTTTTCTATGGGAGCCTTCCAAAGCTCCCCGACACAGTGATTAGCAACCTTTCTTATACTGCCACGATCCTTTTTCATCTACGACTTTTCTTCTATACTTAGAAAATGTTCTTGCAATTTATTCTATTCGGGTTTCTAGTGGTGTTTAAGTTCTTTACTCGTTCTGTTTTAATCGCATAGCCCGTAATGATCCGAAATTAATTATCATACGGATTAATATTTATTCAAATCTGTGTGGAACGAGGATAAAATCCATGTCAGCCAAATTATTTGTAGGCGGCCTTAGCTGGTCAACTACTGATCAAACCTTACGCCAAGTATTTGAAGTTCACGGCGCTATTCAAGAAGCGAACGTTGTAGTCGATCGCGAAACCGGTAAATCTAGAGGTTTCGGTTTTGTTACCTTTTCCGATCAGAATTCTGCTAATACTGCAGTTTCTGAACTTAATGGAAAAGATGTAGACGGACGTAATATTGTAGTTTCCGTTGCAGAAGACAGAGCAAGGTCTGATCGCAATAGAGGTGGAAACAACAAAAAATTCGACCGTAATCGCTGGTAATCCGCTTAACACCGCTTTCACCTTTTTATACCACCAAACCCAAAGTTGAATCTAGGGATTGGTGGTCTCTAATTCATAATAACTATCCTCTTCGTACTTTTTACTTCGAACCATTTTGTATCTAGGGCGGTAATAGGTTTTTAATAAATAGGAATATTATATGGCAAAAAAAGGAAATTTATCGTATGTGAAAAGACAGCGAGAAATTAAGAAGAAAGAAATTAGACAGGAAAAAATAGAGAGGCGAAAAATACGAAGCGAAGAGAAAAAGAACGGCGTTCCAGGGGAAGAATCTACTGAATCTACTGAATCTACTGTAGAAATAGAAAATCAAGAACCTCAACAGTTATAATCATTTCACTTTTATACATCTTCTGACAAATTCTAAGTCTTTCCAAATTTAGCTTCTTCTTATCTTTTTTACCTTCGCTAATTCAAGTCCACTTTCTATCTATAGTTCGTCTAACTATCAAAACTTCCGGTTTGAACCTCGCCTGCGCGCTTGTAATTCACGATAATGATTCCGTTAGGGGAGATTTGGCTCTCCGTCACCTTGAACGCTGCCGGGATTGTTCCATCGACAAACAACCGTTTACCGATTCCCAACGTTAGCGGATATATCTTTAACCAGAACTCATCGACTAAATCATGCTTCATAAGTGTTTGAACGAGATTTGCACTTCCATAAACATGCAGATCCGGCCTTTGTTCTTGTTTGAGTTTGCTGATTTTTTCCACGATGTCTCCGCTTAAAAACACGGAGGGTTGCCATTCGCTAGAAGTCAAGGTATTCGATACGATGTACTTGGTCGCAGACATGACACCCGGCCAAAAGTCAGCATGTTTCGGCCAGTATGGTTCCCAAATTTCAAATGTCTTACGTCCTAATAGCAGATCAAACGGTTGGTTCATCTGCTTCTTCATGACAGCCCCAAGGGTATCGTCAGAATAGGGAACTTGCCACCCGCCGTAATTGAAGCCGCCACTAGTATCTTCCTCTGGTCCGCCTCCGGCTTGTATTACTCCATCAAGTGTGAGGAATTCGAGTACAATAATTTTTCTCATGGCAATATTCCTTAGAAAGTAATCCCTACACAATTTTCGGACCAAAAGTTCATAAGAGTCAATTCCAAACCACCATCCGTTTACCTTGTCGCGAATATCTTACTCATCAGAATACAAATTTTGTTATGCGGATATACATAGTATGTGTAGCATCGGCAAAGCTCGGTAATTTGGAGGTCATCTATGAAACGTGTTACAGGTATTGGTGGAGTATTCTTTAGTGCTAAGGATCCTGCCAAATTAGGTGCCTGGTACAAAACTCATCTTGGCATAGATGTACAGGATTGGGGTGGCGCAGCTTTTCGTTGGGTCGATGCAGTTGGTAATCCTACAAACGGCACAACAGCTTGGGCAGTTGGGGACGGCTCCTATTTCGCTCCGAGCAGTTCAACTTTTATGGTTAATTATCGAGTAGAGGATCTTCACGGACTCTTGAAACTCCTTCGTGAAGAGGGTTGTCAAGTATTGGAGAAGGTAGAGCAATCCGAGTATGGGATATTCGGTTGGGTCATGGATCCGGAAGGAAACAAGGTCGAGTTGTGGCAGCCGCCAGAAGGGCAATAGCTCTTCGGTACGGCGCCTGAGTCCTGATAGTTATAAATAGCAAATCTACTAATTAGCCTCTGTATACTTTTTGAAGTTATCAAGTATCGCTTGCCAACCACCTCTCTGCATCTCAATTGGATTTTCTGATTCAGGATCAAAACTGACGACTACAAGAGTTTTGTTATCTTGATTCTCAAAGCTAACAGTTGCTTTTCTACCATCTCCCATCGTATAAGAAAAATTTTTCTGATCGACGACTGTGTCGTAAATTGCCTCAAACTCGAAACCGAAACTTCCGTCCTTAGCTTCCATTCTCGCGCTGTATTTTCCACCTGGTCTCATATCATTTTTTGCCCAAGGGCATTGCCAATCGTCGGTAGCAAAATTCCATTTGATAATATGTTGCGGATTGGTGTAGTAGTCCCAGACTTTCTTAATGTCTGCTGCAATAGTAGATTGAATAGTGATTTGTTTCGGATCCATTTTAGGGAATCTATCAGATTTTATTCTCCATAGGAAAGCATTTTTATATGATATCCTTAGACAAAGTAAGAAAACTTGCATTAGCTCTTCCTGAGGCAAAAGAAGAGCCTCATTTTGAAAAGATCTCATTCAGAGTGAGTAAGAAAATTTTTGCAACGGTGGATCAGGAGAATAAAAAGATCGTTCTTAAATTTGATCAGAACGACCAAGAATTCTTCTCATCAGCTTCTAAGGGTTCCGTTTATCCTATAGAAAATAAATGGGGACAGCAAGGATGGACCTGTGTCGAAATGAAATCTACCGATTTAGCTTTATTCAAAGATATGTTAGTCGTTTCTTATTGTGGTGTTGCTCCCAAAAGGCTTGTAGAAGCGGTCCAACAAAAGCCAAAATCTCTTAAAAAACTATAAACTCAGCTTCTAAGAATTATATGAGTATAGAAGCCATTTCAAATAGAAATCTGGATGAAGTTCTTCCTTTAATCCGCAAATACCAAGAGTTTTACAAAATAGAATCTATCAACGATGACAAGAATAGAATATTTTTCTCTCAGTTTGGAGAAGATAGCGATTTAGGATGTTTGTTCGGGTATAGAAAAGACGGCAATCTAGTAGGCTTTGCTACCGTATATTTTTCTTATGCGTCTAGTATCATAAGTAAAGTGGCAATTATGAATGATCTTTTCACTTTGGATGAATTTAGAAAACGAGGAATTGGCGAATCACTAATTGATCATTGTGCGAAATATGCAAAATCTCAAGGAGCGGCAAGACTCCAATGGGTGACCGCTCCAAACAATTTGACTGCTCAGGCTTTATATAACAAAGTAGGCGCTAAACAAGGTACTTGGGAATTTTTTACCTACAATCTAATCGCATGAACAAAGAAGTCCAAAAATATAATAATTCACAAACCAAAGTTGAAAAAGAGATTTGTGATATTCTTTCCCAAGAAATTAATCTCCATCTTCCTAAGGCGGAAAATAAAATTTGGCATGCTCATCCGGTTTGGTTCTTGGATGGGAATCCGATCGTAGGATATAGCAAACTTAAAAGTTGTATTCGATTGCTCTTTTGGAGCGGACAGTCCTTTGATGAAGAAGGTTTGGAGCCGGAAGGGACTTTTAAAGCAGCTGAAGTTCGTTATACAAGTCCAGATCAAATCAACAAAAAAGACTTAAAACGTTGGGTAAATAAATCTAAGAAAATCCAATGGGATTACAAGAACATAGTAAAACGAAAAGGTGTTTTAGAAAGATTAAAGTAATTTTCCACTTGCATTGTTCTCATAAGTTACTCTAATCATTTATTTTTTGAATGAATTGGGGCATTAGATTATGAATCCGTATGTTAAAAATACCTTATCAGTGATCGCAGGACTTCTCATCGGAAGTATAGTGAATATGGGAATTATTACGATCAGCGGTAATATCATTCCTCCTCCCGAAGGCGCCGATGTGACTACTATGGAAGGATTGAAAGCATCCATTCATTTATTCCAACCAAAACATTTTATCTTTCCTTTTTTAGCTCATGCACTTGGAACATTTGTAGGAGCGTTGGTTGCGGCATTCATTGCAACAAATCATAAACTTAAATTTGCTTTAGTGATCGGAGCCTTTTTTCTGGCGGGCGGGATTGCAAATATCCTAATGCTTTCTTCTCCTGCTTGGTTTACGATCGTGGATTTGATCGGGGCTTATATTCCGACAAGTTACCTTGCGGGAATATTGGTCATTAAAAAACGGTAAATTAGATCTTTCTGAAAGATTGATCTAATTTGGTTTAAGTTCATTCAGGCATATTTATGGATAAAATAAAAAATACATTCCAATCGATTGACGAGTACATTAAAACTTTTCCGAAGGAGGTCCAAAGCATTCTTCAGGAACTCCGAAAAACGATCCAAGAAACCGCTCCAGAAGCAAGTGAAAAGATCAGCTACCAAATCCCCACTTTTTATTTGAACGGGAATCTAGTACATTTTGCCGCATATAAGAATCATATCGGTTTTTATCCGGGAGCAAGCGGTATCGCCAAATTCAAAAAAGAAATTGATAAATATAAAAACGCAAAAGGATCCGTTCAGTTTCCGATCAATCAACCTTTACCTTTCGATCTGGTCCGTAAGATCGTAAAATTTAGAGTGGGGGAATTCATGAAGAAGGTCCCCAAAAAAACGAAAAAGAAATAATTTCCAAGGATCCGCTACTAGTGAGTAGTCGTCTTAGCTACAAACATTCGAATGTTACAAAATCGAATTCAAAATTCTTGTAATAGTTCTTGAACTTTTCCGTCAAAGATCCCAGAATTGCCCTCTCATTTGGAGGAAATATAGAATGGGATCTGAAAACGTTTCGAAAGGCCAGCTCTGGACCGGACGAGTACTCAGCGGATTGGTTACACTTTTTCTGCTTTTTGATGGAGTATTAAAATTTTTCTTAGATAAAATGCCACCGGAAGCTCAGGCAGAAGGAGCTAAACTAGGTTATCCGCCTGAAGTAATGCCTTACTTGGGAACAATCCTAATCGTTAGCACTCTGTTATACGCATTTCCTAGAACTGCAGTTTTAGGAGCGACTTTACTAACCGGATATTTGGGCGGTGCGGTCGCTACCCACGTTCGTGTTTTAAATCCACTGGGATCTCATATTTTATTTCCCACCTATTTGGGGATCATTCTATGGGCGGGACTTTATCTCAGATTTCCTAAATTGAGAGAACTAACACCCTGGCAAAAATAAGTAGGGATGTCGCGACGTGGATGAACACTTTTAAGGAAAATTTGCGTCGTGACCGTTCTTTCGATTTTTAGGATATATTGATTAGTTCTTTTCTTCTTTCTAAATTGTGAAGGAATGATCCAAAAAATCGGGGAAACTTGAAGTATAAATCCTTAATATACTGTTTTCTAATCTTTTGTGTCGGTTGCGGCACTACGATCCAAGTTGTCCAAGATCCTTTTAGAGATATCACGATCGTTAAGATGGATATGGACCATGAAGCGAAGGTGGATAATCCGAACAAAAGTGTTTATTCTTACGGCGGTCAATATGCAAAGGAGATTAAGAATGGAGTGATTTCCCAGATCACTCTGATCATCCGACTCCAAGGTTCGGAAACTCTTGCCGCATTGGGGCCGGAAGCTTATATCAAAATAGATCGTAAATCCACAAAACTTCTTTTATCGGATTCAAACTATTCTGCCAATCAGGTGACTGTTCGCACTCAGGTCCCTGCAAATATGGGACCCGGAATCGGTTTTGGATACGGCTATAGCACTGTTCCCGCGACTACGACTCGAACTTCTACCTTAACTTCTAATATCCTTTCCGGTAAATTGACTTTTACGAAAGAAATGGAAAACGATATTCTTTCTGCGAAATCCCTTCAGTACAGAATATATAGCGCAAATGATGCGATCGATCTATTCGTTTCCGAATCTCAGTTGGAAATGATCCAAAAGTTTATAAAGAATCGGGGAGAAGTTCAAAAATAGATTTTTATTTTTGAGAGAATGCGGAGAAAAAATATTCCGCAGGTTTATCGTACAGTTGATACAACTTTAAGAATATCTCTACTTCTAAAGATATTTTTCCAGACTCTATTTTAGAAATAAAACTTTGACTCGTCCCGATCTTTTGGGCGACTTCCGATTGGCTCAACTCTGCTTCGATCCTTGCCTGTTTCAGGGACTTTAAGAATTTTTTCTTTTGTCGGTCCGTTACTTTCAAGGATCTGCCTGGTTTACCAACTTAGTGATAATTCTAGGATTTTTGCGATTCTAATTTTGATCCTCCCCCGGAATCTTCGTTTTCGGTATTAATATCCTTTCAATTTATTCCCAGCTCTCCTTAAAATTCCTTGCCTCATTCTTCCTTTCTTTTTTAACTCCATTACATACAAATCCTAAAACTTTTGGTCCTGAACTATGACCCAAGAATTAGAACTTAGGCTTTTGCCTGAGATCGCCGAACAATCGGATCGGCTTACAGAATATATTTCCAAATCCAAAAAGATCTCTTTGCCGGATATAACACATATTGAGATCTTAAATCATTCTATTGATGCTAGACAAAAAACGGTCTTTGTTAATCTCAAGGTCCGGGTTTATATCAACGAAGAATTTATCGAACAGCAGATCCATCTCCCTGACTATCCGGATGTTAAAAATTCTAAAGAAGTGATTGTGATCGGTGCGGGGCCTGCAGGTTTATTCTCTGCTTTGGAATTGATTGGATCCGGTTTGAAACCTATCGTTCTGGAAAGAGGAAAGGACGTTAAGTCAAGACCTAAAGATCTTCAAAATATCAATGCTCATCATATTGTGGATGAGGATTCTAATTATTGTTTTGGAGAAGGCGGAGCGGGCACTTATTCGGACGGCAAACTTTATACTAGATCCAAAAAAAGAGGAAATGTACGTCGTATTCTGGAACTACTTGTTGGTTTTGGAGCAAATCCTAATATTCTAATAGAAGCCCACCCTCATATAGGGACAAACAAACTTCCGAGTATTGTTCGCAAAATGAGGGAAACAATCCAAGAAAGAGGCGGAGAAGTCCATTTCAACCAAAGAGTGACAGACCTGATACTGGAAGGTGATTCTATCAAGGGTGTAGTTACTAAGAATGGAGATCGTTTTCTTTCCGACAAGGTAATCCTGGCTACGGGGCATTCTGCCAGAGATATATTCGAATTACTTCATCATAAAGGAATAGAAATCCATTTAAAACCTCTCGCAATAGGGGTCAGGGTAGAACATAAGCAATCTTTAATAGACTCTATCCAGTACAGTTGCGAGGACAGAGGGCCATTCCTTCCCCCTTCTCCTTATAGTATCGTAAAGCAGATCCAGGGTAGAGGGGTGTATTCTTTTTGTATGTGTCCCGGTGGAGTGATTGCCGCCTGTGCAACAAAACCAGGAGAGATTGTGACCAATGGATGGTCCTCTTCTAGACGAGCAAGGCCGACCGCGAATTCAGGGATAGTGGTGGAACTCCGACAAGAGGATTTCCTAACTTTCCAAAAATACGGTCCCTTGGCTGCCATGGAATTCCAAAAGGAGATAGAACAAAAGGCTTGGATTGCTGGAGGCAAAACCCAAACTGCTCCTGCTACCAGACTTGCGGACTTTGTGGAAGGTAAAATTTCTGCGGATCTTCCTAAAACTTCTTATCCTCCTGGAATTACATCTGCTGATCTTTCTTCCGTACTTCCTAAATTTGTAATGAAAGCTTTGCAAAACGGATTTAAGGAATTTAATAAATCTATGAGAGGATATCTGACCAACGAAGCTGTAGTCCACGCTCCTGAAACTAGGACTTCTTCTCCAGTTAGTATTCCCAGGGATCCGGAAACTTTGGAACATATTCGCGTTAAAGGTTTATATCCTTGCGGAGAAGGAGCCGGATACGCAGGTGGGATTGTATCCGCGGCCATGGACGGGATCAGATGTGCGCAAGCCTGTGCGGTAAGTATTTAAAATATCATGGCTCAGAAAAAGAATCATTTCCAAAAATTCACAAACGAGGATGTAGCCGAAACATTCTCAGAGTATTCTCCTTCTTTGCGGGAGAAATTATTCCATTTAAGAGAACTAATATTCGAAACTGCAAAAGAGATACAAGGAGTAGGCAAAATAGAAGAAGTGCTAAAATGGGGGCAACCCAGTTATATCACTCCTGAATCCAAAAGTGGGACTACGATCCGCATAGACGCATTAAAAGGGGAGCCGAAAAAATATGCGATCTTCTTTCATTGCCAAACGGATCTGATATCCAGATTTAGGAAATTATATCCTAAAATATTTCGTTTTGAAGGGAATAGAAGTATTATCTTTTCAGAAGATACCAAGATCCCGGAAAAAGAATTAAAACAATGTATCTCTTCCGCGCTGACGTATCACTCGGATAAAAAGAAAAAGTCAAATTAGAACCAGGACTTAAAAACTTCCGGAATATTACTAACTGTTCGAGTAGAATAATCCATGAACACGAGTCCTGTTTTTGCGTTACATACGATTTTGCCGTTAATAGGTCCGTCTGTATGGATCATTCTATAATATAGATCACAACCTTTCGCGCTGAAATCTCCCGCTCCAATCTCTACTCGGATCTGGTCTCCGAAAAACGCCTCAGCTTTGTATTCTACCACCAGATCGGTAAGAATGATTCCGTGTCCGTTTACGTCTAATTCGGAAAATCCTTTTTCCTTGAATAATCTTGCTCTGGATTCATGCAAAAGAGAAACCACTCTATCATGAGCTAAATGTCCCGCAAAATTTGTATCATAAATCCTAATATTTAAGCTGGTGGCCCAGGCTAATTTTTCGGGAAGATCTAATTGAACTCTTGCCATTATTTATCCTTTCTTAATGTACTTCAGTCGTTATAGCCCTTTTCTTTACGGGCCTCTTCCAATTTTCGGATTACGTCTTCCGCTTCCTGTATTTTCTCTCTTTCCTCTTCCGGCGTCATCGTTTCCGGCTGGCTAGGTAGAGTGAGATTATCCATTTGTGTATCATCTTTTAAAAAAAAGATCCCATAAGAGATCAGTCCGATGATCAAGCCGGAAATAATACTTATCCTTTGCTCTGCTTCTATCCCATAAAATAGAACTAGAATGACTAAGAAGGAAAAGTATATAAAGAATATCAAATATACAATAGACCCTAAAATCCCGGTAAAACCGAAGAAAATTAGAAGTCCCAAGATCAAAAAAGAATTAGAGAGTTTGGAACTTAATTCTAATCCTTTATTGCTCTCGAATGGGTATGAGAAAGTTTTAGAAATTCCCCAAAGTATCCCTGTTCCAGCACCGAGATATATTGCAGTAAAGAGTAGTGCGTAAAGAGTCCCTAAAAATAAATCCGGTAGGATCACTCTAACGAACATATTCAGAATGGATCCGCCTAAAAACACATACTGCAATCCTAAGGCTCTAAAAGAAAGATGTGCGAAAAAATATCCGATCAAGATCGGGATAGAAGTTTTAATAAATAAGATCGGATATCCGGGGAAGGGGTCTTTTTTTTGAAGTTCTTCCTTAGGAGAACGAATAAAGTTCCAGAAATTTTGGAAAAAGGATGAGATCAGTTTCATTCGGGTCCCGCAAATTTTTACAGGGACCCGACCTATTGCAAGCGAATTAAAAACTAACCGAGTGCGGTAATGTTACTCGTATAATCCATCATAGTGGTGAATTTTACAGGAGCTCTTTCATATTCCAAAACTTCGGTCAGGGTCCTGAATCTGTTTTGACCCGCTCCTATCTCTATATCGTTCCCAGTAAATTGAAGAGGATGTTCATATCCGCAGGCATGAGCCACGGATAATAATTCTTTTCTAAACCCTTTGATATAGTTTGCAGCGCGTTTCGCTTTTAACTCCACATCTAAACCTGCTTGTAACCATTTACTTTGTGTGGCCACTCCCGCAGGGCAATGACCTGTATGACATTTTTGGGCCTGAATACAACCGATAGACATCATGGTCTCTCTTGCTACATGGATCAGATCGCAACCCATAGCGAATGCAACTATAGCCCTATCCGGAAAGCCTAATTTTCCACTCCCGATCCAGACCACTCTGTCTGCGATCTCGTATTTTTGAAAAATCTTATATACTCTAGCAAATCCCACCTTAAAAGGGAGAGAAACGTGATCGGTAAACGTTAACGGCGCCGCTCCTGTTCCTCCTTCTCCTCCGTCGATAGTGATGAAGTCCGGGCCCTGGCCTGTTTCTTTCATCAAACTCGCAAGTTCTTCCCAAAACTTAGATTCCCCCACTGCACTTTTGATCCCGACCGGAAGTCCGGAAACGGATGCTAATTTTTCTATAAAATCGATCAGGCTTTTTGCATCGTCAAATTCGGTATGTGCGTTAGGCGAAATACAATCCTGCCCAGCTTTGATGCCTCTGATCTCGGCGATCTCTTTGGTGACTTTCGCTCCCGGCAGGATACCCCCCTTTCCAGGTTTGGCTCCCTGGGAAAGTTTGATTTCGATCGCTCTCACATTAGGATTATCATCTAAACGTTTTACGAAATGATCTAAGGAGAATTTACCCTTTTCGTCTCTGGCACCGAAATACCCTGTACCCAATTGCCACACAACGTCAGCGCCGAAATTATGATAAGGAGAAAGTCCACCTTCTCCAGTATTATGATAACAACGTGCGATCTTTGCTCCTTTGTTCAGCGATGATACCGCTCTTTCTCCTAAAGATCCATAGGACATTGCGGAGATATTTACGACGGATGCAGGTCTATATAATTTTTTTCTTTTCCTGAATTCTCCCATTACTTTGAGAGAAGGGATCATAGAACTGTCACCTTCTATAAACTTAGCTTTGCTATCGGCAAAAGGGAAGGTAGAATGTTTGATGATAGGATAACCTGCATCATACAATAACTCCGTAGTCCCAAAGCCGAAATTATTGTTTTGCATCTTAGCAGTGGCGTAAACCCAGGATCTTTCCGCCCTATTAAAAGGCATCTCCTCTTTATCGTTTGCCACCCAGTACTGTCTGAGTTCCGGTCCTATTTTTTCGAATAGATATCTGATATGACCTACTATTGGAAAGTTATGCTTGATCGTGTGTTTTTTCTGGAATATATCATGGATAAAAACGCAAAATAAAAAAAGAAAAACGACTCCCGACCAGAAAAGCCAAGCGTGTTCATCTATCAAGTTTAGATATTCTATCAATAGTTCTTCGGACATGCGCCGAAGTATAGCCGACAGGCAAGAAATTGCAAATTAGTTTTTAGGGATCCGAATTATTAGATTTGCGTGATACGGCAATATCGGAAAACAATCAAACATGTAAGACGAATTCTTTCTTGAATTCTTTTCTGGCAGTCATCCGAATTCCGGAAAATTTTTTACCGTCCTGGATTACGAAACTATTACTCTTCACCCAATCCCCTGTATTGATAATATTCATTTTAGGGATACATAAAAAGTCGTGGGTATGACCGGAGATTAAAACCTTCCTATCTTGGTGGGTGAGTTTGGAAAGCTTTTGATAATAGTGTAATGTCTCTTCTACGGTGCTTGGATCTTGTCTGTTTAAATGTTTATGGTAGAAGTTTTCGGAAAATTTGAACATCGCCGGAAACGCAGATGCGAATACATGAAGGATCCTTAGGACAAGAATAGAGCCCATCCAGCTAAATTTATTATATTGGCCTTGGTGGCCATGGATGGCGATCAGAGTTTCATTTTCTGCCTTCTCGCAAATAATCCAACCTCTTTCTATCAGATAATGTTCTACCTTGGGGGTCAGCCTCATCAGATAAGAAGTGGTGTCGTGGTTTCCAACAATATAATATTTTTTGCCATTACCGGAAGAAAGTCTATCTAGGCGGTCAAAAAGTTTATTAAATCTTTTTTTACCTTTAACTCTTTGTAACCTTCTATCCGCACTGAAAAACCAGTTTTCAATAATGTCACCGACCAGGTACAGATTATCAAACCTGACTTCCTTTTTGTTCAAATGATCCAGTAACTGGAATAGCTCTTTGTGTTTGTGGGATTTTATCTTCTTATTCAGAAGATAATGGATGTCCGAAATGAAAAACGCGTCGTAAAGTCTTCCTTTTCGAAATTTCATCTAGTAGAACGATACCTTACTTCCATAAGACGAAATCCTGTAGGATTGTCAACGGATTCGAGGCTCGGATCGACCTTCTAAAAATTTTCTGAGATGAAAAAACGATTACATTTTTCAGGTCGGAGGTCTATGGTCCCACTCTAGATTAAGTATAATGATGCAGGAAATAAGGACGCTGACTGCCATCGCAAATAATAATCCTCCATCATCATCTACTACTATTCCTAAAAATAGAAGATGAGATAAAACCGCTCCGATCATGAGTCCGAAACCAACTAAGGCTCCTACAAATCTGGAAGCGGGGAAGATCAAAAGTGCAGCTACAAAAAATTCGACCGAGCCGGTTCCGATCCTTCCCCAGGGTTCGATCCCAAGGGTTGAAAAGATGTGAACTGATTCATCTTGTCCTGTGAATTTAAAAAATAAGGTCTGCAAAAATACAAGAGCCGAAAAAACGGAAAGTATCGTGGACAATCGATTCTTTACTGTTTGAGTCAAAACCGGCATAAAATCTCCTTTATTTTGGATTCGATCTTTTCTCAGATTCGTTACGCCGAACTCAGATTTATCTGAATAAATCATTGATTTGGTTCTTATATTTATCCGAGACCACGTTCCTTTTTACCTTCATAGTCATGGTCAGCTCATCCCCAGGTTCGAATTTTTTAGGAAGAAGGTAAAAATTAGACACTTTTTCGAAATTTTTAAAACCGTTTTTAGAGGAAACTCGCTCTTTGATTTCCTTTTTGAACAATTCTCTGACGTCCGGATCAGAATTCGGATCTGCAATTTCTTGTAATAATCTGGATTTCCAATCGCGTAATTGTTTGTCCAATACCTCCCAATCCGGAACCAAAAGTGCGCTTAACGTTTTTTGGTCGTGACCTACTATCATCGCCTGCAGGATCAACTCGCTTTGAGTAAGAGCGAACTCGATCGGCTCCGGTTCCAAATTTTCTCCGCCCAAAAGTACGATTGTATCCTTGGCTCTTCCTGCGTATTTTAATTCTCCTTGAGAGGTCCAAAGAAGAAGGTCCCCTGAATTCAACCATCCGTCCTTCATGGTCTCAGCAGTTTTTTCCGGATCCAAATAGTATCCCTGCATAATATGACCGCCTTTATGCCAAGCGATCCCTTTCACTCCAGGTTCGTGGATCTCTTCTCCCTTTTCGTCCAGGATTTTTATCTCCACTCCCGGAATACATTTTCCCAGGGTGCCCACTGTGATCCTGTCCAGTCTTCTTCGGGTAGAAGCTCCGCTGGTTTCGGTCATTCCGTAACCTTCTAAGATCGGAATTCCTATAGAGTTAAAAAATCTGTCTATGTACTCCGGCAGTGCTCCCGCTCCTGAGATTGCAAATTTTAGTTTTCCACCCAGGCTTTTCCGTATTTTAGAAAATAGTAATTGAGCAAATATATTTGGTATGAACCAGAAGAATAAGCCGAATAATCCGCTCATTCTATGGAAAAATTCTCCAAAAAAAGATCTAGGTTTTAAAGCAAACTCCAGACCCAAAAGCCTGCTCTTATATTTATAATAAGAATTTGCTACTGATTGGAAACTTTTGAAAATAAATTTAGCAATAGGAGAGGCGTCTTTCAGTTTATCCTGGACCTTATTATAAAAACTTTCCCAAACCCTAGGCACGGAAAGAAGGAACGTAGGTTTGATATCCTGCAGATCCTGCCCCAAACTGGAGATAGAAGTAAATGCTTCCGAAGCTCCTGCTCGAACGCATGCTGTTTCTATCAGTCTCTCTGCAATGTGCCAAGGGGGAAGATAAGCCATTGTCCTATCTTCAGGAGTGATACGCACGTCGTCCAAGGCCAAAGACATATTTACGTTAAATACAATATTCCTATGAGTGAGCATTACTCCCTTAGGACGACCTGTGGTCCCGGAAGTGTAAACAATAGTAGCAAGATCCGATTCTTGGATGGATTCTCCTCTGGAATGAAATTCTAATTCTCCATTTTCTTGGATCCATCTGTCTCCCAAAGATATTAGATCATCTAAATACAAAAGTTTGAACGGATGTCTTTGTTCGGAATGATGAGAAGATTCGAATAGGATCACAGTTTTTAGATGAGGGAATGATGTAAAAGAAGAACTGAGTTTGCGGACCACCTCTGAATTCCCTGCAAAACAAACTTCTGCCTTTGAATGATTTAAGATGTAGATCAGATCTTCGAGTGTGGAATCGGTTCCTCTAGGCACATCCACACTTCCAATATTCGTAATTCCCATACTCGCCCAAATCCAACGATGTCCGGAATCGGCGATCAAACCTACATTCTCTCCTTTTTTCACCCCAATGGATACCAAACCCAAACCGATCCTGGTAACTATATCACCTAACTCTCTAAAAGTTATGGATTTATAAGTTTTACCGTCCGGCTTAAAGAATTGAGCAGGATGCTCCTTAAAAGTATCCATAGAAGACTTTAAGGTCCAATATAATGTTTGAGAATTTAGAAAGGGGAGTTTGAGAGGTTCCATGCGGGGACCGATTTTAATCCCGACTAGGCCAAGGGTCCAGGAAAAATTAAATTTTCATGATTTTCCCGAATGTCTTTCTCGAACGATTGTTTCAGAAAGGATCAATGACGTATATGATTTCTACCAAATGCCTTAGAATCGTATAAGTTTTTATCTGCTAATCCTAATAATTCTTGGTAAGAATGGATATCACGATCCGTATTACTGGAAACACCTATAGAAACAGTGACTCTAGTGAAAGTACTCTCTGAATGAGGTATCCCCATATCTTCCACGGTCTGTAACATGTTCAAGGCAACCACTATGGCGCCTTCGACAGGAGTATCAGGTAGAATGACTGAAAATTCTTCTCCTCCGTATCTTGCGATCATATCGGAAGAACGGTTTAAACATTCTTTTAATGCTTGTGCCACTCGAAAGAGTACTTGGTCTCCTTTTAAATGACCATAGGTATCATTATACGCCTTGAAGAAGTCCACATCTATCATTAAAAGAGAAAGTGGTCTTTCCGTTCGGACAGAACGGTTCCATTCTCTTTCCAATTCCTGATCGAAAAATCTTCTATTTGCCACCCCAGTCAAAGGATCCATTAGAGAAAGTTCAAATAGTTTATCCGCTCTTTCCTTATATTCCTCTTTTTCCTTCTGGAAAGTGTTGATCCTGTCTACTAGTCCCAGGGAAAGAAGAATAACGTTACTCAAAACTCCGATCTTCAGCATTCCGGAAGCGATCTCTTCCGAATCAAAGAGTCCTAGTCTGTTCAGAGAGAATATAAGAACGCCTACTAAACTAAAGATCCATGCACTTAAGAAGATCCTTGCTTTTCTATCCTTTCTTACACTCTGGACTAGAGAGATTATCATTAGTACCAGGATCTCCAAAATAGGAAGGATCGCAGTAAAAGGCATCAGGTATCTTAAGGCTACAAATACGGGCATAATAGCCAGGACAGACCATATAATCGTAAGTCCTCGGATAAATATATGCAGGATCGGATATGTGTCCCTGGTCTGTAGATATTCTTCTGCAAATAAGCCCAAAAATATCATCGCTATACATGTGGCCATGATAAAGGATGAATTCACAAATTTGGGAGAATTCGGGACCAAGAACCAGAAGCCGTATCCTGAACTCATGACTAAAAAGTAGGTTACTGCAAAAATTAGAATTACATAATATATATAGGTTTTTTCCCGGATGCCCAAGAACAGGAAGAAATTATAGAATACCATTACTCCCAGAGCTCCGAAATAGATACCGTCTATGAGCAAAGAGATCCGAGAAGAATGATCCAGATTGGACTTGGTAACTAGATGAAGAGGAAGAGTAAGAGATCCTTCCGTCTTGACTCGGATGAACACTTCGATCTTGCCCTTATCTTCTAAGGTTAAAGGAAATACAAAATATCTCTCTGCGATCGGCCTTTCCTTAAAGGGGAGCATGTCTCCTGTATGAAATTCACCCTCTCTCCCTTTTGAATCTTTCCAATATACATCCACATAATCTATATGAGGATATTCTAAGGTAAGAAAACGTTCCTCTGAAAGAGATTCCTCGGCTTCTACCGAGAATTTAAGCCAATGAGGAGAAGGATCATAACCGAAGTTAGGCATTCTATCTGTATTCTTTTTGAATTCTATTTCGGAATCAGAAGCGGAGATGTCTTCCCAAGTGAGAGTTCCTTCTGTATCTTTGAAATAGGAGATTTCCTCTCTAAGAGGGATCTTTCCTGCAGAATGAGAATCTAAACGAAGCACTGGACCCTGTTCTGAAACAGGATCTGCAAGTAAAGAATAGGGGAGGGCAAGAACAAGCAATCCCGCCCATAAAACAAGTGGAAGGCGATTCCGGATCTTGGATGTTTCGATTCTTTCGAATGTCTCGGAATCTTTTGGCATACCGAAAATATTCTTACCTACCTAGAGATGTCAAAAAACTTTCATAGAAACGATACGATTTTGACGGTTCTTCTAGATAAAATATAACTTTAGAACTTCAAGAAACCCAAAAATTAGCGGAAATAAACCTTTAGTCGGGGTCTTTTTTAAACTCTTTTCTATTTACGAACAAGAATTGAGTTTCACTTCTCTTTCCGGCTAGGGTTTTGCCAATTACAGTCATCGCTGGATAAGTAGTCTTTTTGAATTCAGGAATTCTAATAATATATTCCGTGTTCGTCTTTCTTTGTATAATTCCTTCTTTCCCACTGATCTTGATCGCCACAGACTTAGGATCTAGACCTTCTACGATTACAGGAAAACTATCTCCAGGTTTGACCCAAGAACCATCCGGGACTCCTAGTTGGATCTTAACAGGAGGAGAAGCACTTAAGATAGAATTGAATCTGGACTGAGACATTCCCCAAGTCACCAAGGATCTGTGGATGGTATAAGCGTAAGTGCCCGGAACATTCTTTCCTGGGTTTACTGTGAATGCCATTCTATAACCTGCAGCCTTAGCTTCTTCTATCACTCGTACGTCGAATAATCCGAATGGATAAGCGAGGTCTTGGATCTTTCTACCCGTTTTAGCTTCAAGAGTCGCTTTGGAATCTTTGAGCTGGCTTCTGATCTCTGCTCTAGACATTGCAGGCAATTTAGGATGATACACAGTATGAGAACCTATATCTAGAACCCCACTGTCCAGAGCCTCTTTTAGCCCCGCCCAGCTGAGATAAAATTTGTATCTAGGATTAGAGATCACAGTTGGATAAATAAAAACAGAAGCTCTCATCCCGTATTTTTTCAATAGGGGAACCAACACATCTCTATGTGTCAAAGATCCATCGTCGAATGTTAAAAGAACAGGACGAGCAGGGAAATCAGAACCGGCTTTTCCTTGTTGGTATTGGTAGAATTGGTCCAGACTGATGGTTTGGTAACCTAAAGATTTGAGATACTTGAATTGTTCTTCTAAAAGGCTGGGATCTAGATTGTATCCGCCCATTGGATCTTGGTTCCCAACCAAGTGATGATAACATAGAACAGGGATCCCTTTTCCATGGCCTAATTCCGCGTTCGCGTTTTGGTTATTCGTATCATATTGCGTTTTAGGAGGAAGTTCTGAAACTCCAGGAAGAGAATTTTCGTACTTTTTGGAAGTAGTCTCTTTTTCTTTCTCTTTGATATCCTGCTTTTCCTTTTTAGAAATCTTCGTTTTCCCTTTTTTCCTGCGTTGTACTCGTTTGGATTTTTGGGAGGAGGCTTCCGCAGAAGCCACAGATTCTTCTTTTTTAACTTTCGCTTCTATTTTAGGAGAAGGCGAAGAAGTTTCCTCCGATCTAGGAATTTCTCTTTTTGAAGGGGAGGGTTTGAGACCTTCTTCTTCCTCTTGGTTCGTTTTGGATTTACCGTCGGAACTTAAAAATTCGCGGACAGGTCCGGCAGAAATTACGGAAGAAGTGAAGATTACCAGAAAGAGTAGAATGGAAAAGCGACTGATTTGTTTATACATGGAGTTGATCAGTTCCAAGATTCTCTCTGGCAGATGACGCGCAACTTTTTACCAGAAATGGAAGTATAGTAAAAGACTATAAAATAGGGAAGATATTCGTCTTGAGGAAGGACTTTTAGGAGAATCTCTCCTGAAATTTATTGACAAGGCCCGTCTTTCGGATGATCGACGGGCTAGGACATTATTTTTTTCCTTTTTCCTTGATCAAACGTTTGAGTACTGACTCTGAATGAGCACTGAGTTTGATAACCGCAGCTTTGTTTGGTTTCTTCTTTTCCAGTTCTAATAGAATGGTAGAAAAACGGAACTTTCTACGAATATGGTTCACAGCAGGAATGGATGTTTTGAAAAGTCTCGCCAACTCATGATCCGCATTTCCTTCCTGATTCAGGTCGTAAAACTTGGAAAGTTTGGCATCGTCCCAAACGATCTTCTCGTCCGTCTTATAATAGTTATGGTATTCTAAGCGCCGGCTGTTCCTTTCGTATGAGCCTTTGTTTCTTTTTTCCCTCCAAAATGGATGCCTATTTCTTGCATATTTTATGTCATCTATTGAATAACCGGATTTATTTAACCATTCTGTGGTAATACTGGACTTCTTAGGTCCTTCTAGTTTTGATTTGATGGAAAATTCAATGTACTGCTCTGGCGTTTTCGCAGAGAGGAGTTTCTTTTTTTCCTTTTCGTAATCCATATCCTTGCCTTGCGATTTCTTATGCACCGTCAGGTGTTATTTTATTTTTAAGTCGGTGGATAGTGTTCCTTACCTGGACCAATACCGAAACTCTTTTTCAAATTGCTGTAGGAAAAAACAAAAAGCTTCTTTATCAGGTCCGGGCGATACAAAAGAGATTCGCAAAACCTCCTTTAAAGTATACTAAACAACTTAGAGACTCAAATGCTCTTCCAAAGTTTGTCCCTCTAAGGACTACAGGAAGCAGTTAACATGACCTCAGAAACATCGCGTGTTAGAAAGTTTGTGAACGACTCACTATTATTAATCGAAGTACGGAACATTTACGTTTTTCTGTCTCAGTTCCGACGAATAATAATGTGTCTTCCTTCTTCTTTCAACATCTATTAGACTTCGGTTTTTCGTTTTAGAAGTAATTCTATCTTTCAGAAAAAAAGAAACCGAAAGAAATGGTTTCTGGTCTTATAGCGAGGTTAGTCATCATGTTATCCATAACTTCAAATAAAGGCAGAATTGGAGTAGTTACGGCGTATTTGTGCCTTTTTTCATCATTCAATATTCACGTTGTCGCTCATGAAGAAGGACCGACTCACTCACATACAGACCAATGCCGTGTAGATAAAGAAAAGTACTGTAAGGAAAGTCCTAAGGGAGATGTTCTCTCATGTTTGAAGAAGAATGAGGAAAATCTTTCCGAAGACTGCAGAGAATTGTTACAAGAAGTCAGGGATAAAGCAAGGTTAAGAATGGAAGCCTGCAAAGAAGATAGGGAGAAATATTGCTCCAATCGAGAAACAGCTGTTATCCGTTGCCTCCAAGAGAACAAAAATCTTTTAGGAGAAAAATGTAAGTCCGCCTTATTCTCCGCTTCCAAATGAGGAGGTCCGAAATTCCGACTCACTTCTGAAGACTGTATACAAAAAAGATCTTAAGTATACGAACTTTTTTGAAAGGAAGAAATTTCTGATCGGAGATTCTGAACTTTCGATGTAGCAGGATCTTTGAGGTTTGGAAATTTTTGTCCGAGGGAATTGTAGGCACTTCGACAACTTGAAACAAGAATCCTTCGGTATACTGCGAAATCTATTGTATACAATGGAAAGTTCGGGTGTGGATCTGCATATAGGAGAAAGGTCCGGCAAGGCCATCTAGCCAACTTTCGAACCAACTACCCCAACTTCCGATAATCGACATTATGTCGCATTAAATAAAATCCTCTGGATTGGCGATTTGTAAGCCTACAAGAGCTCCCCTCTCGGACCAAAACTTTGTTTTACCGGTCCGTAATTTCGGAATTTCTGGTAGAACCGATCGAAGATGAGCATACGAGTCCATAGTTCCGACGATCTTTCGGATTTGTCCGAAGAATTATCCAAATCCTTGAGAGAAGAGATCTCGAGGCAGGATGGATTGTATTCTCCCACAGTGATCATCCCGAACAAGAGTATGGAGACCTGGTTGAACCTGGATCTGGTCCAAAGATTCGGAGTGGTATTCAATATTCGATTTTTGTTCTTGGAGAAATTTTTAGAAGAACTACTTCTTGAAAAATTTTCTCCAGAGATAGATCCGAAATCCAGACCATTCCTCCAGGGAGAATCCAGAAAATTCCAGATTTACGAAACCTTGCTAGGAGATCAGGAATTTCTCCAAAAGTATCCCATCCTCAAAAATTATCTTTTACCTTCCGGAAGAAAAACTCCGGACCCGGTTCGTCTCTTGGATCTGTCCGGACGTTTGGCAAAATATTTCAAGGACTATGAACTACATAGACAAGACTGGATCCGAAATTGGTTGGGAGAAAAATATTCACTTCTAAGATTACCTGGAGAAGATATCTGGGAAGAAGTCGCTACTCAGTCGGAAATTTTTTTCTTTCAGAAAGAACTCTATTCTTATCTTACAAACTCATATCCTTCTAAAGAAACTTTGATTCAATATTCAATGCGAAATCTTGGCTCCGAGTCCAAGGCCAAAAAACATTCCGCAAAGAATGTGTATCTATTCGCATTGTCTCAACTTTCGAGTACATATATTTCTATTTTTCAAAACCTTCTACCTGAAATCCATTTAGAAGTCTTTCAATTCGGAGTGCCTGATGGAGAACCGGTTACCGGAACGGAAAGAAGCCAAATCTGTAGAAACTGGGCAAATTCATTTCGCTCCTTAAAAAAATCCTGGGAAATCTCCGGCGCAGAATTTTCAACTTCTTCCAAAAAAGAAAAAGTTGCGAAAACAGTTCTGTCCGAGTTCAAAGAATATCTTGGACGATCGGAATACAAAACTTCTTCTCGTTTCCTTCCGGATGAAAGTTTACAAATCTTAGAAGCGCCGGGAAAAGTCAGAGAAGTAGAAGCAGTATTCCATCATATTCTATCTCTCTTATCCGAATCTAAGGAAACCAAATTAACTGATTTTGGGATATTCTGTTCAGACCTTTCCGAATATAGAGCGGCCTTAGAGTTCGTGTTTGAAGGCGGGATCCAAGCAAAACTTACAGAGAAGTCCGGTAGTTCTATAAAGACCCTACCTTATAGCATAAGAGATGTTCTCGCGTCGGAAACAAGCGCCTATATAGGCGGGATACTCTCCTTATTTCCGTTACTCTCAAAAGAAAGATCCAGAGCGGATATTTTCAAACTGCTTAGGAACCCATGCTTTCAAGCCAAATGGGAATTAGAACCTTCATTTGTAGAAGAATGGGCAAAATTCTCAGAAGATTTGGAATTATACCAAGACGATTCATTAGCAGAAGAACAACCTCTTGCATTCTCTTTTCGAAAAGGGTTCTTACGTTTAGCTGCTGGAAATATATTATCTGCCGAAGAAGAAGATCTCCCTATCTCCCCTTTCGATTCCGGGTCGGGTTCTTCCGTATCTACATGGATCGGAATTTGGAAACGTGTATCCTTTTTATTGGAAGATTTTTCCTCCCTCGTCTCGGATCCGAAGTCCTCTGGAGAAAAAATTTTAGATTCTCTATCGGATCTGCTGAGAGAATTATTTTCTTCTAATTCATCTAATCCGATCGAAGTAGAGCTGGAGCAAAATATTATAGATTCATTATATGAGTTAAAATCCATAAATTGGGACCCTAAAAGTCCCAAGGATAGACTTAAGTTTCTAGAAGCGTTTTTCAAACAGACAGGAGGAGAGATCCAAGTCCGAAAAGGTCAATATCTAACCGGCGGAATCACAATATCGTCTTTGCAACCAATGCGTCCTATTCCTTTCCGGCATGTATACATTTTAGGATTAGGAGAAGGTTTGTTCCCAGGAACAGATGATACTTCCGCATTCAATCTCAGACATATAGCTCCCAGAGAAGGAGATATAAATGTAAGAGGTCTAAACCAATCTTTATTATACGAAACTGTCCTTTCCGCCAAACAAAGCCTGGTACTGTCCTTCGTTGCAGAAGATATTACAAAAGACGAAAGTATTGCTCCTTCCTCCTCCTTACTTTTACTGGAACAAGCGTTAAAGGAAAATGTATTGGCTCCCGAAACTTCCGTTAGGATTAAGATCCCTTTAAACAAACATAGTAAGGAATACTTTACACAAAGAGAAATCCCATCCGTAAAATTTGCGGAGAAGTTCCGTAAAAGTTTCGATCTTTCTTCTTCTCTTCTCTATGGAAAAGAGGAAGATAAGGAATACTATCGCAAACTAGTGTTAGGGAATTTTCAGCCAGTTCCTTCTGCAAAAAAAGAAAATCCCATTCCGGAGACGATAGATTGGAATGATCTGGTCCGGTTTGCCAAATCTCCACTTTCTTATCACTTACAGAAAAGATTCGGATTGTATTCGGAAGAAATTTCGGAATCCGAAAGTGCGATAGAAGAACCATTTAGGATAGCGGATAACTTTAAATTCATGAAAGAGTTATGGTCTTATTCCATGAAAAAGACCGAAAAGGAGATCCAAAATTCTTTAAACGGTTTATTTTCTATTTGGGAGAAAAGAGGTCATATTCCGAGAGGGGTTTATGGAGACGCGGAATTTGTAACTAAGTCGGAGAAAGTGGCAAAAATTTCGGAGGTTGTTTCCGAAATACTCTCGGATGCGGAAATTCTGTCCGGATTTACCTTTGGAGTATCACCTAAAAAAGGGAATTTACTTTCTTTACCTCCTATTGCATTAGAAATTTCGAATGGATCTAAGATCGAGATCACCGGTTTAAAAGAAGACGTTTTCCTGAAAAAAGAAGGCGATGGCGCCCTTGTTCTTGTTTACCCAAATTCTAAGAAGAAATTTAAAAACCTGATCGAACCGTATTTGATCCAATCTCTTCTGGATCTTATTCCTTCCAAAAACACTCCAAGGTCGGTGATTGTAATATTCGGATACGGAGATAAGCCTACCATCTTGAACATGAATAGAGAAGGTGGAGAAGTAGATCGCAAAAAATTTCTATCCGCTCTATTACAAGAATTTTTGGATCAATCCATCTCTTTGATCTCTCCTGGTATCTGGGAAGATTTTCCGGATAGAACTGAAATTGATCTAAGCGATAAAAAAAGTTTAGATCTACTTTCTAGCGAATATAAAACCTGGGCCCAAGAATCCGTTCAGTATGATCCTGAAATTTATCTGGATGAGATTATCCGACTTCTTCCTTATCCTCAAAATTATGTAAGTGAAAGCGATTTTTACCTCTGCCTAAAACTTTATCATCCACTGGAGAAGGTTTTCTATGCAGAAAAGTAAACTGGAAACAGGGACAAATTCTTTTGCAGATCAGATCGACATTACAAAAAACGGTTTTATCGGAGCCTCTGCGGGTACTGGAAAAACGCATACAATCGTATTTTTGGTCCTGAAAATATTAAAAGATTCTTTTAAAGCATCTCTTCATTCCGATAAAACTCCATTCGGAATAGAATCTATATTAGTACTTACTTATACAGATAAAGCGGCTTCGGAACTAAAAGGAAGGATCCGAGCGGAGCTAAAAAATACGATCCTTAGATTGGAAAAGCTTGAATCTCCTAGTGAGGAGGAGTCTAAGGAGCTTGATTATTTTTTAAACCAGGCATCCCGATTAGACCAAGCTTATATTTCTACCATTCATGGATTCGCACGTAAGATCTTAAAAGAATATTCATTAGAATCAGGTAGTTCCGAAAATTCAGAACTAGTGGAAGAATTTTCTGCGGTATCGAAAGCATTATATAGAAGGATGCGTAGCGAGTTTGGAGGAAAATATCCTAAAGAACTTTTACCTTTTGTACTATCTCAAGCGAATCGTTTTTATAATGACGGATTCCAAGGGACCACATGGGAAAATTTTGTGTCCAGTCTTGCGGCCAAGAAGGTCTCTTCTCCTGATTCTATCCAATTTCTCCCCCGCCCTCAGAAATTTCCGGACATCGATTCTATCAGAAATGTATTTTTGGAAATCCAATCCATACTTCCTAAATTTTTAGAAATCCAAGATTCTTTTAAAAAAAAGATCAATGCGAATAAGTACAAGGCTCTTTCCAGCCGGCAGATTGAATTCAAAGATTCTCTGAAAAAGCTTATCGATTCTTCCGATCCTTTTTTACCTTTTCCTTTCACACTTGCTCTCAAAAAGATCCTAGACCTAAAAAGAGGAGAAAGTTTCGGAATAGAATCGATTCTTCTTTCCGACGAAGAACTAAAAACAGCGACTTCCGAATCTGGATACCTTTCTTATACATTAGAAAGAGAAAAAATCAGAAAACTTTCCTTAAATTTAAACTCGTTAGGATCATCTCTTTCTTCTTTCCTGGTTTCTCTTGCCGAAGATATTGCAGAAGATTCTGTAAAGATCAAGGAAGAGGAAAATTCAATTACATACGGAGATATGATCCTCGGCCTTTCCAATTCCTTGGGAAAAAATCCGGAATTAGTTGCAGAATTGAAAAAGCGGTTTCGCTTCGGGATTATAGATGAATTCCAAGATACCGACCCGGATCAATATAATATTTTCAGAATATTATTCTTAGAAACTTCTAGCGTCGAATCGGAAGGAAAACTTTTCCTAATCGGAGATGCAAAACAATCCATTTACGGTTTCAGGGGTGCGGACTTAGGCACTTACTTGGCAGCAAAAAGAGAATTTGATACTGGAGGAAAGTTTGCAAATTCTTCTATCGTTTATCCGGAGCTGGATACAAATCGTAGATCATTGCCAGAACTCATCTCCTCCTATAATTCACTTTTCGGAAGTGAAAAGGGAGAATGGTTCCCGATTAGCGAAACCGGATTTTTGCCAATAGAATACGTGAATGTAAAATCTCCTGAAACTCCAGGAAAGGCGATTTTATATTCCGACAAAAGTAACCGCGCCGCTTTAAATGCATTTTCTCTTTCTAAGGAAAGTAATGCGGATCGATTAAAGGACCAATATTCCAAATTTCTAGCGGATGAAATACTTCATCTGGTTTCCGAAAAGTCGGAGATCTATATTAAAAAAGAAGGAAGTTCTTCTCCCGATAAACTGAGTTGGTCCGATATTTCAGTTTTGGTCCGAGGGGAAAGTGATTCCGAATTTTTAAAAAGGCAGTTCAAGGCAAGAGGGATCCCGTATACTTATCCAAAACAAACTGGGCTATTCGGATCTTCTGAAGCGATCCGAGTCAGAGAAATATTACAATGTTTAAATGAAGAAGGAAGCAGAGACTCATTTTACAAATTATTAATATCGGATCTATTCTGTGTTCGCCCGGAGGATCTGCAAAATTATGAAGAGTATCCCATAGAATCCGGAGAAAAAAGGCTTTTGGAAACCTGGAGAAAATTCTCTCGTAAAAAAGATTTTCCGGGTCTATTCGGGTCCATTCTAACGGAAAGCAGGTTAGCTTCTCCGCTTCCGGACGAATCTAGACAGGATTGGGAAAGAAAGATCACAAACTTCAAACAGATATTTTTCTTCTTAACTGAAAAAGCGTCGAAGTCGGACCAAACTTTAAGAGAACTCATCACTTACTTAGAATCCAAAATGGTATCCAAAGAGGATGAAAAAGATTATTTAGAAAAGGATTCTGAAGAGGACAGAGTCAAAATTTTCACCATCCATTCCTGCAAAGGTTTGGAATTTCCGATCGTATTTTTATTCGGTGGATTTTCCGGTTGGGGAACACAAAGAAAGAAATTTTCGGAGTATAGAGAAGGTGAAAAACGTATTATAGATTTAGAAAATAATAAAGAAGAAACTTCAGTCTTTAATACGATCAACGAAGACAAAAGGTTGTACTATGTGGCCTTAACTCGGGCAATGTACAAATTTTATTTTCCATTACTTGCAGAACCTGATCCGAAACGTCCTTTGGAATTATTTAGAAAATCTTTTCAGGCGGCAGTATCCGAATTTCCAGAAGATTCTTCTGTAGCCAGATTTTGGGAAAACGAAGAAGGAAAATATGAACAGGAATGGATCAGAGATCACAAAACAATCTCAGGGTTAACTACCAATCCAACAAAAGCGGAAGTTCCTGAAATTTTACGTTCTGTCGAAATTTGGCCGGACAAGGCTGAAAAAAGAAGAATCATCTTAGAAAGTTATTCTTCCCTGGATTCGTTTTTTACTTCAGAGGGTATAGGATTTCATATTTCCGAGACAAAATCATTCAAAACGGATGAAACACCAGAGGAATCCAAAGAAGAAGAACTCCCCTCTTCCAATAAAATGGGGAATTTGCTACATCAACTTCTGGAAACCGAAGATTTCAACCTTTATAAAAACGCAAAGTCCGCAAAACAGATCCCGGAGAATATCTTAAAGTCATATAAGAATATTCTAAAGTCTTACGGATATGGAAATAGTTCGGAACAATTGGACACTTTTGCAAATAGGATTTCCGAATTATTTTGGAATACGCTCAAAACTCCTCTATCTCATTCAGAGAAAAAAATCACACTTTCTGAAATTTCCAGTTTGGAAAGAAAACATGAGGTGGATTTCTTTTTGAAAATCCCCGAACAATCCGGGAATTCAGACTTACTGAAAGGAACCTTGGATCTAATATTTCTTTCGGAAGGAAAATATTGGATCTTAGATTGGAAGTCCAACCTTCTCTCTTCAAATTTCGGAGAAGATCCTTATTCGGAAGCACATTTGAAAGAGAAAATACAAGAATCTTACTCTTTGCAGTTGGCCATCTATTCTGTAGTTTTAGACGACTGGCTGAAATTCAAATATGGAAAAGAATACGATCCTAAACTTTTAGGGGGAATGTATTTTGTATTTCTCCGAGGAACAGATCCAGGCCGGGCCGGACGCGGGATTTTTTATCAGGACCTAGATCCGGAATTCGTAAAAATTTCCAAAGAAAAAATAAAAGAGACCTTGGATCTGAAAAATAGAATTTCGGCGGAAAAAGAATGAAAGAAGAATCCCTCGAAACTTTATTAGATCAGGAATATGCAGGATTTCTGACCAAGGAATTTTCAACTTTCGCAAGAGGAATTCCGTACGAGGTTTTATTCTCTTGGAATCTCTCCCTCATACAAGCGGCTAAAACCGGAAACCTAGCGGTCCCATTCTCTGAAAAAGATCCTTTTTCAGATATACTATATAAAAAACGAGATAATCTATTATATTTTTCTAAAATATTTGGCCAGCTAACTGCGGTGGAAGAAGGTTTTAAGAACTTACTTAAAACAGATGCCGCAACAAAACCTGAAAAAGTCCAGGATGTATTAAAAGAACTTATATCTTCCAATCCCCTCTCGATTAAAAGAGGAAATAAAGAATACATACTTTGCGGAGAAGGAGAACAAAAAGAAGCTCTAGAAAAAGCTCTTCAGTATCCATTTTTTGTTCTTACTGGCGGACCGGGCACCGGAAAAACCACAGTAGTAGCGAATGTGATCCGTGGCCTTTTACGTTTCGGCTACGATCGAAAACAGATCGGACTTGCAGCCCCCACAGGAAGAGCCGCTCAAAGATTAAAAGAATCTTTGGAGAACACGATCTCAAATCTGCGTGCAAAGAACAAATTGGATGATTCCATCTCCGAGATCCCTACTTCTACATTGCATAGGCTTTTAGAATATAATCCTAGAAAAAGAAATTATAAATATGGCAAAAATTTTTCACTCCCATATCGAGTGATCATCTTGGACGAAGTATCCATGGTGGATCTGCATATGATGTACAGATTGATGGAGGCCCTACCCTTCGGTTCCGAAAAATTTAGATTCATACTCTTAGGAGACCCGAACCAATTGCCAAGCGTAGAGGCAGGGGCAGTTTTATCCGACTTAGTTAAATCCTTAAAAAAACTAAATTCTGAAAATCTAATAGAATTGAGAACAAGTCATAGACAAGAAGAAGAATTCTCTTCTATCTCCAAAGCAGCCGAACTTTGTGTAAAAAAGAATATCCTGCTGTCTGAATTCCAAGAGATTCTTCCGAAAGCAACGCATTCAGATCTGCCTTTCTCAAATTCCGCAAACGGATTTTATCAAATACGATTGGATTATAAAAAAGAATGGAAAGAATTTTTAAAAAGAACTGCGGAAGAAAAGATTCTGCCTATATTTTCCAAACTTCCCAATCCGAATTCTCCTCAGGAATTAAAAGAATATTTAAACAAGGACTTAAATCGATTTAAGATACTAACTATTCTTCGAAACGGGATTTTCGGAAGCGAGTACATCAATAAAGAATTAACGGAACTCATTCTCCATCATAAAAAAGGAAATTTGGTCCAGATCGGGACCAAAACTTATTTTTCAGGACTGCCAATACTCATCACAAAAAATGATAGAGTGAGAGGAGTTTATAACGGGGATACCGGTCTTGTTTTGGAACTCCAAACTCCGAATGGAGGAAGCGAACTCAGAGCGTTATTCTTTATAGACGGAGAGATCCGAGATTTTGCTTTGGACACTCTACCTCCTCACGAACCTGCATTTGCGATCACAGTGCATAAATCCCAAGGTTCAGAATATGATTCCGTTTTTATTATTTATCCTCCAGATCCGACTGATATAAACGCGGAAGAAGTTTCTCTAGAATTATTTAAAAAAGAGATCTTATATACTGCGATCACTCGAGCAAAAAGATCTGCATTTTTGGTTTCGGAAGAAAAACTTTTAGAATATTCTCTCCGAAACCGTTTTGAAAGATTAACCGGTTTTAAACTAGATTAAGATTACTTATGATCTCGGGTATACACTCCGTCCCAAGAAGCTGGAGGCGGGGTTTTTTTATACTCATTACATCTTTCTACAAGTATTTGAACTGCTTTGTCCTCGGCACCTTTTGCTTTTTCGGATTCTTTGAACTTCTTAACAGCAGCATCCCATTTGCGATCTAAGTATAATGTTAAACCTTCTTCGTATAAACCGATGACTTCTTTTTTGGCGGAGGCGACACCTTTCAATTCGGAGATCGCTTCGTATAAGATTACCGGTTCGTTCTTCCCTTTCACTCGTACTAAATCCAATTTTCTTGTAAAAATAGAATCCTTAATTTCAGAATAGACAGAGTCAGAAACCAAGATAGATACTCCGTAATCTTTACCTGCTGCTTCCAAACGAGCTGCAAGATTTACTGTGTCTCCCATCATTGTATAAGAAGCTAGAGCATCCGTTCCCATAAATCCAACTTTGGCAAGTCCAGTATTCAAACCGATCCGGATCTGCATATCCCTTGCGTCAGGAATATATTTTTGGGCCTTCTTCCACCCAGATCGTAACTCTTCCAGTTTTTCCAACATTTTAATGGAAGCACGAGTCGCTTTTAAACAATGACCTTCTACATCTACCGGCGCGTTGAAGATACCGACAATCGCATCCCCGATGTACTTATCCAAAACCCCGTCATGGTCCTTCAGGATCAATGTCATTGCGGAAAGATATTCATTCAATAATTCGGATAATTCCACAGAACTTAACTTTTCGCTAATATTAGAAAATCCTGCTACATCGGAGAAGAATGCGGTCACCCTTTTTTCGGTACCTCTTTTGAGAGCGGCAAGATCCTTCATTGCCTCTCCAATCACCACAGGATCGATCATACTTCCTAGAATTCCCTTGATCTTCTCCCTTTCTCGAAGACCGGTCACCATTTGGTTGAGTGCGACGGAAAGATTCCCGAATTCGTCACTGCCACCCTGCTCGAATTCTACGTTTAGGTCTCCCCTACCAACTTGTTCCGCGTTGGAGATCAAACGTTTGATCTTTTGGACCACGAAACCCGAGATAAACACAGCTAAGAAAATGGAAAAACCGCAGATCCCAAGAGCCGAGACAACCGCTCTATTCCGATTGCTGCGAATTGATTGTAAACCTTCTGTACGATCCACTATTGTACGGATGATACCAGCAAAATTGGAAGCGAGCACAACAGTCGGAAGATCGTCCGAATTATCGGATAAAAGCGGACTGGCATCCAATTTCCAAAGGATTTGTTCCGCTTCTGTTCTGCTGTTTCCTATGATCCCGTCCGGAAAGAGAGATTTTAATTTTGCAGTAGGAGTTTCACTTTCTCCAGAATAAATCCAATGGCGCAATGCATCCCATCGTTTATGAAACGCTTCCTTACCTTCTTCCGATTGAGTGGATTTAGTATAATCGGAACCGTCCGGTCTGAATCTTAATAATACCTGGTCTTCCAAAGCGGAATCCCGAATGGAACCGATTGCCTCTATATTAGGTTCATCTTCTTCCGAAGGAGGATTGTTTTTTAGATACGTTAAATATAATAGATTTCGTTTTCGGACCAAAGAGGCGTAATTTGTATATTGAGTTTTGAATTCCTTGTCCTTGAAAGGAGGGATAGGAGGTTTTTTCTCTCTTAATTCTTTGAGTCTTTTTTCCAATACAGGAGGAATTTTAGAAAGTTCTTCTAAGATCGCTCTTTCTTCGGTAAGATATCCGTTCCAAGAACCTAATTTCTTCCGTTTTGCCTCTATCAGTTTTGCTCTTTCGGTAGATGCAGGATTTCTAAAATGAGGAGAATATAAAGCCTGTAATTCCAGCCCATCCTGCTGGAAAGAATTCGGAGTTACTTCTCCTAAAATTCCAACACCTTCTAAAAGAGAAGATAAGGCAGCTTTTAAACTTTCTTCTAAATTTTCTTCGGTAGGGATCTTGTTCAGAGGAGATTCCGGATCGAAAATTTGAGTGTCTACATTCGGTTCGGAACCTTCTCCCGGAATGATCCCAGATATTGGAAATGTCTGGATCCTGAATCTTCCGGTATCCAATCCGATCTCAGTGATCTTTCTTTTTCTGGATTCCGCAACATGGTCCACGATATAACTGTCCAACTCGGATCTAAGTTTTCTGGTAAGAAGAGATTTTTTCCGCAGATCTTCTTCTAATCCTGTAATTTCATTCGGATCTTGTTTTTCCTGATTTTCTTTTAATTCAAAAATCCTCTTTCTAACATTCGAGGCTTCTCTATCCGCAAACACGAATTTTTTTGCAATCGATTGCAGCTTGGAAAATTCTTTTTCATTCAAAGAATCTCCCCCGCCTTCCTGCAGTTGGGACTTGATATTTTTTTCCAGGATCTGTATATCATCTTTGGAAAGATAAGCGGAATAATATGTATCCAAGGTCTTTCGGACCTTATCTTTTCCCAGAGCGCCGAACAAACTGGTCTTGATCCCAAAAAAGGAGACCTTCTTTTCCTGGACCAAGGTCTTGGTTGTTTTATATTTTTTTAATGCTTCCGTTTGTTTACTGACCCGGTCCCTGAATTCTTCGATCCGGATCAAACTTTGGGAAATATTATCCAATTCCAGAACGAGAGAAGAGATGTACTTTCTGGAAATAGCTGCTTCTCTGTCATAACTTTCGGTGAGAATTTCGGTCTGTTGTCTCACATAAATGAAAGAGAGGATTAGAATGGTCAGAACGATCAGACTTCCTGTAAACAAGGCTAGTTTTGCCCTGATCCCGGAATAAAAGAGTTTCGGAAGAACTAGAGTAAGATCTAATATTTTTTGTCCGAAACTGTGCTTGTTAGAAGTCTGTGTACCCATATAATAGTAACAGCGCCAGTCTGATTTTTTTCTGGCAAGCCTATAAAATTTGGAAATTTATTTCCGAATGGATTAGAATAATTTCTCGTAACTAGCCGTTCTATAATCTGCGGTCAGGTAGAAGGTATGGCCACAGGAAGGACAACGGTAATTTCCTTTTCCCTGCACTCTTAGGATCTGGAGGCAAGCTGGACAGGCCGTAGTGCTCTCGTTAGGTTCGAAACTCCGATCCAAATTTTGCCCGGAGACTAGATAATATTTAGCTTCTTCTCTGGTTTTGAAGTACGGGATTTTTTCCCGTAGGCCTAGACGATTCCAATCTCCCATCAGACTTTCGGATAATCCGCAGGCAGCGTATTTGGAACTCAAATGAGAGAGAGAAGAATTTTTGAGAGAAAGTAAACCGTTCTCGTCCCAAACTTGGAGGTCTCTGGCATCCAAGAGAATTTTATGGGGCTCACTTCGAAGTAAAGGATCCGTTTTTTCTCGGAAAGTGTTTCCGAGTAAAGAATCCAGTTTGCCTTGTAAATTGACGATCAATTCTTTCACTAGAATAAAAGCCCTTTAAAGTTTCGAATCAGATCGGGTTTTTAAGCAACTCAAAAAACGTTAAAAAGATTGGACTTTTCCTCACTAGCGACATTTTTTTTACTTAATGGGTCAATGGAATCGTCGAAGCCTTCTTTTCCCTTTGGATTTAAGCTTCATGATCCTCTCCTATTTCCTAGCCCACCTGATCCGTTTTGAATCCACTGTATTTTTGCAGGAGCCGAACGACTTTTTTATTCCACTACTCATTGTAGTCTCTTGTCGTTCTCTAGTATTTCTATTTTCGAATATTTACAGATCGATCTGGGCTTACGCTTCCATCCACGACTTGGTCGAGATCATCAAGACCACCATACTTTCCTCGCTGATCTCGAATACCGCGCTCTTATTCTATAACGGATTCGAACATCTTTCCAGAATGATCCCGGTCATAGACACACTTCTTCTGCTAGGATTTTTGTGTATACGTAGCCTTTCCTGGAGATTAGTGAGAGATCAGTACATTCTACGCAAAAAAGAGGGAGAAGGAATTCCAACACTGATCCTAGGCGCTGGGAAAACGGGGGCTACACTGCTCACCGAGTTAAGAAGGCATAACGATCTGAATCTTCTACCCTTAGGTCTTTTGGACGATGACGAATCCAAGATAGGCGCCCATATCCAAGGTGTTCCCGTACTTGGAAAAATTGACCAGGCAGAATTTCTGATCCGTTCTCTTGAAATTAAAAAAGTGCTGATCGCATTCAGTAATCCAGACGGGAAACAGATCGGTAAACTGATCAAAAGTTTTGAATCAGAGAATGTGGATTTTAAGATCCTACCCTCTTTAGGGTCTCTATTTTTCGATCCACCCAAAGTACAACAATTAAGAGAGATCCGGGTAGAGGACGTATTAGGTCGTCCGGTCGTAGACCTGGAAATAGAATCCATCCGTTCTTATATCGCAGGTAAAACAGTGCTAGTCACAGGTGCCGGCGGTTCTATCGGAAGCGAATTATGCAGACAGGTTGCGGTATTCCATCCTGCAAAAATGATCCTGCTCGATTCCGCAGAAACTCCTCTTTATGAAATCGATTACGAACTCAGAAAAGTGTTTAAAGACAGCGGAATACAGTTCAGAGCGGTGATCGCAGATATTAAAAATCCATTGAGGATAGGATCCGTTTTCGAAACGGACCGTCCACAAGTTGTATTTCATTCTGCAGCTTACAAACATGTGCCTATGATGGAGATCAATCCATCCGAAGCGGTATTAAATAATGTACTCGGAACCAAAAACTTAGCGGATATCTCTAGAATTTATGGGACTGAACGTTTTGTTTTAATTTCCACGGACAAGGCAGTCAATCCAGTAAACATAATGGGCGCTTCCAAAAGAGTTGCAGAGTTATATCTGCAAGCGATCTCCCAAGGAACCAAAACCAAATTTATCACAGTAAGATTCGGTAACGTGTTAGGCTCCAGCGGTTCAGTCATTCCTAGATTTAGAGAACAGATCAGTAATGGCGGCCCTGTAACTGTGACCCATCCAGATATTATCCGCTATTTTATGACAATCCCGGAAGCGACACAATTGGTTTTGCAAGCGGCAGCCATGGGAGAGAAGGAAGAAATTTTTCTCCTAGAAATGGGAGAACCGATCCGCATCCTAAATCTTGCAGAAGATATGATCCGACTTTCAGGATTCAGGCCTTATACGGATATTCCGATCGTGTTCACAGGTTTAAGACCCGGAGAAAAACTCTTCGAAGAACTGCTGTTAGATCTAGAAGGGATCAAAAAAACACATCATCCTAAAATCAGGATTGCAGCCCCCTTAGAGGAAGGAGATCCTAGCAGCTTCCAGGCAAGATTTAACGCATTATTAGAAGCGGCAAAATCGGATCGAGAAGAGGAGATTTTCTCCTCTTTTAAGGCGCTCGTGCCTGAGTATAAAATACACAAAGAATATATTAGCGAGGAAACCTCGCGTAAGTTGAAAAACGATGGATAGTCCGAATTTAGAAGACATACAGGCACTTCGAGAATTCAAAAAACAACTCTTTTCAGTGTACTGGGAAAGGTTCGGCACCTTCTATGTACACGTAATGCCTCATCCCGACCTAAAGATCGGTAAAAGAGGATTAGTGGGAGAAGAACCAGAATCAGGTATCATACTAGTTATAGGACCCCGCGCTGCAAGAGATATCAAAATAGAAGCAGAATGGGTGTATGCAGAACTACAGTTCGGCTACACCTGGGAAGAAGTCTTTCTGCCATGGGACGCGATTTTCAGATATTTCGACAAGTCCCAACAGACTGTCACACAAATGAGAATTTATTTGGGCAAACCGGATATCCCTCCTAAAAAAGAGGAAACATCTCCGGCAGAAACCAAGGAAGAAGTTTCTGATATAGGATCCGGATCTTCAAAACGAAAAGATAATGTAATCCAAGTAGACTTCGGGAGTAAAACAAAGAAATGAGCAAATACAAATGGTTCGTTGCCGGGGACCTGGATGGATTCTTCGGCCTGATGATCGATAACCTGATCCAAATTTTGGTCCTGGTAGCATTGTGTATCGGTTTTTGCGGAATGCCTCAGGATTTCGTATTCAGAGTTGTGATCCCAGGAGCTGCAATCTCTCTACTTATAGGAAATCTTTTCTATGCTTGGCAGGCAAGACAACTTGCACTTTCAGAAAACAGAAGTGATGTCACAGCATTGCCTTACGGGATCAATACCGTTTCTTTGTTCGCATTCGTCTTTTTTGTAATGTTCCCGGTTTACCAAAAAACGAATAGTTATAAAGCTGCTTGGTCAATCGGCCTACTAGCAAGTTTTGTATCCGGGCTCATCGAATTTTTCGGAGCATTTATTGCGGAGAAGATCCGCAAGGCAACTCCTAGAGCCGCACTTCTCTCCGCTCTCGCAGGGATCGCGCTTACATTTATCTCCATGGACTTTTTAGTCCGCACATTCTTAAATCCACTCGTTGCATTCGTTCCGTTCGGAATTATACTTCTGCAATATTTTGGAAGAGTAGTATTTCCTTTTAAGATCCCAGGTGGACTTATCTCAGTAATCGTGGGGACCTTACTTGCATGGTATCTTCCCCATTTCACCGGAAAACAAATGATGGATGGGGCTGCGTTACATTCCTCAATCGATTTTGGCTTTAATTTTCCGGTATGGAGCGGCGGAGACTTATTCGAAGCTTGGAGTCATATCGGGATTAGAGAATATTTATCCGTGATCTTACCTATGGGAATTTTTAACGTAATCGGTTCTTTGCAGAATATAGAATCCGCAGAAGCTGCAGGAGATAAATTCAACACCAGAAATTCTCTCATGATGAACGGAGTTGGAACAATTGTAGGTTCCCTATTCGGATCTCCTTTCCCAACTACAATATATATTGGCCATCCAGGTTGGAAGGCATTAGGAGCTAGATCCGGTTACTCCAGCTTGAACGGTATCTTTATGACTCTAATCGCTTTCTTCGGTTTGGTCAGTTTTGTGTGCGCTCTTATCCCTGTAGAAGCGGGAATGGCAATCGTACTTTGGATCGGTATCGTGATCGGAGCCCAAGCATTCGAAGCGACTCCTACTAGACATGCGCCTGCAGTTGTGATCGGACTTCTTCCTGCTCTTGCAGGATGGGGAGTTTTGATGATCCAAAGTGCATTCAATTATGCAGCTCCCATTCTAGCAAAAGCGGTAGAAGGTACACCGGCTGCCTCTACTACCCCGAATATTTGGTTATCCACTGTGCCTTTAGATCAGCCAATTTTTCCGTATTCTCTCGGCGGGCTTTTGAGTCTGTCCCAAGGATTTTTACTTTCTTCCATGGTTTGGGCTGCGATCGCTACATTCGTGATTGATCGAGATTTTAAGAAGGCGATCATTGCAAGTTTGATCGGTGCATTTCTTGCCGGGACAGGATTTATACATTCTTATTCCTTAGCTGGGAACGCAATTTTGAGCTCTTTTCAGCTAAATCTGGGTCCATTTGTTTGGGCATATTTATTACTTGCAGGACTTTTTCTTCTCGCTTCTTTCTTAAAGAAGGAACCTAGAGCGGTCTAATAATTACCGGAATTTAGAAGACCGGCGGGCACGGAATTACCGAGGCCCAAAAAACTTCTAAAAAGGAGAACTGTTCGCCTATGGCGCTTTTTCGTAGATTTGGATTATTCGCGCTTACCAATATCGCGGTAATTTTCACGATCGGATTGATTTTAAGACTTACCGGGCTGGATGTTTATTTAGCTAAGTCCGGAGTACCTTACGCAACTACCCTTCTGTTTGCTGCAATCTGGGGTATGGGAGGAGCATTCATTTCTTTGCTGCTTTCCAAGTTTATGGTAAAGGCCTCCATGGGAGTCCAAGTCATCGATCCTAGAAACGCATCCGGATGGCAAAGAGATCTTTTAACTAGAGTGCAAAGATTGGCCTCGGCTGCGGGACTTCCTATGCCTGAAGTCGGATATTACGAATCTCCCGAGATCAACGCATTCGCTACAGGACCTAGCAGAAACAGCGCTTTAGTCGCCGTATCCACCGGACTTTTGAACGGAATGGATAGCGAAGAATTGGATGGAGTTCTAGGACATGAACTTTCTCACGTTGCCAATGGAGACATGGTGACCATGACTTTGGTACAGGGAGTGATCAACTCGTTCGTGATCTTCTTCTCTTGGATCGTAAGCAAAGTGATCGTTTCTCAATTGAATCGTAACGATGAGAGAGGATCCAGCGGTGGATTCTTCATGGAGTTCATGATCAGACAACTGCTTATGGTAGTTTTCGGACTTTTAGGTTCCATAGTAGTGGCTTATGTTTCCAGAGCCAGAGAGTTCCGCGCCGACGCAGGTGGAGCAAAATTGGCGGGAAGATCTAGCATGATCTCCGCTTTGGAAAGATTGAAAGTTGCTTTCTCAAGGGATCCAATCGATCAAAGAGGAGAAACCATCGCCGCTTTGAAAATTTCCAATAGAGCCGGAGGACTTGCTTCCTTATTTGCGACTCACCCTCCTCTAGAAGAAAGAATTGCCGCTCTTAGAGCAAAAGCATACTAACCTAAACTCGCGGCCTTCTTTTCCGGAGGCCGCTCATCATCCCCACTGAAAAAAGAATTGTTTGTTCCTTTCCGGAAAATGGAATTGGACTTCGAGCCCATGTCCATAGTTAAAAGCAAAATTCGTACGATCCCGGATTATCCCCGCAAAGGAATCCTATTCAGAGACATTACTTCCCTATTATTAGATCCGGAAGGTTTAGCTCTTACCATAGGTACTTTCGTAGACCGGTATACAGGCAAAGGAATCACTAAAGTAGCCGGAATCGAAGCCAGAGGTTTTATCATAGGCGCACCTCTCGCATTCCAACTAGGTGTAGGATTCATTCCGATCCGTAAAAAAGGAAAACTTCCCTCCGAAACTGTTTCCCAAGAATACGATTTGGAATACGGAAAAGATGTAATCGAAATACATAAAGACTCTATAGTTCCCGGAGATAGAATTCTACTCATGGACGACCTGATTGCAACCGGAGGAACCATGATCGCCGCAGTCCAACTATTGCAAAAATTAGGCGCAGAAGTTCCTGAAGTCGGAGTCATCATTGATCTTCCAGATCTAGGCGGAGCTACAAAATTAAATAACGACTTAGGTGTAAACGTATTCTCTATTTGTGAATTCGAAGGACATTAAGCATCTCATGCAGTTCCTGAAATCTGGTCTTATTGTACTAGTATTCTCCCTTCACTTTCCCCTTTTCTCGGAAGAAAGAAGCGATTTCGATCAGGTACGAAAAGCAGTCGTGCAGATCAAAGTATATTCCCAAGCCTTCAGTGCATTCACTCCCTGGGCCACGGACGGGGTTCGTGCAAGTTCAGGAACAGGGTTTCTGATCGGGAACAAGAGAATATTAACAAATGCTCATGTAATCTCAAATGCGAAGTACGTCCAGGTACAGAGATACAACCAGACGGAATGGTACAGGGTCAAAATTTTACATGTGGCCCACGACTGCGACCTAGCGGTCCTAGAAGCGGAAGATCCCGAATTTTATAAGGATTCGACCGATCTAAGTTTGGGAGAAATTCCGGAATTGAATTCTTCTCTAATTGTAGTAGGATATCCGATCGGTGGAAATAAAGTTTCCGTAACCAGAGGGATCGTTTCCAGAAAGGAACAATCTAAATACGAACATTCTTCCGTAGACAGCCACTTGGTTTTGCAAGTGGATGCTGCCATTAATCCAGGGAACTCGGGAGGACCTGCCATCCAGAACAATAATGTGGTTGGAGTTGCCTTCCAAGTCGCTACCAAAGGGGAAAATATCGGTTATCTTATTCCTACCAAGGTAATCCGTCATTTTCTGAAAGATATAGAAGACGGAAGATACGACGGTTATGTAGAGCTCGGAATTGGAACATTCAATTCTTTTAATACTTCTCTCAGAAAAGTTAAAGGTATCCCGGAAGGGTTAGAAGGAGTATTCGTATCCAGAATACTTCCGAACGGTTCTGCGGACGGATATTTGAAAGAAGGGGATTATCTTACAGAGATAGACGGCCTTGCAATCGGAAGGAACGGGACAATCACATTAGACAAAGATGCCCGTGTAGATTTTACGGAAGCAGTAGATGATAAGTATTCCGGAGAGCCTATCCGATTCAAGGTATTCCGTAACGGCAAACTGATCGATGTGGAATTCAAGGCCAAAAGAATGCCTGATTTCGATTTTATGAAAAACAGGTACGACACTCCTTTCGATTATTCCATGATAGGCGGATTATTATTCCAAGAAATGTCCAGAGATCTTCTGGGAGCTTGGAGCAGAAGCGGAAATACTTCCGGTGGAAGCCAGTTCTTATACAGATACGATTATTTTATAGAAGATGGGATCGGCAGGACTAAAAAGGCGGACGTGGTTTTGTACAGGAAATTAGCTCATCCTGTAAATTCTTCCTCCGATTATTTCCTGAATTTAGTTTTGGAATCGGTAAACGGAGAACCTATCAATAGCCTTGCCGACCTGAAAAGGATTACCGCAGAATCCAAGTCCAAATTCTTAAAATTAAAATTTCTGAATATAGATCTCCCATTGATCTTGGATCGAGAGGAAACCCAAAAGGCGGATTCCCAGATCAGAAGCACCTACGGTTTGGAGTAATACGTGAAATCCAAGATCTTTCTAGTCATTATCAGCGTTTGTATTTTTAGTGCAGGACTATCCGCTAAAAAACCGAAATCTTCCGTTAAGAAAGTTCCGAACGGGATCGCGTCTCAAGCAAAGGCGGAAGAAGAGTATAAAAAGAGTATAGTCCAGGTAAAGATCTCTTTCCAAGAACCAGACTATTTTAACCCTTGGAAAAAGAAAAATCCAAAGGTAAGAAGAGGTGTAGGGATCATCGTACCAGGCGAAAAAATCTTATTACCTGCACATCTACTCGCCCACTCTACATTGATAGAAGTTAAAAAATATTCTTCATATGCGGAGACAAAGGCAACCGTTGCAAGACAAGACTTCGAATCCGATCTGGCATTATTAAAAATAGAAGAAGAGAACTTCTTCAAGGACCTAACCCCTTTCGAATTCCAAAAAGAGATAGATTATCCTAGACAGGTTTCCATTTACCAACTGGACAATTCAGGTTCTATACAATCGGCTTCAGGCGCTCTGATCAGCATGGACCTGGACCAATACCCGCAAGGAATGGTAGAACTTCCCGTTTTGGATGTAAACTCTACCGAAACATTAAACGGAAACGGAGAAGTTCTATTAGAAAAAGGGAAAGTAAGCGGAATACTTTTCGATTTTTCCGGAGACAAAAACTCTGGCAGAGCAATTCCTTCCTTCTTGATCAGCAAATTTCTAGGAAATTTTGGTAAGACAGAGATCCCATTTAAAGGTTTCCGCTATAGGCCGATCATGGACAAGGCAACTAAGGATTTTTATTCTCTCAAAACAAAGGACCAGGGGATCTTAGTAGCAGAAATATTACCTGATAGTTCCGCGGATGGAATATTAAAGATCGGTGATGTAATCCTGGAGTTTGGCGGCAAAAAGATAGATTCCAAAGGATATTTTCAACATCCAAAATATGGCAAACAGGTTCTCTCTTATATCGCACATTTAGGAGACGAATTCGGCTATCAAATCGGTAAACAAGTCCCCGTTAAGATCATCCGATCCGGCAAAGAAGAAGAAGTTCAACTCTCTCTAAAACCATTTCCATATTCTTCTATTCGTATCCCTCATAGAAATCTTGGCTCCAAATCAGAATACTATTTTGATGGTGGTTTTCTATTTGTGGAACTTTCCGAAGGTTACTTGCTGGAATGGGGAAAAGATTGGAGATCTAAAGTAGATCGCAAACTTCTATACACATTCGATTATCATAAATTTTCTACCGGGGATAAAAAAGAAGGTAAATTCGTATTACTTTCCCAAGTGATCCCGGACGAATCCAACCAAGGTTATCACGAAATTTCAGGGAGACTAGTGGACCAAGTGAACGGCAAACCTGTCCAATCGATCCTAGATATTTCCAACGAAGTGAAATCATCCAAGTCAAGATACATTACGATTTCCTTAGATGATGGAACAGATATTGTTTTGGATCAGGAAAGTTTAGCTTCTGCAAACCAAAGGATCCAGAAAGAATATAGAATCCCCAAATCCGCTATGGGTTCTCGTTAAAAGAGCATCCCGTTCTTCTTTTTTTCTAAACGGTTGTCCGAAAAAGACCCAAATCCTGGTTCCTTTTCGGAAAGAATTCCTCATTTGTCCCGGTCTAATTCAATAGGAATGAAAGTTTGGGCTGGTTTTACAGAATTCGCCCGTTTTTGAGAGTAAGTTCTTGCAAATCAAACCTGAACTTCCGCCAGATCGGCAGCTTGTATTAGTTTTCCTAATCGATTTTCAAAGGGTTTTTTCTTTGCCCGTGAGCTGGATTCGAAAACATGGCAGGTATAGCCGATAAGAGAGGGTTCTTATGAAACGGACCGAATTGGAGAGACGAGAAAGAGATCTCCGCAAAGCGCAAAAAAAACAAGAAGCCCTAGATAAACGCGGAGGCGGAAACGGAGTCGGCGATTTTAT
The DNA here is from genome assembly GCF_003112675.1 of Leptospira johnsonii. Lineage (NCBI taxonomy): Bacteria > Pseudomonadati > Spirochaetota > Leptospiria > Leptospirales > Leptospiraceae > Leptospira > Leptospira johnsonii. The sequence continues at coordinate 245,132 of NZ_BFAY01000012.1, read as the reverse complement.
CGATCAACTTTCCGGGTTATTCCGTTACGATGCCACTGAGATCTTTAATACAAAAGACGATATCAATATCCTGGAAGTTTTGGAAGAGATGCAAGTGATCCTTCCCCAGAAAAAATGGGACGATGTTCTCAAAAAGGCGATTAAGAAAACTGGCGTCGTAGAAAAAGAAAGAGCCTACAAAGAGCTTGTAGAACTTCTAAATGTAGAAGAAGAAAACGAGGATGCTGAGGAAGAAGTAGGCGTTTAATCCCCTACTTTGCTTGAATGACGAACCGATTTTCGGTTTGTACTTCACTTCTAAAAGAGCGTCAAATATTTCAGATCCTTTCCGAATTCTCACCTGAATTCGTAGGTTCCATTCCGATCGGAGTGGAACTTCCCAGTCCGACATCCATATAATTTGCGAGTTAAGATATTCTCTCCCGAAAGTTTTAGAATCCTTTTTCTTCTTAGCCTGATTTTCAAATTTCTGAAAAAGGCGATATCTTTAGGCTGTCTGTATCGGAGAAAAAGAAGGTTGGAAGAAGTACCGAAGAGGTTTGCGGAACTTTTTGGTTTGGAAGGAGATCCATACTCTTCTCTTTTAGAATATGGAGAAAAGCAAAATGGATAGGAAAACTCGGGGAAGTTTCCTCCCCCGAGGATAGATCTTAATGTCTTCTTGGTTTGTTGAAAGTTTGAGGTTTTGCGATATCGATATTCAAAGTTCTACCTTTGAACTCGGTTCCGTTTAGACTGTTCTTCGCGTTTTCAGCTTGCTCCTCGCTAGCCATTTCCACGAATCCAAATCCTTTACCTTCAATTACTTTCGCATAAGCTACTTCTCCGTAGTTGGAGAATAGTTCGCTGATTTCCTGTTGGCGAACTGAGTAATTAAGATTTCCTACAAAAAGTTTGCGATTCTGCATGCTTTCCTCGAACAAAAAATTTAGGCAGCTTCCGACTCGCAAACGGGAGACCAACTCGCCTTCCCATAGACATACTTTAAGAACAGCGGATTGATTTGAATGACGGTAAAATCGCGGATAGCAGGGTTTCTAAGAGAAGCAAAGCTCGGATTTCACCGATCTGATTACAATGACACGTGCGGATTTCTGAACAGCGGACCTACAATAAGACCATTCTAATTCTTTTATAAGAAGAATCAAGTCTAAGAAAATTTTTGTAGATATCCGTTTGCAAAAAAACAAAGATACGGAGCGGGGCCGGATCACCAGACCAAGTGACGTAAAGGTTTGGAAACGAATGCCAATTTTATTAAAAACGAAATTAGAATAATGCCGGTTAGGGCCCAGTATGTTCCGCTCGGAAGGGACTCATCTTCCTTTTCCCATAAAATTAATAATGGAAGGCTGAATGTAAACATTCTGGAAACATTTTCATAGGTGGCCCAATAGAGAATATACCCTCCAGCATACGCAGTTAATAAAAGAATTCCAAAACCTAGCCTAAATCCCAGGCCCTTTTTCCAATCCCCTCTGAATAACAAATAGGTTCCGGACAAAAGAAGAAGTACCAAAGGAAATCTTGAGAATTTTTTGATCAGAAGGATAAGATTCTTATCACCCGAAACTAAAGCTTGTTGGAGTTCCCCGAAATATCCGGAAAGTCCTCCAAATGGGTCAAAGAAATGACCCAAACTACCAGGGGTCCATTCCGGGAATTGGGTCCTTAGATATAAACTCCAGGCGACAGGCAGGATTAAAGAAGAAGCCACCCAGATACTTTTTCTGAATTCCTTTTGGAATAAGGTAGTTAGTCCCAAAGGAAAGAACAAAAAGACTGCCTGTTCTTTTGTGAGGATGGCAAGACCCGCTAGAAAGGAGAAGGTTATAAATCTTTTTCTGATAAAGGCCCAATACGCTAGGACGCTTAGGCCCATCATCACAGTATCTGATACAAGTAAGATATAACTTCCCAATGCAAAGGGAGAAAGTAGATAGAATGCGCTTAAATACTTTTTAGGATCCGGCAATAAGTCTCTGATTGCAAGATAAGAAAGGTAGAAGATCCCCAGATTCAAAAAATACATCCCGAAGATTGTCCCGTACATTCCCAACCAACCGAATGGGGAGACTAAAAGTGGATAACCTATCCTAGGAGCCCTAAAACTTGTCTCGAAACCGTGCGGCCAATCCAAACTAAAACCGGATAACATCCTAGAATAATAGTAAAAGATCTGTCCGTCGTAACCGGCTCCCAGATTCCCCTCCTCTCCTAAGAACACGATCGCACCTGGAGGAGTTTGTTCTTTATTTTGGTCCGCAAATTCTTTTCCAAAATTTATCTGGGAACTCGGGCTCCAAGAGTATTTCTTCCATACACAAAAAGAGGAGAAGGTATATAGAATGAGAAAAATCGCCGTAAATAGTTTAGGATTTCCTAATACACTAACCCATTCAGCTTTAAGTTTCTCATTCGGTAAAAATTTGGATAAGAATCGGAACATCTCATTTTTCCGTTAATGTTTCTAGGATCCAGTCTGCAAATAGATCTGAGGATTTTTCGGAGGCCTGGTAAGTCAAATGGTGAGGATCTAAGAAGGATTTTTTATCTTTGAAATCGGACACTGCATTTTTGAACGTATATTTATCTTTTCCCAAGTTTTCCAAATAAGAAATATATCCTTTGTACCAAGGACTTGTTTCATATACTTCTCTTTCAAAAGGATTTTCGGGAGAGTTCACGAGAACCACTTGGATTCCTTGTGATTCCAGATACTCAACTGCTTTTTTTAAATATTCCAATTCGGACCAAACAAAAAATTTCGGAGAAGATGCTAATTTGATCTTTGCCATTCTGAGAGTGACCAGTCTGGACATTTTAGAACTTTCTCCCTTGTAGCCGTAGATCCTTTCCGTATAATCCTTAGAATAAGTAACATCGTCCATATTAGAAATCCTGGAATCGTCTAAACCTGGAATTCGAATATAAGAGATATGTTTTCGGATCTCATTTCTGCAGAAGTTTTGGGAAAGTCTGATCCCATAAATTTCCTCAGTTCCGAAAATCCTGGAATCCACTTGTAAGGAAGAGATCTTTTTATCGGAAGCAATTCTGAGTTTGGTTTTATCCGATTTTTCCGGAACGTTAAATTTGATCGTATGCCAACCGGACTTTGGAAAAGTTTTATCGAATAGGATCGGCTTACCTTCTCCCCAAATCCTGAGAGTGGTTCCTTTTTCTTGAAAGAATACACTCTCTTCGAAGACTCCGTTCTTCAATTCACAATCAATCGAGAATTCGGGTTTGGCCCATCCTCTTAGATAGATACCTTCCTCAGGAATAATACCAGTATAATAATGGTAAGACCTCCCACTTCTTAGATGGTTTTCAATCCACGCATCCATCGGATCATACAAGAAACTTCTATAGCGAACCACTAAGAACAAGGATCTAGAAAGAATGGATAAAAAGGCGGATTTGCCGGTTTTCAGAATACTTTCATACTTCTCCCTTAGATATTGGGCAGGATAGATCATCCTGTTTTGATGCCTTGTTTTTGCGGAAACATCGTCCAAAACTTTTTCGGAATATTCTAAATTCTGAAAGTCGATGATGGACTTTTCCTGATAAAGCAGATTTTGTTTGTATTGGGCTAATCTGTCTTCACTTTCTTTCTCTGTGATCAGAAAGTCCAATTGCAGATCCGCAGGATTCAAAACAAAAAATACAAGCTTGGGTTGTTTAGAAGCTATATCTTCCTTATAAAAATAGAAATCGGAAGGTGTTAATGCCGGATGCGAATAGAATTCCGTGCGAATGGATGCACCTTTCAGTCTCTCATTCATTCTTTCCGGAAGAGAAGAATAAAGAGCAACACTACTTCCTACGATCAGCGTACCTTTTTCATTTTCCGAGAATTGGATCCTTCTTCTTTTTTCCAAGAAGTTGAACCAAGGAGAAGTATCCCACTCTAGTTCATTCGGGAATCCGAAAAGCAGATTGTCCAATACGACCCGATCTATAAGGGAGAATAATGCGATAAATAGAATGCTTAAATAGATAATTTTAAATTTTAGTTTTTTTTGATTCATTTTGAAGAGGTGTTACATTCGGAACAAACGCCGTATAAGATAATTTCATGAGAATCTAATGTAAATCCCTTAGGAAGATTTTCCATTGGGAAAGGACATATCTCCACATCAAAAACTCGATCGCAAATTTTACAATGGAAATGATGGTGATGATCCAGATGGCTGATCTCGAAACGGGAAGATTCTCCGGGCAATTGGATCTCATGGATCGAACCGGATTCCAGAAGATGGTTCACAGACCGATATACGGTAGCGATCCCTATATTCTGTATGGATTTTTTAGAGATATCGTGGATTTCCTTTACCGAAAGAGGACCTTTTGCATCCCGGATGACTCTCAGGATCTCGCCCTTTTGTTTGGTGTTTCGAGAGGCGGATTTTTTATCTTCTTCCATTCGGACCGGCTTCGAATCTTATCTTGCTCTAAAAAGGAGACTGATGTCAACTCGATTCCCGTTGGAATTCCAACCCGTAAATCAGGGAGGAATAATCGTTTTTAAAATAGCTTGTACGAACTATTTTTGGTTTTCTTCCATATAGAATCTAAATAGATTCGATCTTATGAGGAAAACTTTTCTCATCCTCTATTTCTTATTCGCCTGTTCTCAATCTAGTCATTTGATCTCCGTTCGGAACGGTGAAGGTGAGATCCTAGGCAAGTATCCTAAAGAGATCAGATGGTTAGGATTCGAAGACAACCCTAGTTGGAGCGACCTATCTGCATTCTCCGGATTAGAAGTCCTAGAACTAAATTCTAAAGAAGTAAGATCATTGGAAGGTTTGCCTGATCTTCCAAAACTCAGATATATTCATCTTTCCGGATCGTCCGTAAAGGATCTTTCACCTCTAAATCGTGTTGCAAAACTGGATAGTCTAGTGCTGAACCAAACGGAAATAGGCGATCAAGATCTGAAAAATTATCTGCATTGGAATAGGCTCACAAGAATTGAACTGACCGATTCTAAAATTTCCAATCTAGGATTTTTAGGGCCTGGATGTAGTGTGAAACATTTGCAGTTAAAACACACTAAGATTACTGATCTAAGACCTTTGGAACATTGTACAAGACTAATGGAATTGTATCTGGGTGGGACCCAAGTAAAGGATTTAAGTCCGTTATACGGTCTAACAAACCTGATCCATCTACAACTGGATGGTTCGGATGTTTCCGCAAAAGAAATTTCGGACTTTAGAAAGATCCAACCCTATGTTAAGATCATACCTGGCCTACGTAGGATCTTAAGTTCTGAGAACGGATTGGACTGATTACAGTGCGAGAGGCCTTGCTTCTCCGGGATTTGTGTATAAGATCATATCTCCAGGTTCTGCATGATTTGATTTTTCGGTCTTGATCTCTCCGGTAGTCTCTACCGTTTTCAAAGTATTCAATTCCGTTTTTCTTCCATCCTGTTTTTCTAATATAGCCTTTGCACCTTTTCTGACCCTCGAAAGACGTATTCCCCAAATACTTGTGATATCTGAATCCGCTTTTAAGATGATTGCAGAAATCTGGGAAATATCGGAAGATCTAGATTTTTTGAGAAGGATCCCTTCTTCTTCTCCTTCCGGGCCTGGACTTAAGCGAATATCTTCCGGACCTGATTTCCATATTAGAAATTCGAAATGATCGCATTCATAAGCTCTGGTTAAAGTCCAGCGATCTCCCGGATTTTTACTTGTGAACATCCTACAAAGTTTGGGACGAAATCTGAAAAATTTTCCGGACTCGTCTAAATTTAGTTTCCCCTCAAACCTTGTTTCTTCCCAATTTTTGGATCCGCTCACTGTTAGTTGGCTGATCAACATTTCTTTTTTGTTGGAATGGTTTAGATAAACCTGTCGGATGTAAAACCCGGTTGGGATTTTTTTGATCTCGGAAAAATATTCTCCGCTATTCGGAATAGAATCGAATGCAGGAATCTGTGGACCTTGGATCGGATCTTTTTGTAAGGGAGAAGGACGAAATCCGCAATTGTATCCTAACGAAAAAATTACGATATATTGAAATTTTTTGGAAAAAAATTTCCAAATCTTTGGAACCTTTTTAGCCAATGATCCTTGCTCCCATTCGACCCTGAATAATTATTGACCTTAAGAAAAAGGATCAAGGCGTAAAGCTAGTTTCCTTTTTCGGCGGGAAAGATCATGAAGGTTTCGACCGGAGACGGTTTTTGGAAGTCCCTTTATATGCCAATAGGCAGATCTTTTTATACGTTTGTACTTTCGATTTGTTTGATATTCTTACTTTCAGACTGTGTGGTCAGCAAAGACGCACTCGGCACCCAGGACAAATCAGAACCTAGTATCGACGATCTACTTTCTTTAGCCAAAGTATCTAGTTCCTGTGGTGGCAATAATACATTCTGGATCCGTAATCTTATAAAGAATAGTTCTAGCTGTGCGCAAACGACTAAAGTGGCCTCAGGCGCTCACGTAAATATCTATGCAACGAGCGGCTTAGAATCCGCTTTAGATTACCAATACATCTCTCAAGAATTCGATTCTAAAATTTATCCTAGATTAGGCGAGGCCTTTGGCTTTTCGGATGATCTAGACGGAGATGGAAAAGTTGCTGTCATCGTTTCAGATATACATGACGGAGGCCAACCAGGCTCTTCTTTTGTGGCCGGATTTTTCGATCCGGTAGATTATTTCCCAGATAATTCCGGTTATTCAGTCCGCTCTAATTATGCAAATATAGTGTATATGGATGGGGTCGAACTGGTTACAGTCCGAAACTCAGACCTTGCCCAGGGAAAACCGGATACATTCTTAGCTACTCTCGCCCATGAATACCAACATTTGATCCGATTCCAGTACGAGGCCAGGATCATGAGCCAAGGTGGAGGAAGAGACGAGGCTTGGATCAACGAGGGAACTAGCGAAGTAGCAGCAGATATAGCAGGTTATTCTCCTCAGATCAATCGGATCAATTGTTATAGAGGTAGGAATTCAAACTCCTGTTCTAGAGGTGCAAACGGAAATAGTATATTCGGAAGTTCCAAATTTAATTCCTTAGTAGACTATGCATTCGCTTATTCCTTTATGAAATACTTATATATGATTTCTGGAAGCGATACCGATTCCAGAAATTCATTCTTTAGAACTGGAGTCCAGGGTCCTAAAGGTTATAGAGCATCCGACGCAAACGGATTATTCCATCTGTTCAAAACAAGTGCAGATAGTTATCTAACTTCTCCCCAAGAAATTAAAAACGCAGTCGGAATAGATGGTTCAGAGATCTTTATGAAAATTTATCCTGCGTTCTTATGGCAATCTTTAGGAGATATTTCTCCAGAGTTTGCACAATCAGGAACAGATACTGGCAACACCGCTGAATTTTTACAAGATATCACTAAGACGATCCAATATTTCCCGTTCCCCGCGGCAGGAACAGATGGAGATGTATTGAGAAAATTATACGATCCGCTCAGAATACCTGAAATTACTCCATTAGGACAATTAAATCCCGGACAAATCCAATTCGTAAAAGCGGATCGTTCTAATTCCAGCTCGATCGAAAGATTAGTATTATTAAAAAAGAATATAGATGGAAATTTATATTCTCTGCAGATCAATACTGAAATGAAAAGATCCGGAGATATCTCGGTATCTTTAGGAATTACTGAAAATGACGACGAAGGAGAAGAAGCGATCGTTCTTCCGGAGTCAACTGACACTCGTCCGATCTGCCCTCATGAGTTCTTTAAACTCTCTCGGAACCGGACGAAACAGAAAATTTTTAACGAATATAAAAGCCTTTAATTAAGGCATTCCGGACAGAAGAGATTTGAATTCTCCCATTCTTTCTTCTGCTACTTTCTGAGCGGCTTCCATAGATTGATTCACAGCTTGCTTTATACTTTTTTGAAGTAATTTTTTATCATTCTTAGCAAGTAAAGAATCTTCGATACGGATCTCTTGAACGGTTTGTTTGCCGTCGGTAATACAAATCACCAATTCGTTCTTGGATTTTCCCTCGAAGGACAGCGCCTCCAGTTCCTTCTCCAACTTTTTCATACGAACCCGCATTTGGTTCATCTGTTTTAGATTATCTAAACTTTTGCCGAACATCGAGCACTCCCGGTCTTTCTTGATAGGATTTTCAGACCGGGAAGCGGAGCAAGAAATTAAACCAGGCTAGGTCCGGTTTCTCCTACTCTCTCTGGCAGATCTCGGATTTGTTCCGAGCTTGGTTCCCAAGTAAATTGGTCGGGGATGAGTTCTCTTAAGACCGGTTCATCGGTTAAAAAACCTCCGGTCCTGACTGGGGCGATTCCCAAACTAAATAAGAATCCCATGCTCGCAACCAAGGTTACCAGAAGGGAGGACTCAATATTGATGTTTGCCCCGCGTTTCATGACTCTATACAGAGTATCGGTCATTTTGGGGCAGACTGATTAGAGGAATTCTGAGAAAAAATCAGGCTCGGGCCGTCATTTTATGGGAAAGTTGGGTCGCACCCGCGGGTTTAGGTCTCTTCCCCGTCCCTTTTACGATCTATTCTTTCTTCTATGATCCTGAAGAGAGAACCGTCTGGATATTTGCCCGATTTGGAGATCCTACCGGCTGGGACCCCGAAAATATCCGGGATAAGATCCTCCACATGGGAACAGGAGAATATCTGGAAATTCCCCTTTTTCATACTCTCCCGGATCTCTCTCGGAAGATTCAGATCTCTCATATTGTCTTTCGGGATATAAATTTTGTATTTATCTCTAGAAGAACCCGTTAGTCGGATTACATCGAACCATGCCTGGATCTTGGTATTCACGGAACCCACCGGTAAAATATCTCCGTATTGGGAAAGAGCACCTGTCACTGCAATATTACAAGGGATCTCCAGTCCGGAAAGCGCGGAAAGAAGCGCCAGAAGTTCAGCACAACTTGCAGAATCTCCGTCAATAGGAGAACTATTTTGCTCGAATAAAATAGAAGCATCTAAGCCAAAGGATTGAGTATGAGAAAACATTCCTTTGATATAAGATTGTAGGATAAAAACTCCCTTATCGTGAAGGCTTCCTGAAAGATTTACTTCCCTTTCAATATTGATCAGATTTCCGGAACCCAAGGAAACCCTGGCAGAAACTTGATTCACCTGTCCAAAATCCAAAAGAGAAGACTGCAAAAGGATCACTGAAAGTCCATTGATCCTTCCTGTCTTCTTCCCTTTGAGAGGGACGGAGATAAGGCCTTCTTTGATATTCTCCACATATTTTCTTTTGTGGATTGCAGTCCTTTTTTGGATCAGAGCCGGACCTGCCTCTATCTCTGCCCTGCCGACCGCCTTCTTTCCTTTATTATTAAATGCTAATACTTCTCTCACGAAAGAACGAAGTTCCGAAAGATGTAAAGAAAGTCTAGTCTGGCTATCATTCCATCTGAGCGCAAGTTCCAGTAAAGAGTCCAAGGCGGCTTGGTCCAAAGGAGGATAACCTGGCTTCTCCCAAGACTTGACTAGTCCCGAAAAAACTGGGAGCCAGGATTTTTCCAAACTGATCTCATATGGCATATGAATTTTAAAGTCAAAACTTCCGTAAAAGTCAGCGTCGATCTGAGAGATAGAATCCACTTCCGTTTCTTCTCCCACTAGAATGAGTCTGAACCTGGAATCTATACTTGGATGAAATCGATTGATATTGGTAGAATCGGATCCTTCCGGAAGAGATAAAAAATCTATCTTACCGGTAAGAAGTACACCTTTCAGAAAATAATATAAATCCGGATCTTCTACAAATGGTTTGATAGGAAGAAGTAAAAGTCCTCCGTTCGCTTCTGAAATTTTTCCAGGTCTGTACTTGTTCTCAAATGGAAAACCTGCCAAGGACAATAAGGTAGGATTCGGTTCTGCAACTACAGGTTGGTCTTTTACGATCTCTTCCAGATACTGTCCGAATTGTAAAAGGTTCGCTTCTATTTCGGGACCGGTGATTAAAATATGTCGGAAGAGTCCTGGGTTTCCCAGGGCCTGCCGGAATGTTCTAACTTCTTCCTTATGAAATACTAAAAAATCAGGCAGTCCGTTCCGTTTGGCCGGCTTTGCCGCTTTAAATCTAATTTCAGTTTGAGAAGGAAGAACCTTGCGTAACACCTTTCCCATTTTCCGGTTTGGCGGAGAATTCCTCAATTAAATAAGTTGGGCTCAGACTTTTTCAGGATCCAAAATCAGCATGGAATCTCCGTAGGAAAAGAAACGAAACTTTTGTTCTATGGCGAATTTGTAGGCCTTCAGTATTTTTTCTTTTTCCGCAAATGCACTTACTAGCAGGAGCAAGCTACTCTGGGGAAGGTGAAAATTCGTGATCAAACCTTCGCAACTTAGGATAGAATCTTCCGGCTGCAGGAATAGCCTCGTTTTTCCTTCTCCCGCTCTGAAGGTTTTAGTGTTTGGATCGTAAGCGGATTCCAAGGCCCTAAGTGTAGTAGTGCCTACAGAAATAATCCTTTTGCCGTTCTTCTTGGCAAAATCCAAAACGTTTTTGGTTTCGGAAGGAAGATCGAATTCTTCTTCATGGAGTTTTTTGTTCGCGAAATGATCTTCGTTCAAGGATTGGAATGTGCCGTAACCTACTTTCAATTCTAGTTTTAGAAATTCTATCTTTCGGTTTTTGAGTTCTTCTAAGAGTTCCGGAGTAAAATGTAAACCGGCTGTAGGAGCGGCTACTGAACCCAGATTTTTAGAATACACAGTTTGATAACGAACATCATCTTCTGAAGTACTTTCTCTTTTAAAGTAAGGAGGAATGGGAGTGCGGCCTATGAGCTCAAATGAGTTTTCATCAAGCGGGGTTTCGGATCTAAAGATGGTAAATTCTTCTTCCTTTCCTCCAACTGAAAACTGGAATTTTCCGCTTATCTCGTCAGAGACTATATCTCCTAACTTCAATTTTTTAGAATTCCGAGTAAGCGTTTTCCATACCCCTGGTTCTGTTTCCGAAAGGAACATTGCCTCATGTCTTCTTCCTGTTTTAGTGATAAGGAATACTCTTCGTTTGGAAACACGAGTCGCATTTGCGACAAGCACATCTCCTTCTCGGAGATAGCCTATTATCTTTGAAAATTCGGTTTCTTCTTTTAAGAAATCCTGGGTCCTTCCCAAGACGAGTAGCCTACTCTTATCTCTTTTAGCCGCAGGAAATTTTGCGATCTGGTCTTCGGGAAGTTCGAAATCAAAATCGGACAGATCTTGGAATTCCATTCTTCCAATGAATTCGATCCGAAGAATTCGGGAACCGATTTTTAATTTCTTGGCTTTTTGGGGCGGACAGAAAAGAGTACCTGAATGCGGATCGACCTGAAAAAGTCCGGCCCTGTTTTAGCATTCTTTCTATTCTTAGCTTTTCTTTATGCAAACGGGTTCAGCCGCACGGACCAATCCTCGGATTTTTCGGACTATTACGAAGCCTCCCGCAATTTCAAACAAGGCAAGGACCTTTATAGCCTGGACGCGTTGTCCGAAGTGGTCCAAGAATTCGAAAGCGGCAAATTAAATATAAACCAGATATTCGATCCGGAAGTATTTTTTAGGATCAAAGCAAAAGTGGAAAATGTCGGCTCTTATATTTATCCGCCAACTTTTGCGTTCTTGCTCATCCCGATTTCAGGCCTTCCATTCGAAGTTGCCTCCAAGATCTTTTTTACGATCAATTTTATAGCTTTGATCTTAAGTCTTCTCTTGATAGGAAAACTTTTAGGAAGAGAGAAGTCCTTTTTATTCTTATCTGCGGTTTTACTTTTATCCTTACGATTTGTAGAGAATCACCAAAACAATAACCAAGTTGGATTCTTGTTACTATTACTGATCTTGGTTTCCGTTTCCGTACAAAAGGATTGGCTGTCCGGACTAGTTTTATCTCTTGCAATTGTGATCAAGATCACTCCTGCTGCGTTCTTATTTTATTTCTTATACAAAAAAAGACCGATGGTAATCGTCTATACCGTCATCTTTGCTTTGGGTTGGATCGCGCTACCTGCATTGTATAATCCCGAGTTCACTTGGAAAATGAACCAGACCTGGTATGATTTGGTTTTAGATAAATATCTCAAATCACCTGCCTTAAGAGCTTGGAAGAATAACCAAAGTTTGAATTCTACTCTATCAAAATACTTTCTATCATATTCGGATCTACTAAACCAGGGAAGATTCGGGATGCCGTTTGCTGCTTTAACAATAAATCAGGTAAAGGTCATCTCCGGACTTTTAAGTTTGGGGATCGCAGGTCCTTATTTATATAAAGTATATAAAGGCGCCTCGGAAGGTTTTGTTCTATCCGGACTATTCTTCTTTTCCATAATTTTTAGCGGGATTTCTTGGATCCATGCATTCGTATTCTTATTATTTCCTACTGCTTTTGCTCTCTCCAAACTTTGGCCAGAACAAGGAGAGCAGTTTCTGATCTGGGAAAAATGGAAAGCAAAACTTGTAGAATACAGATCCGCTACGATCTTTATCTCAATTTCCATAATGGTTCTACTCTTAAACAGAAGTTTTATAGGAAATGTTGCAGAAGAAGCTATACTCATGTTTTCCTTTTTATTATACACTTCTTTAATACAGTACGCATGTATTTTCTATTCGGATCCTATCGATTAATCTTTTCATAATACGATGCTAAAAAAGGAAAATTTAAAATACAAACCAAGAGTCGCAGTGGATGCGAGGCCCTTGTCTTACGGGATCACAGGAAATTCCAGATATCTTGCAGAAGTTCTGCAAAGGCTTTTGCGTCCCGATTCTCCTTTAGAATATTATCTTTATTCAAATAAGCCGATCCATCCTATTTTTAATCACCTGATAGGACTTACTCCTACTTTTATTCCAAGTAAACTCCCGGGAGTCTTATGGTTGAACTTTACCATACCCTCCTTAGTGAAAAAGCATAGAATAGATCTGTTTTGGGGAACCTTACAATTACTTCCTGCATTCGGCCTAAAAGTTCCTACATTGGTAAACTATCATGATCTAAATTTCAAATCCGCCCCGGAGACAATGACCACTGCGAATTATTGGCAACATAAGATCTTATCTCCGATCACTTTAAAAAAAGCGGATAAGGTTCTCTGTCTTTCTCAAAATACGAAAAATGATATTCTAAACTTTTTACCCGAATTAGAACCTAAACTAGAAGTTGTTTATCCGGGAGTCCAAGGGTTCGGATCATTATCCGCTCCCGAAAAAACTCTGCCTAAAAATTTCCTTTTTTCTGTGGGAACGTTGGAACCTAGAAAGAATTTAAGCACTCTTGTAGAGGCTTACCTTTCCCTAAAAAAAGAAGAACCGAACTTCCCTTATCCTTTGGTTCTTGCAGGGAGACTAGGCTGGAAGTCTGAGGGACTTACCTCTCTTTTAAAAGAAGGCGGTTTGGAGAAGGACGGGATCTATTTTATAGAAAACCCTGACGATTCTAAGCTCGGTTGGCTTTATAAAAATTGCTCTTACTTTATCTTCCCGTCTTTGCATGAAGGTTTTGGCCTTCCTTTACTTGAGGCAATCCGGGAAAACAAACCTTGTATCGTTTCGGATATTCCAGTGTTTCACGAGGTTTTAGATGAGCTTACCGATTCTTTCGTTTCTCCTAAGAATTTGGAGGCTTGGAAAAACGCACTTTCCTTAGCCGGTAAAAAAGGGATCTATGACAGAAAGCCGAGTAGAAACGATTGGTCTTGGGATTCCACCGCAAAACTAGTCGAAAATTCACTCGTAGAACTTTGGAAATCAAGAAAGAAAAACCCCTAGGCCCTCAAAGTATGAACAAATCCAGCAAATCCAAATCCGTATGGTGGAATTGGGAGAGCTCCGAACCAGAGCTCAGATCTTCTAAGGTCAAAAAAAGTACATTAAGGATCAATTATATACCTCCTTTTTTTGGGATCTTAGTTTACGGAGTATTTTTATTCTATTTATTCCCCGTTAGGACCTTAGTTTCAACCTGGATCTTTAAATTTGTGGAGTTACTCCAGATCACCAAGGTATTAAAACTTTCTCTTTTAACGGATAAAAGATTATACGACTATACCGCACTTTTTGTGATCTCTTATATCGCATTCGCATTCTTCTTAGATTTAGTCCGATTCTTGAGGAAAAACCTATTTCAAGTTTTTGTTACGGAAGAAAATAGGCTCGCAGTTACCAAGTGGGGACTTTTAGGAAAAGAGACCATTCGCTGGAATCCGGACCAAACAGGTTTACAGATCCATCATAAATCAGGTTGGTTCCGTTCTCTCTTAGGTTTGGAAAAATTATCTTTTAGGATCCATCTTTCCGAGACTGAAAATTCAGTATTGGCAGAATCTCCTTATTTCTTCTCCAAAAGTAATCGGGAATTTTTATCTTCCGTTTTCAGATCCGTTTAATGTTCAAACGTTCCCTGGAAAGTCTAGAGTTCCTTAAAAAAGCAGAGAATATATTTCGCTCTCCTTCTATCTGGGCAGGCTTTCTATTCCTGGTTTGTTTTACCGGGATCTTATTCTTATTCGATCTAAGATTTTTATCCAGACATTACGATTGGGACTCCATCGTATACACTCATAATATAGTTACCAACAAATACTGGAAGGTCTTCTTCAATCCTCATCATATCGGATTTGAAAGTACAGGATTATTTTACTTAAAATTTTGGTATTGGCTTCACGGAACGGACTCGGCAATGTTCGGACTCAGGCTAAGAGTTTTAGCAGTCGCCTCCTTCTTCATTTTTATACTTATGCTATCTTACTGGAGATTGTATAAGGACATGGTTGGCGCTGTTCTTTTAGGACTTGCAGTTCATTATTCCCAAGGTTTTTGGTTTTACGCTCAACATAACGATACTCCTCTGATCCATTCCTGTTTTACGGCGGCCTTATTTTTACTCTGCGTTTGGAATTCTAAGAACGGTTGGTCTCCAGGAAAATTGTATATTGCAGGTTTTTTGCAGGTTTGGAATGTTTATTACCACCAATCGGATACAATTTTTCTGACATTCGTACCGGTTTCGGTTCTTCTTGCTGATAAATGGAGAGGAAGAAGTTTCGAATATTCTTATAAACTAAAACTGATCTTTGTATATTTATTCTCCGTAGTACTGATCCTGACACTTTCTTATCTGTATGTCGGATTTATACTTTTAGAAAGGAATTTAACCGCTCCTACCGAAAGTGAAAAGAATTTTGCAAACTGGCTATTCTTATATGCTTCTCAAGAAAGATGGGGAGCCGCACCCGGACCCAAAAATTATATCATAAATTTTTATAGAGGAATTGGAGACGCTTTCCTGAATTTCGAAGGAGTTAGGAACGGTCTTAGGGTCAATGCAAACGATCTTACATCTCTCAAAAGTTTTCCCTATAATTTAAATCTCGGGTTTTGGATTGGGATCTTATTTTTAGCGTTCGTAAATTGGATACGTCTTTGGAAGTCCTTCAAAACAGAACTCATTCTTTTATTCTTTTGGCTGATCCCTTCTTTCGTTTTTTATACTTGGTGGGAAGGTTATTTTTTCGAGTTCTGGGTCTCTTCCGTAATAGGCCTTCTGATCTTTGCCGCTTTGGTATTCCGTTCTTTGGAATTCGAGAACTTCAGATTTGGAATACGATCAATCTCTCATATTATTTTTTTCTCTTACGTGAGCTTACTTTTTCTAGTGAATTTCACTTATTCTACTCTTCCTAGATCCGAAAGATCCAATAAAAGTTTTATAGAAGGGATTGAAGATAAGTATGAGTATATCACTCCGGAACCGGTGTATCGAAACGAGTAAATAAGTGCTTGTGAGTTTCCCTCAGTCCAAAAAACTGCACAGGAGTCGAGGACAAACGAACGAATGCTGTTCAATTCAGCCCATTTTCTCGTATTTTTGCCGATCGTTTTGATCCTAGCAAAGATCCTAAAAGGTACATACCAAAGGGTTTTCCTACTTCTTGCCAGTCTCTACTTCTATAACGCTTGGCACCCTGCTTCCATAGTTTGTGACGATATCAGGACCTCTACCTGGTACGAGAACTGGATCGATCTATCCTTCTGTAATCTTAATATTAACTTATACATCATCATCTTGATCGTCTCCATGATCGTGGACTACGTTGCAGGAAGACTGATGAGTAAAGAAGGAGTCTCTGAAAAATTCAGAAGACTCTGTTTGATCGCATCTCTCATCACAAATCTTGGGATCTTAGCATATTTCAAATACACAAACTTCCTTCTAGAAGTTTTTGCGGACATATTCAATCAGATCTCCTCCGGCGAACCGCTTAAGATAGAACATCTGAAGATCATTCTGCCTGTCGGTATTTCCTTTTATACATTCCAGTCCATGAGTTATACAATAGATGTATTTCGCAGGAACCTGGAAGCTCGTAAGTCCTTCTTGGATTTTGCGTTGTACGTTTCCTTCTTCCCTCAATTGGTGGCGGGACCTATCGTTCGTGCTCACACTTTCTTTAGGGATTTGGACGATACTCCTAAGGTCACCGCAGAGGATGTGCAGATCGCCTTTGCTCAGATCCTGATGGGATTCACTAGAAAGATCGTATTCGCGGATAACCTGGCAAAGGTAGTAGACTTTACATTCACTAATTATAAAATTCTAAACCCCGCGGAGATATGGGTCGGAGCAATGGCTTTCGGCTGGCAGATATATTTCGACTTTGCGGGTTATACAGATATTGCGATCGGAACAGCGAGACTTTTCGGCTACAAATTCGACCCGAACTTTAACTTTCCGATGGTGGCAAGAAATATCGCAGACCATTGGTCTCGTTGGCATATCTCCTTTTCCACTTGGATCAGGGATTATATCTATATCCCTCTCGGCGGTTCTAGAGTAGGAGTTTTAAAAGGATATAGAAACCTTTTTATCACTTGGTTATTCGCCGGTATCTGGCACGGAGCGGCTTACCACTTCGTCGGATGGGGACTCTGGCAAGGGATCATGCTCGGAATTCATAGAGAATATTCCAAAACCAAACTTGCTATCTGGCTGAACGAAAGAGGAGGTTTAAGCTACGATATCGGCGCAAGAATCTTCACAATGTTCTGTCTGTCCTTCGGGTTTATCATGTTCCGTGCAAAAACGATGAAAGCTGCCTGGGCAATGATGAAATCCCTGGTATTTGCAGTACCCGGTGGGATCTACTCTGTTAAAACATTCGTAAATTACGATTACGGAATATTGCTCGTGATCTGTTTCATTCTTTCCTATTATTTCTCCCGAAACACGATAGAAACGATCGTAGAAAATAAGAAAAAGTTCGGGGTATTCGTTACAGCGAATCTATTTATCATTCTGTTCTTCGGAGCAGGAGGCCAAAACTTCCTGTATTTCGATTTCTGAGGTGAAAGTGAATCCGTATATCAGTTTGATCCGTCAGAGAAGTTTTTGGATACCGATTTTAGTATTGGCTCTATTCGATCTATGCCTACAAACAGGGGTTTATAGACCTTATCTTAAAAAAGGGTCCTTCGCAGCGAACGTTATCCGAAACACGGATTACGTTTTAGAGAAGAAAGCGGAATTCGAACCTACGATACTTCTTCTTGGGACTTCGGTTGCTCACCAGGGACTTTCTCTCAAAACTTTAAACGAAACCTTGGAACCTTATGGGGAAAAGATCCAATCCATCGCGATGGAAGGGACCGAGCTTGTAGTACAAGACGCACTTGTACGTAACCTTCTTCCTAAATTCCCTAAAGTACATACTGTCCTGCACATACTCGAGATCTCTACTCCTTGGGTCGACCAAGAAGATCTGCAAATCCATACACTTGCGATGCTCGGAGAGCTGGATAGAAGGCTGGCATTTCCTTTAATTTACGAATTCAATTATAATGTGCGTTATGATGATCTTGGATTTTTGGCGTTCAAGAGTATTGCATACAGAAGAGATATCAGAGACTTTATTTTAGATCCTTCCAAACGTTTGAAAGATATCGGCAGAAGAAAAAAAGAGCCTAAACTCACTCCTTGGCCTCATGAGAATACAAATCTTCCGAGTATCAGCATGTTCCCTGAAGTGAAGGATATTAAATCCTGTCTAAAGATCACAAATCCCGGAAATGGGACACCTGCTCCTGCAGGTTCGGACCAATTTCATAAGAAAGCGATCTGGGACACCTGTGGCTTAGGAGAAAAAACTCCCGTGAAAGTAGAAAGAACCAAACAGGTGAACAATTACTTCCATAGATTAAAAATTTTGCATAATGATATTCGCCAAGTCGGTTTGGAAAACGGACAAAAGATCAAGATCATCGGAGTGATCGCGCCTTATAGTGAGATCATTAAAAATTGGAGAAGCCCGGACAGAAACCGAATCTGGGAAGAAGAGATCGGAAAAATTGATCCGACAACTCCTCTACTCGATTACCAGGCTAGTTTAGATGGCGAGAATAATGGGGATTATTATTACGATCTAATCCATTTGAATAAGACAGGGATGGAAAAATTTTCTGCAATATTCTCCGCTGACCTACCTTCTATCCTAGGGCTTGTCCGGAAAAAATAAAGATGATCTTTACCTCCACTTTATTCTTCGTATTCTTCCTGATCGTTTATGTTCTGTACTGGTCTTGGGAAAGTCGTAAGTACAGAGAATGGATCCTTCTCATAGCCTCTTTGGTATTTTACGCTTCCTGGAATCCTCCCTTTCTTTTGCATCTTATGGGGATCGTATTCGTAAATTATCTTTTTCTAAAGCCGATCGCTAAGACAAAAAGTAAAAAGCTTCTTACAATTATTGTTCTGATAGATCTGATCAATTTAGGGATATTCAAATATTTCTATTTCGTTTCTGACAATCTTTTCTATGTAACAAATTTGTCTCTATTCGATACGAGCACATTTTCGTTCAGGATCATTCTTCCTTTAGCGATCAGCTTTTACACATTTCAGGTAATGGCATTCGTAATAGATGTATATCGCGGAAAAGTAGAAGAACTTCCGAACTTCTTTCATTTCACTTTGTTCTTACTATTCTTTCCTCAATTGGTCGCGGGGCCAATCATGAGGGCAAAAGACTTTTTCCCAAGATTAGAACAATTACGTATTCATAAAACTGCGATCTATACCGGACTATTTTTAATCGGGTTAGGAGCTTGTAAAAAGATCCTAATCGCCGATAACTTAGGAACTTTGATCGATCCGGTGTTTTTAAGACCGAAAGAATACGGAAGTGGGTCCTTACTCTTAGCAACCATCGGATTTACCTGGCAAGTGTATTCGGACTTTTCAGGATATACAGACGTAGCCAGGGGTTGTGCTTTTTTATTCGGGTTTAATATTCCAAGAAACTTTAACGCTCCATTCTTCAGTAAGAATATCCATGAACTTTGGAGGAAATGGCATATCACCTTGGGCACCTGGCTCAAGGATTATATCTATATTCCTTTAGGTGGAAGTAGGATCTCCGAATTCAGGACAAATATTAACCAAACGATCACATTCGCTCTTGGCGGTTTATGGCATGGAGCCAACTGGACTTTCTTAGCCTGGGGACTTTCTCACGGATTATTTTTGTTCGTGGAAAGATACCTGGAAAGAAAAGGTATAAGAATTTTACCTGAAGCAGGAAAATTTTTCCGAGGGGTTCGGATCTTCTGGACCTATCTCTTATTTACTCTTGCAGCAGTATTCTTCCGTTCTTTCAATATAGGAGATTCTTTTTTCTTTTTTGAAAGTTGGTTCTATCATTTCCGTCCAGAACAAGCCAATACTCTTTCTTTCAATTTAGCGATTCCTTATATTATCGGTGGGATCATTTTTCATGCTGCAGAAGCCCCATCCCATTATCCTCTTTGGTTCCAAAGAAATAGGACCAAACTTTTACTTGCCTTTCTTTTGATCGGAGCTTTGATCTTCGGTAACTACGCAGGCAAGGGACAAGACTTCATCTACTTTGCATTTTAAATTATGAAAAGAATTCCTTTGTTATATCGCAAAATTCTTTGGATCCCTCTCGGGATCGCTGCTCTATTGATTGTATGGGATAGGATCCTTTCTTCCGAAAAAGTTAGACCTTATACTGAAACAGGTGCAGAATATTATTTTTATAATATGAAAGATAAGGTTCTTTCCACTATGAAGAAAGAAACCGATTCCAAAAAAGAAGACCAAAAGGTGCTCACATTCTTCGGCACTTCTCATATGGGAGAATTTTCCTTAGTAGAATTTGAAAAAGAAAGTCCTGGTCTGATCGTATACAATCTTTCCGGGCCTTCTGCTCCTTATTCTTTTCATAACTTCACTTTAGAAAAACTTCTGAAAAGAAAGATCCCCTTGGACTATGCAATCCTGGAATATTATCCGGATTCGGGAACTGATTTCGCAAATAGATATCCATTACGTTATTCTTATGATTTTCCTTTTTTCTTGAGATACTGGGATATATTCTCCACAAACGAATGGGATAGCTTTCTAAAAGCGAGAGTATTCCGGACTTCCGTATTTCCTCCTAGATTCAAAGAAGCATTTTCTAGGATCAAAAATCCGGGAGAAGTCCAACAACTTGTATTCATTCGCGATATTCTGATCAACGAATCGGACAAGTTTAAGGGAGGTATCCCGAACGGACTTTTGGCGAATACTCCCGAAGATAAATTGGGCTCTGAATCCGAAAGGATCTTTAACGAGTCTTATAAGAATTTCAGAAGTTCTAAGGTCCAAGAATACTTCCTAAGGAATTTTTTGAAAACCGCGAGAGAGAATCATATTAAAGTAGTTTTATGGACTCCTTTATTATACTCCACATTCTCCGAAAAAGTCAGATCCGCCGCATTCTTCCGAGAATGGATAGATCTAAGAAATAAATTGATCCAAGAATATCCGGAAACTTTGGTATTGGATATGGAAGAATATCGTTCCAGAATGAAATGCCAAAAATTCATAGATCCTCATCATCTCAGTGGCGGATGTTATGCGGAGCCCACTAGATTTCTGGTGGAATTTTTGCAGGAAAAAGGAAATCTTCCTAAAAAGAAATGAACTTCGACGAAGCCCAAAAGACGGTAGATGATTGGATCAAAACCATTGGGGTTAAATATTTTTCGGAACTAACAAACCTAGCCATTCTCATGGAAGAAGTGGGAGAATTCTCCCGACTCGTTGCAAGAAAATACGGGGACCAATCTTTCAAAAAGGGAGAAGATCCGGAAGGCCTGTCTAAAGAGTTAGGGGATATACTTTTTGTTCTAACTTGTCTTGCCAACCAAATGGGAATTTCCATGGAAGAAGCTTTTAAGGCTACCCTGGAAAAGAATACGACCCGAGACAAGGATCGCCACAAGAATAATCCTAAGTTAAAGGATCTTTAATATCACTTCTGGCCTTGGACAGCCAATTCTAGGGAAGAAGCTCCACCCCTACTTAATAAATCCAATAATT
The DNA here is from genome assembly GCF_003112675.1 of Leptospira johnsonii. NCBI lineage: Bacteria > Pseudomonadati > Spirochaetota > Leptospiria > Leptospirales > Leptospiraceae > Leptospira > Leptospira johnsonii. The sequence continues at coordinate 223,744 of NZ_BFAY01000012.1, read as the reverse complement.
TTACGATCTCTTCGTAGTTCGCAGTTTTATCCGCAAAAAATCTGACTTCTTTTTCTCTGACCAGTCCTTGCCTTAGTTTTTCTTCCAAGACTGCTTTCTGGATTTTTTCCTCTCCTATTCTATAAGTACCGTCAGGTAAAAGTGCAAATTCTACTCTTTCTCCTTTCGGATCCTCTCCCTGCCCTACTTTAGGAAGTTCTAATGGAATGGATCGGATCTCCTTTCTGAAGCTGACTGCCAACATCACAAAAACTAGAAGTATAAATACTACGTCTATAAAACTGGTCAGGTCTATTCCTGGATCTTCTTCCTTTAGGATCGACTTTCTCATCAATTTCACCTAGGTGGGATCTTTAGCCAGGACAATGCTTCTCTTTCCAAATCCAATAATCTATGTTTTAAAAATTGGAAACCGAATAAGGAAGGGATTGCGACGAACAAACCCAGGATAGTGGTTACGAGCGCGAGTTTGATCCCGCCGGCAAACGCATCCAAGCTAACTGTTCCCGCTGCCTGCAACGAGGAGAATGCTTCGGAAATCCCGAGTACAGTTCCTAAAAGTCCAAGCATTGTCGAGATCCCTGCCAGGTGTTTCATCCAGGAAAGTTTGGTTTCTATCGGGAATAATACTTCTGAAAGTTTTTCTTCCCAAATGGAAGGATTGTTTTCAGTTAAAAAGTTCTGTTTTAAGGATTCTTTTCTTTTAGGAAGAATGCTCCACACATGGATAAACGTTCCAAGATTCCAAACGGAAAGAAGAATGATTAGGCTTGAAACCCAATCCAATCCTTGCAGAAAGCCTAGGTCTTTCATCGTTTTTCCAAAATACGGACACTTCTACTTTCTGTCATCCGAACAAAAATCCAAATCCCTCTTGCGCCTTATAGATCCGTCAAAATCCTGAGGGAAATGGCCTCTTTTCAAATGCCTTCTTCAGATACGAAGGCCGATTTCGTTCGAGTAAATTTCAATAAGATCGCTTCCAAATACGATCGTTTCAACGATTGTAGTAGCTTCTTCTTGCATAGATCTTGGAAGAATAAACTGGTAGAAGAGATCGAAACTGAAACCAAGGGGTCCATCCGAGTTTTAGATCTCTGTTGCGGGACAGGAGATATTTCCGTCCGCCTGGAAAGATCTCTAAGAGTGGAATCTTTACTAAGTTTGGACTTCTCTGAAAACATGTTAGAAGTCGCAAAAACAAGACTCGAAAAACCGATCAACCAAGGTAGAGTCAAGATAGAATGGGGAGATGCAACCAATCTCTCCCAGGTCAAAAGTGAAAGCCTGGACGCAGTCAGCATCGGTTTTGGTCTAAGGAATGTGAACGACCTAGACAAAGCATTGTCAGAAATTTATAGAGTGCTCAAACCCGGAGGGGTATTCGCCAACCTGGACGTGGGAAAGGTCAAAAATCCTTTTATAAAAGCATTCGCCGATTTTTATTTTTTCAGAATTGTTCCTCTTTTCGGTTATGTACTCTGGGGAGGCAAAAACGAGATGTTCGATTATTTGCCGGTTTCTTCTCTTTATTATCCGGACCAAGAAGGTTTAAAATCCAAATTGGAACAAATAGGTTTCGAGAAGGTCAGATATACCAATTTTGTATTTGGGAATAGCGTACTTCATATAGGAAAAAAACCTTTTCGACCGTAGTACCAATCCTTTTCACCCCGTCTCCTTAAGGTAAAGAGATTAGAGTGGGGAGACCCTTCATGAAAAAGTTCCTAGCCTTGGCAATAATTGCCGGGTTCGTTTACAACTGCGGCCATAAGAAGAATGGCCTTTTATTACCGTTTTTTTTCCTAGGAAGCCAACATACCGCAACCGGAGGGGTTCCGGGAAATAGCGGTAGTCCTGGAGTAGTATTTGTTCCAGGAGATGGTTCCGGAAATCCTGTGACCCCACCTGCGGATAGTACGAATAATAGTGGAGGTTCTACCACTACCCCGTCCAATTCTAATTCAGGAAGTGGCAGTTCTAACAGCGGATCGTCCGGTTCTTCTGACCAAACTTCTTCCAATTCGAATACTTCAGATTCTTCTAATACGTCTGGATCTCCTTCCGACACTGCAAGTAATAATAGCGGATCCTCCAATGGAGGAAGTAGCAGTTCTGGATCTTCTGATTCAAACTCCAGCTCTAACTCGGGCTCTTCTTCTGATTCGGGAAACAATACTGCGTCCAGTGGTAATTCTGGCTCTAACGATTCTTCTTCCAGCGGTTCTTCGAATTCTTCCTCTTCTTCCGGAGATTCCAGTGCATCGAATGGGTCTTCTAATAGCGGAAACTCAGGATCTTCTGATAACTCAAACACGGGTTCTAATTCCGATACAGGAAGCGGTTCCAATAATGGATCAGGATCGGGAGATTCTTCTGGAACACCTACTGTAGCTGTAGTCGTGGTAGAAGATCCAAAAGGAGAACCTAGTTTTAACTACAATACTACGATCAATATTCCTTTAAACCTTACCGTTTTGGATAAGAAGTCTAATGTGGTTTCGGGAGCTACTGTCCTAGTATATGATGAAAACAATAATATACTATTCCAAGGTGTTTCCGATTCTTCCGGAAAAGTAACCGGGACCTTAACTGTTCCGACTTCCGTAGGAAATATTACTATAGATATTTCGATCGGCGGAGAATCCATTTCTCAGTACGTAAGTTTGGACTCAGTTCTTGGGATCAACAGAACTATCAGATATGAAGTCAATCTTCCTGCTACCCAAATTGCGGATACTGACAGCGACGGAGTTCCAGACGATACTGATATTTATCCGAACGATGCGACCCGTTCTACCGAAGTAACTTATCCTGCAGAAGGAGTTTTCACCGTTGCATTTGAAGACTCGTATCCTTCCGCAGGTGATGCAGACTTAAACGATTATGTGATCCAATTTAAGAATAAAGAAGATCTAAACTCTTCTGGAAAGATCGTAAGACTGAAAGGAACTTACCAACACGTAGCTAAAGGCGCAGGTTATAGACACCAATTGTTTATCAAGTTGCCTGTGGATGTAGGAGCTTCTATCACTTATAAACTGACCCAAGCGGACGGAAAAGTTGAAGTTGCAACGAACACTGTAAGTGTTACTGCCGCGAACTTGAAATCAGGTTACCAGATCTTCGATGATTCTAACAAAACGATCAGAGGTCAAAACGTTCACCCTGGGGATGTGTTCAAACCTGGATTTGTCGCAACTGTAGAGATCGTATTCAATGCTCCTGTAGAAAGAGCGAAACTTGGATCCTTCCCTTACGATCTGTATGCCTATGTTCTCAATACAAAACAAGAGATCCATTTCCCTGGATTGTATAAGAACAATAACGGAACGGATAAGTATCTGGATAACACAGGATTCCCTTGGGCAATCTTGGTTCCAGGCGCTTGGAAATATCCGTATGAAAAATACGATATTAGAAAGGATTCCGAATCAGGATATTCAGAGTTCAATCTTTGGGTGTCTTCCGGTGGAAAAGAATACAAAACTTGGTACTATGATGTGACCAACGAGTCCAAAGTATTCCCTGTTCCAAGTGATAGTAGCCTACTCGGTTATCTGTTTCTTTCAGTGAAAAAATTTGCGATCTTCTATGCGATGGGATTAGTCATCGCAGGTGGAATTGCGGTTTATTTCCTGAGAAAAAAACAAAGTTTAGTCGCGTAGAGATAACGAACTCCGCTTACAAAAGTTGCGGATTGAAAGGCGTCGCTTAAAATTGTCGAGCGACGCCTTTTTTATTAGGGCCTTCTAGGCTCTTGAAGCCCGGAACTCGGTATCGACCTGTTACCTAAGTTTTTGGGCCGGACTATAAGCGAATGGAAAACTGGATCTTATTAGGCAAACCGATCTCTGCAATTCTCGCCGCATGGTTTTATTGGGACTTTTACCGTAAGACCTACTACTCCGGGCAAGGAAGCACATTCACAAAACTTGCATTCTTTTATGGGATGATCGCAACTGGTATCGCTCTTGCTTGGGAAGTGGGAGTATTCGACTTATTCCAAAATTATCCCGCTTTCTCCAAGGCAATGCTCATAGGAGCTATTCCGGAAGAAACTTCCAAAGCAATCCTGATCTTTTTATTCTTAAAACAGATGAAAAATTCCTCCAACCTTGCGGACGGATTGTATTTCGGTCTTACTTTAGGTGCTTCCTTCGGTTGTATAGAGAATGTATTCTATTCTTTTAAACTGGATTTTTGGCAGGGACTACTTAGATCAGGGACTTCTTTGCCTTTACATACTTTTTCCGGAGGTATATTAGGATTTTTCATTTTAAAATTCCTGCAATCTAGAAAAGGAAATTTTTCCGGATTAGATCTCATCTCCGCATTTTCTTTTTTGGTAATACTTCATGGATTGTATAACTTTCTGCTAATACAAGGGGGCCTCGGGACCGTATACATCCCTTTAATCCTAGGGCTTTCCTTTTTGACCTTAGAATTACTGGTTGTCCAGGCAGAAGTGACGCTCCCATTCGAATTATTACAGGCAGAAAATCTGTATGTGGATGATTATTCAATGATCCGCAAATTTTCCAGATACGATTCTTGGTTGAGAGCGGCACAATCCAAAGAGAATATAAAAGAAATTCCTTTATTAAGAGATCTTTCTACGATTAGATCATTTATCTCCGTAATCCTATTTGGAGTTCCTATCTTCTGTTTGAACTTCTATCTATTCGTTCCGGAATGGATCCCATATTATCTGGCAAATATCACCTCTTTAGAATTTATCACTTTATTCATGGAATATCCTGCCTGGCTCGGGTTTTTGTTCCTGCTAAGAGGTATGATCAATCCGTCATTCTTCCGAGAAAGGATTTTGAAAATCCCATTATTCCTTTCCGTAAACTTAGGCCCAGAAGGAGATGAAGAACCCAGTCTTGCCTATTCACTTTCTAGAAAAGGTTTTTATTCTCCGGTGATCCGAGAGCCGGAACTAAATATAGAAACGACCGTTTCCTTTTATATAGCTGGAAGAAATTTTGAGAAGATACCTGTAGTTCCAGTTTGGAAAAATTTCAGACCGGAAGATCCAAACCATGAAAGCGGTGCTCTGTACAGATTCCCCCGGATCCCTTGGGGACTTTTGGCATGGAGATGGTTTATACGGATCAAACAGCAGTTTAGAAATACATTAGATGCTTTTTCCGGGATAAAAGCTTAACGGATCCGGTTCAGACCGTCAAAATCATCCGTTCCAATATAGAACTCGGATGGTCCTGCTTGGTACCAGGAAATCCTCATCACCTTTGCAGTTAATGTTTTAGCTCCTGCAGGAACCCCTAAACCTACTTGGTTCACTGTAGCATTCAGAGGAGTGCTTCTGGATTGTAATTCTACACCATTCTGATCCGAGAAGATCCAACGAATATAAACCGGTTTTCCTGCTTTAGGTGCTTCTTCCAAAGCAATACGGATGCTGATATTTCCTTTATCACCCAAGACCCAAGACGTTCCTGAACGAAAAGTGTGATATCTTCCCCCAGCCTTCTCTTGGAATTTTGCCTTTGCGGAAAGCTGGTAAGTCTTTCTTTCTTCGTATCTGAATTCCGGTCCTTGCAATTGAGAAGATTGCCGGATAAACGCTTTTGCTGTAAGTCCCAAACCGAATAGCAGGCAAACCAGATTGAAAGCAGGAACCATCCACCATTTTGGCAAGGTTCGGGTAGAAGGTCCGGAAGCGCTCAAAAACCATAGTAACAGAAAACCTAATATTCCAGCTCCGCTGGTCCAAGGTTCGAAGAATGTAACAGGAAAGAATAGAAGTGGTAAAAACCAATAAGAAGTCCTGGTAAATGACTCCAAACCCACCCAAACAAAGAACAGAAGGAAGAATAAGATCCCACCTTCCGAAAGTAGAAACACCCAAGAAGTTAATGCAAAGTCCTGAGTCCCGTTTGGAGGATATGCACCTCTTGGTCCGGACTCGATCCAATGCAGAGCAAATCCGCCGAATCCTTGTCCGAATATCGGAGCTTCTTTGAACCAATTCCAGGCCGAAAGGGTTTGTACCCAACCGTCCTTCCAGAAGATCTCCAGCATTTTGGAGAAGGTTTTGCCCTTGGTCCATGCGTTAGACGCATCTTCTCGGATCAACTGCCAAGGAGTGAAGGACCAATCCATTCCTCCGATAAAATAGACTCCTACCAAAACGGAGATAGTCCCAAGAACTACGAATGGAATAAAAGAATATTTCCAGATCGGATTTCTGAATCCCCTTTGGTAAGTAAGTCCTACCACCAAAGCAGTTTGGAAAATGATCAGAAGCCAATAACCCGAGCTTTGGTATCTTCCCGCTAGGCCGAGCGAAATAAATACTGCAATACTTAATAGAACTCTAGAAGAGATCCTCCAGTTCCTACTATGGATCTGGTAAAAGAAAAATCCGAATAATATAGGCATTCCAATTCCGAAAGAAGAAGCATCCGGAAAGAATGCTGAGACTCCAAATGTTTCCGCATTCCCTGCCGTAAAAGGAAAATCGGTAGAAGGAGCAAGTCCTTGGATCGCGCCTAAAATTAAATTCGCAGTGAATCCTGCAGTGATCCCGGTTCTCCAATGTTTTCCAGGAGGGTCCGTATCATGAGAACTTGTTTCTTCTGCAAAGAAGTATAAGAATGCCGATAACCAAGAACCTATACTGTCCAAGCTCAATGCAAACGCATACTTAGAAGAGATCCCGGAAGAATACTCAGTATCCTGCAAGATCCAAGAAGTCAGAGGATCTGTTCCGAAATAGGCAAGCAGTCGATCTAAAAGCAAAAATACTGCTAAGATTAAAAACGCAGTTCTAGGATTTTTAGTGAACTCCAAAGAATTCTTATAAGGACGGTTTATATAAAAATATCTTAATACAGGATCGTCGTCGTTCGCGGGATGACCGTAAAAAGTGGAGATATATTGTCTTAGGAATATCCCGAAAATCGCTCCTGCAAATAGAGCAGATAGGTATAAATATCCACCCTCTCCATAAAGCAATAACCCAGGAGAAAGTAGCGCGAATGCAGCAGTGAACATTCTACCGGACTTTCTATGATGGAGATTGGGAAGTAATCCAGCTAGGAACTGGATCCATACAATTCCCAGGTTCCCATCCGGATCTCTTACTACAAGTGTCCAACGCAGCAATAGGTAGGACAAGATCACTGTTAAAATCAGTGTAAGAAAGGTAGGAGTTTTAAGAGGCCTCAATCGGGCGAAAAGATTTGGCACGAATTGGAAATGCTCGCCGAAAACGAGTAGATTTCAATCCAAAAAAATAGGCTGGATCGGGTGCGGAGAATTAATCGTCCAGAGAATCTGGATCGGACGGAATTTTATAGGTCCCAGTCAGGGTAGTGGAAAGTGGACCTTTTTTGCCGGAAGCCTTGTGTTTGGAAACAGCCTCGGCGTATTCTACAGTATAACGAGTCCAAGGGATTGCCTTCAGTCTGGCTAAAGGAATTTTTTTGCCGGTCCCCTCGCAAATGCCATAGGAACCGTCCTCGATCTTCTCGAGAGCCACGTCGATTTCTCGGATGGTCTCGATCTCCGACTCGGTTAAAACGGAACTCAACATCTCTTCGTTGATTTCCGACGCGATATCTGCGATATCTCCCATTTCTTTCAGGCCGGAAGGTTTGCTATTATCTTCCCACTTCGCATACTTCTCCAATAGAGAGTTTTTTCTCTCCATTAGAAGGTCCGATATTTCGCTCAGGACCTTTTTATCGTATGCAGCTTTTTTAGTCACCATCTGGATTTGGAATTATACCTTGGATTCCTTATGTTCGACGTGGGCACGGCAAAATTTACAAAATTTTTTCGTTACCAACTTCTCGGATTTCGCCTTTTTGTTCTTTGTCTGGAAGTAAGAATTTTTCTTACAAACCTGGCAAGAAAGCTTAATGATCTCTCTCATGACGGATGATACTCTTAGCTAAGATTGGCCCAAATAGGAATCCACCGATTAGACCAGAATTTTGGCCGCTCAGTTTACCCTATTCGGACTGATTATGCTATAAAAAAAAAGGATAGCCAAAAATCAAGGAAGATCGGCTGAAATTAGCGATTTTTCCCTTTCTTCCTGGGGAACGGACCTTCTCCAGATCCCTGCGAGAACACTTCCGATCAAAGAATGCACAAAACTGGAAATTGCGGCGGGAATTGCCACCAAAGGGTCCGAAAAATTGTTCCGGGAGAGAACTGCACCCAATCCGCTGTTTTGCATCCCCACTTCTATAGAAACTGTACGAGCTACTACAAAAGATTTGGTCCCAAAGTAAGCTGCCCAATATCCGAAAAAATACCCTGAAATATGAAGCAAAAATACAGAAGAGATCAAATGAAATCCGGAACGGATCACTGCTTCTTTTCCGGAACCTATGATGGAGGCAACGATCAGAGTGATTAGGATCACTGCAATCAAAGGAGAAACGATTTTCACCTTCTCCGCAAATTTAGGAGTATAACGATTTAATAAAATTCCTAAGATCACCGGCAGGATCACTACCTGGACTGTATCGAAAAACAGACCGGAGGCGTTTGCACCTACACTATTCCCTACCAAAAACAAGGTGAGAAGCGGGGTCATGAGAACAGATAAAACTGTGGAGATCGCAGTCATTGTAACTGAAAGTGCAAGGTCCCCTCTTGCTAAAAAGGAAACTACATTAGAAGCAACTCCCCCGGGACAACAGGAAACTACTATAATACCTACCGCCAAAGGAGCGGGAAGTTGGAAGAAGTTCCCCAAAAACCAACCTGTCAAAGGCATGATCGTATATTGGCCGATCACACCGATCAGGATCGGTTTAGGAGCCTTAAATACTCTTGTAAAATCTTCCGTTCTTAGGCTGATCCCCATCCCGAGCATAGTCAGTCCTAAACTGTAAGTGATCCAAGGTCCCTTAAATCCATGAAGGACTGAAGGAAAAAACCAACTGAGTGTCACACCGCAAACCACCCAGAGTGGAAATAATAGGGCCGCCTTTTCGAAAATGGACGCCACAGATTATCTCGAGAGAAGGTCCACTACCCTGTCCAATTGTTCCTTGGCCAGATAAATATGAGGAGAAAAACGTATCCTTCCCAATCGAAGCGCGCACATTACTCCGTTCTTCTTGAGATCGGATACCATGTTTTCCATGGACTCTCCTTCTTTTTCTGCGACTACAATCCCGGTTTTAAAATCGGGAAAATGGTCCGAAGCAAGTTTCCAACCTGCATCTCTGAGTTTGTCGGAAAGATAATCTGCGAGTTCGTAAATTCTTTCCATAGAATTATGAAAACCCACTTTATGAAGCATTTCTAATGTGGACTGGAAATAGACCCAATCTATAAAATTCACCGTAGAAATTTCATAACGATCTGTACCTTTTAACTCTTCTCTATAAGGTAGATACACTTCGTCGTTTACTACGGAACCGGTACCTTTAAATGGGAAATTTAGGCCTTCTAACTTTTCCTTAGCAATGTACAAAACCCCAAGTCCTAAAGGCCCGAGTAACCATTTCCAAGCAGGGAATGCCATATAAGAAATCCCCATTTCTCTAGGACGTACAGGAAGAAGTCCCACTCCTTGGGCCCCATCTAAAACGAACTCTATCCCTTTTTCGGCCAAATAACTTCCGATCTCTTCCAATGGGAAAGGCATTCCAGTGCACCAATGCACTGCAGAAAGGCTCACTACTTTTACATCCGGAGTGATAGAAGATTTTAAGTTTTCTAAAAATCCATCCGGAGTTTCCGACATAGGTACGAAAGAAATGGAGACCCCTTTTTCTTTCCAATGTTCCCAAGGATAAATATTAGAAGGATATTCGTTTTCCAAAAGAAGGATACGATCCCCTGCTTTAAGTTTCAAACCTAGGGAAATAAATCCGATCCCTTCGTTTGTATGATGGATCAGAGAAAGTTCTTCTGCATCCACGCCTAATAATTCAGCAAGAATGGTACGGATCACTTTTTTAACAGTTGGGTATCTGCGTACATCGGTTTGGCCACCTCTTGTAGCATAACCTTGCAGGTATTCGTTTACCGCATGGATCGTGTCCGTGTTTACGGGGGTGGTCCCGCAATTGTTTAACCAGATCATTTCCCGGTTTATCGGGTATAAATGTTGTAGTTTGGTCCAATCCGGACTAGGATTCGTTTTCATCTCGGGGCTAGATTGGATCTGTCCTTAGCAGGGAAAACTTCTTTTTTAAGAACTTCTTCCAAAAGGTTTAAACTCCGAGCCAAAGGCGAAACCGGGAAACAAAGTTCCCGGTTTTCTAGTTCTTACTTTTTCTTTTTGGAAGCGGCCTTTTTCTTGGGAGCAGCTTTTTTAGGGGCAGGCTTTTTCTTAGCCGCGACCTTAGCTTTTTTAGGAGCAGCCTTCTTTACTACTTTTTTAGCCGCAGCTTTTTTGACAGGTTTAGAAGGTTTCAGCCCTTTAGAAACCTTATTGTTAGGCTTAGAATTCCCTACAGCTTTTGCTACCTCTTCCGCTTGTTCGTCCCAGAAGTAAGCTCCGCCTGCGGAACTAGTCTGGTCGAATGTATTCAACTCAGCTTCGAGCAAGGATTGGTAATTATGGCTGTAGTCCATGAGCTTAGAAAACAATAGTCTAATATTCGAATCTTCGAATTTAGTGGTGAGCTTTTCGTAGAATGCTACCGAGTTCTCCGCTTCTCTGATCGCGAGTTCGAGAGCCTCGTGAGCGTCCTTGGATCCGGAACCACTGATAATAGTACGTTCCACCTTATTCATGATCTTTTGGATGGTGGTTTGGTGGAATTTATGAATTGCAGCCAATTGTTTTAAGTTCGGAAGTTCGGCGCCTTCTGCTACCTGATAGATCTCTTGGATGAATTTGATATGTTCATCCACTTCCTCTGCGAGCTTTTCGAATAATTCCCTAGTTCTTCCCGGAGGGAGTTTTTCGTACGTATCCATATAAAATTCGAAGTAGTCCTTCTCATGCTGGATCGCAGCCGCCACGGCTTCTAAAAATGTAGTTTCTTTTAAAGGTTTAATACTCATTCTGCATACTCCGGTCGCGACAATTCTAGGGGATTTTCAAGTCGGTTCAATAATAATTTTTTCTATTTTATTCCTCTTCTTCTTGGGAAAGATAGATCAAAAATTGAGCTATATAGTAAGTCGACATCACCCAAACTCCGTGGAAAGGAAGTTTGTTCGGAGTGAATTGTCCGAGCGCGATGATAGAATCGGAAATAATAAAACTGATCGCTCCCAAAATTCCCAACCATCTGTCTCTCGAAGAAACTTCTCTAGCCGCGGATCTCCAACCCATTACGCAGATTGCTGACACGTAAACCGCAACTGGAATGGTTAACGCAGGTGCAATCCCAGGAAGAAGCCAATAAAAATAAGAAACACCGAAAAGAACATAAGGGATTAATCTTAAGAAATGTACTGGATTTCCCCAAGAAAAGCTAACGGAATATGCTACCTGAGCGATTAAGAAACTGCCCAAACCGAAAACAAAATATTTGTCGGGGAAAGCTAAGATCGTATCTCCTCCGAGTGAAAATACCAAACCGATACCGAGCCAAATCCCTACTCTGGTTTTCCATCTTCCTTCTCCCACACTTAACGCGATTAAATATAGAATAGGAACAATTTTGGAAATCAAACGAAGTAGAAATATGTCTGAACCTAAAAATAGAACTCCTAAATGAACCAGGGCCAAAATTGGGAATATAATATAAATCATTAAGAGCTCCTAATCTCCAAACACCCGGCGATTTGGGATTGTCTTCCAGATCAAACCGAGGAACCTGTCTTTCAAAGGCCCAAATTGGGCCCCGGAAGCAGCGATGATCTCGTTTAGCCAAAAAGATTCTACACTTTTTCTTATTTTTTCTGTCGTGGTAGGCCTTTTGATTTATTTGGACCTATTCGTAATGAATAAAAGAGCCCATAAGCTCTCTCTCAGAGAGTCGGGTTACTGGACTCTGTTCTGGGTCACTCTTGCTTTCAGTTTTTCTCTTTTAGTTTATATCTTCCACGAAGACCCGAGTAACCCCGGACTTGCAAAACAAAAGACCCTGGAATTCTTAGCGGGATATCTTCTGGAATATTCACTTTCTGTGGATAATCTTTTCGTGTTCATCATGATCTTTGCAAAGTTCAGGATACAGTCCCAATACCAACCCATGATCTTAAAATGGGGGATTATAGGCGCATTGATCTTCCGAGCAGCAATGATCTTTTCCGGCGCTGAATTAGTTTCTAGATTTGAATGGATCCTATACCTTTTCGGAATCTTACTTCTCTACTCCGCATGGAAGATGTACTTCCATGACGAAGAAGAAGATTTCGATCCGGAAGAAATGAAACTTCTGAAGTACGCTCGCAAAGTTCTTCCTATCTCCAAAACATTCCATCCGGAAAAGTTTTTGGTAAAAGAACATGGAAAAACTCTTTTTACTTCTACTTTCCTGATATTGATCGTTGTGGAATTCAGCGATATTCTTTTCGCGATCGATTCTATTCCTGCGATCTTCTCCATTACCCAAGATAGTTTTATCATCTATACATCTAACGTATTCGCGATCCTAGGACTCAGATCTTTGTTCTTCCTTTTGGGAGGAGTAATGGAACTGTTCGTGTATCTAAAAAAAGGAGTTTCACTTCTACTTGCGTTTGTGGGAGTAAAACTTCTTCTTCCTGCGTTTTCCGGATATGTTTTCGGAAGAGTGATCCATGTATCTATTGAGATCTCTTTGGTGGTGATCGTAGGAACTCTATTATTTTCCATACTCGCTTCCATACCTCATTATCTTAAAACGAAAAAAGGAGCCTGACGGCAAATAGAATGGCATCAGAAAAACTTTTCTCCGAATTTCCACCGGTTTCTACCGAAGAGTGGACGAACCTAATCCAAAAGGATCTTAAAGGTGCGGATTTCGAAAAAAAACTGGTTTGGGAAACCCAAGAAGGATTTAAGATCCAGCCGTTTTATAGAAAAGAAAATCTAAAAGGAAAGGAATGGCTCCTTTCCAATCTGCCCGGAAAATTTCCTTATCTTAGATCTACTCGTAAACTTACAAACGATTGGAGTATCAGGCAAGATATCGATACTCCAGATCTCAAAACCGCAAAAGAATTAGCAATAGAAGCCGTCTCCAACGGGGTTTCCGCATTGGGCCTTGTGCTTGCAGATGTGGGTTCCGGAAGAAAAGGGATCCAAATTAAGAATGAAAAGGATCTCGCTTTCTTACTCGCTGACCTACCTCTTAACGAGATCACTCTTCATTTCGTAGCGGAAGAAAGATCGCCCGAACTTTATTCCTGGCTTCCTAAAAACAAAACTCTTGTGGGCGGACTAGGTTACGATCCGTATAGAATTCTCGCAAGACAAAGTCATTCAGGCGGACATGGTCCGGAAACTCTGAAACCTATCCTGACAGAACTTGCTGGAAAATGGAAAAATTTCCGCGCATTGACTATCCATTCCTCTACATTTAGGGACAGCGGCTCCACGATTGTTCAAGAGCTTGCTTATACTCTTGCTTTAGGCTCCGAGTATTTGTATCGATTGGGAGAATTAGGAGTCTCTCCGGAAATAGTAAACTCCCAGACTATCTTCCAATTTACAATCGGTCCGGATTATTTCTTAGAGATCGCTAAGTTCAGAGCGGCAAGAACTCTTTGGGCGGAAATTTTTTCTTCTTATTCTTCCGATAAGGGAGAAGCTTCTCTTCCGTTTATCGAGGCAGAAACCGCAAGATACAATTACGGGATCTATGATCTTCATAATAATATTTTAAGAGGTACCACGGAGGCAATCTCTGCTGCCATCGGTGGAGCAGAGATCATCAATGTTCTTCCGTTCGATCATTTATTGCAGCCAGCTGATTCTTTCTCTCTTCGGATCGCAAGAAATGTGCAGTTACTCTTAAAACATGAATCTTATTTGGATAAGGTTGCGGATCCTTCTTCCGGTTCTTATTACATAGAAACAATCACAGACCAGATCACTGAACAAGCTTGGAAACTTTTCACAGAAGTGGAGAAGGACGGCGGATTCTTAGAATCTTTGAAGTCCGGAAAGATCCAAAATTCCATTTTAGAATCCAGAAAGAAGAAAGAAGAAAATTACTCTACTCGTAAAGAGATCTTCCTTGGGACCACCCAATATCCAAATCCTAAGGATAAGATCCAGAACAAAGACTTAAATAAAAATATCAAGTCTGTGGAAATCCCTTCTACTTCTAACGAACTTAAAGTGCTTAAAATCCCTGAGTTTTTTGCAGGAGATGCAATCGAAGAGATCCGGATGAAAACGGAAAGATACGAAGCCCAGAACAAAACTTCTGTAAAAGTACTTCTTCTTCCTTTGGGTGACCTGAAAATGAAGAAGGCAAGAGCGATCTTCTCTCTCAACTTTTTAGGATGTGCAGGATTTAATGTAATCGATCCGGGAAGTTACGAAACCTCCGAAGAAGCGATTGCAGGCATCCAAAAAGAAAACCCACAGATGATAGTATTCTGTAGTTCCGACGAAGAAGTAACTTCTTATGTGAAGGAAGTCCTTCCCAAATTAAATCAAAAGCCTATCTCACTCGTGGCCGGTTATCCAAAAGAAATTCTTTCCGAACTGGAATCTGCAGGTGTAAACGGATTTATCCATGTTCGATCCAATCTACTAGAAACACTTTCCGATCTTCAAAAGAGGCTGGGAATCCAATGAAAAGACCTACATTTTCCCCCAACAGAACTCCAGTAAATAGCGATACTAAATTCGAATCCTGGTCCAAAGAAGCCTTGGACGAATTAGGACTTTCTAAATTAGAAGATACGATTTGGAATACTCCTGAAAAAGTTCCAGTCAAGCCAGTATACGTTCCTAAAGATGTGGAATCCTTGGAACACTTGGACTATGCCGCTGGAATTCCTCCATTCCTAAGAGGACCCTACTCTACTATGTATGTCCAACAACCTTGGACCATTCGTCAGTACGCGGGCTTTTCCACTGCAGAAGAATCCAACGCATTCTATCGTAGAAACTTAGCAGCAGGACAAAAAGGTCTTTCTGTTGCATTCGACTTGGCAACTCACAGAGGATACGACTCCGATCACGAAAGAGTTTTAGGTGATGTAGGAAAAGCGGGAGTGGCGATCGATTCGGTTCTGGATATGAAGATACTCTTCGACCAGATCCCCTTAGATCAAATGTCGGTTTCCATGACAATGAACGGTGCTGTCATACCAACACTCGCTTTTTATATTGTAGCTGCGGAAGAACAAGGAGTAAAACCGGAACAACTTTCAGGTACTATCCAGAACGATATCTTAAAAGAGTTCATGGTAAGAAATACTTATATCTATCCTCCTGAACCTTCTATGAGGATTATTGCGGATATTTTCAAATATACCACTGACTTCATGCCTAAGTTCAATTCGATCTCAATCTCCGGCTATCATATGCAAGAAGCTGGAGCAACTGCAGATATTGAACTCGCTTATACTCTGGCGGATGGGTTGGAATACCTACGCACCGGTATCAAAGCGGGAATGGATGTGGATAGTTTTGCGCCTCGTCTTTCTTTCTTCTGGGCGATCGGTATGAACCATTTTATGGAAATCGCCAAGATGAGAGCAGGAAGACTTCTTTGGGCAAAACTTGTGAAAACTTTTAATCCTAAAAACAACAAGTCTCTTGCACTTAGAACTCATTGCCAAACTTCCGGTTGGAGTTTAACTGAACAAGATCCTTTCAATAACGTAGGAAGAACTTGTATAGAAGCTCTTGCTGCAGCGCTTGGACATACTCAGTCTTTGCATACGAACGCGTTAGACGAAGCGATCGCACTTCCTACCGACTTCTCCGCAAGGATCGCAAGAAACACTCAGATCTATTTACAGGAAGAAACCAATATCCATAGAGTCGTAGATCCTTGGGGCGGTTCCTTTTATGTGGAATCTTTGACTGCGCAACTAGCGGAAAGGGCTTGGGAACTCATCCAAGAAGTGGAACAACTGGGCGGTATCGCGAAAGCGATCGAGACCGGAATTCCTAAGATGAGGATAGAAGAAGCCGCTGCCCGTAAACAGGCAAGGATCGATTCCGGTAAAGATGTGATCGTAGGGATCAACCGTTATCGTCCTTCCAAAGAAAATCCTTTGGAAATCCTGGACATTGATAATACTGCAGTAAGAGAATCTCAGATCCGCAAACTAAATGAACTTAAGAAAAATCGAGATAACGCAGCAGTTACTGCAGCATTAGATGCGATCACTGAATGTGCTAAAACAGGGAACGGAAACCTGCTTGCACTTGCTGTACATGCAGCTAGAAAAAGAGCAACCCTTGGCGAGATCTCTTTCGCTATGGAGAAAATATTCGGTAGATATAAATCCGTCACTCATATGATCAAAGGGGTGTACTCGGAGGAAATCATGGATGATCCGGATTTCAAAAAGGCAAAAGAACTCTCGGCAAAATTCGCAAAATTGGAAGGAAGACAGCCTAGGATCATGGTCGCTAAGATGGGACAGGACGGACATGATAGAGGTGCAAAAGTAATCTCCACAAGCTTTGCGGATATGGGATTCGACGTCGATATAGGCCCTCTATTCCAAACTCCTGGAGAAGCGGCAAAACAAGCCATAGAAAACGACGTGCATGTACTCGGAGTTTCGAGCCTCGCTGCAGGTCATAAAACCCTAGTTCCTCAGGTGATCCAAGAACTCAAAAAACTAGGAAGAGAAGATATCCTTGTAATCGCAGGTGGAGTTATTCCTCAGCAAGATTATGATTTCTTGTATAAAGCAGGAGTGAACGGGATCTTCGGACCTGGAACCAAGATCTCCAAAGCAGGCGCAGAGATCCTAGAACTTCTGATCAAGAGTGTAGAAGGATAATCTACTCATGCCCGAAACCGAGGGAAAAGAAGATACCCATATCCGAGGCTCCGTCAAAAAGAAGAGCCTTCCGGATGCGGAAACTTTTTCCCGAGGAATTCTCTCCGGAGATATCGTTTTATTAAGCAGAGCAATCACACTTGTGGAGAGTACCTTACATTCTCACCAAGAACTTGCAGAAGCTATATTAGAAAAATGTTTACCTCATTCCGGCAAAAGTATCCGAGTGGGCATCACAGGTATTCCAGGAGTCGGCAAAAGCACTTTTATAGAAGCGTTCGGAAATCATCTGATAGATCAAGGTAGAAAGGTCGCCGTACTTACGATAGATCCTACCTCGCAATTATCCAGAGGTTCTATTTTGGGAGATAAGACCAGAATGGAAACTCTCTCCCGTAGAAAGGAAGTATTCATTCGCCCTTCTCCTTCCGGAGATTCCTTAGGTGGAGTCGCACGTAAAACTAGAGAGACCATCTTTCTATGCGAAGCTGCTGGATTCGATACAGTACTTGTGGAAACAGTAGGTGTAGGGCAGTCTGAAACTGCAGTCAACTCTATGGTGGATATCTTCCTTCTTCTTTTAATAGCAGGAGCGGGAGACGAATTACAGGGAATCAAACGTGGGATCATGGAGATGGCGGATATGATCGCTATTACCAAAGCGGATGGAGAAAATCTGGGCAGAGCCAATCGGGCAAAAGCGGAGACAATTTCTGCAGTTCATTTTCTTCCCACTCATGAATCAGGCATAAGAACAGAGGTTAGAACATGCTCAGCGGTTACTGGAGAAGGTATCTCCGAGATCTGGACTGAAATTCTGAACTTCATACAAGCCATCAAAGACAATGGCTATCTTGATAAAAAAAGAAAAGAACAGGCCAAACATTGGTTACACGAATCGGTTCAATCCATGTTGCTGGATGATTTCTTTTCTAAGCTAGGAAATGATTTCCATAAAGCAGAAGAACTTGTAACCCAAGGACTGGCAGGTTCTTATCAAACCGCTCGCAGACTTGTGAAGTATTATAAGAACGAAGATAATCAAATTTAAATATTCGACGAAACCAAACAATCATGGTTTTGTAATATATTCTCCCTCATAAACGATGTTTGTCCCGACCACATCATAGTGATTCTGGTTCCGGGTGGAATTTTTTTTCTTGGAAAATATGTCTTTTGGGAGATTGATGGTGGATACTAAAGATTGAACCTCAATCGCGAAAAGTCTCTGTTCTAACAAGAAATTTAGTTAGACCTGAGTCGGTTCCCAGGAAAGGAAAAAACATGAAACCTCGTATTTACGGGCTAGTCTTATCCATCGTACTTACAGCATTGCTGGCATCTTGTGCTACTTCTAGCGCGGGACTTGCCACTAGCACTGTCCCGGTAGCAGACAAAAAATATAAAGTGGTCTCTCCGGTGGAAGGTACGAAGCACTGGTTCACTTTTGATATAGCTATAATTGGAATTCCTTTAGGAGAACCTCCGATCGACCAACTATTGGAGGAACTAAAAAAGGAAAAGGAAGCGGATGCTTTGATCAATGTCAGATATTGGACAGATAAAACCATCCTACTCTTCTTCACTATCAATCGACTTCATATCTCGGCAGAAGCGATCAAATTCGAAGAAGAACCTACGGACCCGAGAAAGAAAGGCCGTTAATTCGGGCTTCCTATGATTCGGATCCAAATCTATATTTTGCTCTCGTTTATTTTTTTAACGGTCGAAGCATGCTCCGGTACTTTTAGCCGAACCGATGTGGGAGGCAGAGTAACAAGTACCCAACTCATAGATTCCGCTACAATCATTCGTTCCAAAGATTATATGGAATTAGGAGTTTCTAGCGGAGAAAGTTCCGTTTTCTTTTTGTTCGGACTTATCCCGGTCACCAATCCATTAAATATGGATTATGCACTTAGTGAAGCTGTTCAAAAGATCCCGGGAGGGAAAAGTTTGATCAAGGTAAAATACTGGCAGGAGACTCACCTATTTTTTCCGGTCGGCACAATAAGTGTTCTGAAAGTGAAAGGTACAGTGATCGGTTCTCCTTCTGTAAGTCCGAACGAGGCGGGTAAAAAATGAAAACCCGACTATTCGTATTCAGCTTCTTTTGTATTTTATTCATAGATTGTGTTCAGGAAGATACGGTTCCTCAAGGGGACGCAAACAGCCAGATCTATGCTGCGGCAGAATATCTTTCCAAAAAATGTGGGGACCCGATCCCACCAAATTTCCCAGTAGCGATAGGAGATGTACAAAGAAGAAATTTAGATCTTTGCAGTATCGCGATCACTAAGGCAGAATGCCCTTTCAACTCTTATCCTGTGGTTTGTCTTTGGATCTACTATGATAAACCTGCGGGAGAGATCCCTTGGTATTTGAATTTTAAAGATGTGTTTGTGGATCCTAAATTGCCATGAAGTTAAAAAAAGTCCTGATCAAAATCGCTTTTCTCGCGGCAATCGCTCCCTTGGATTTGTTTGCAGAAGTAACCTTTAAAGCTAGGTTATTCTCTAGACAAAAAAATCAAGGAGAAGCTAAGACCCAGGTTTTACTTTTTGAAACCAAAAAGATCTATAGAACAGACGCGGAAGGTTATTTCGACGCTGTTGTACCTTCTCCAGGCATTTATACTTTCCGCATCTTAAAAATTGAAGATATGCAGGATATCAAAGGTAACGTCGAAGCCTCAGGCCAAACAGTTACTCTTTATACGGATGCAGGTTCGGATTCTTCTGTAGGCTCTCCTAAAACAAAGGAGCCTAAGGGTACAATCACAGTTTCCGCAGAAAGAGATAAGCCAATACTTTCCAGAACCACAATCAAATACGAAGAGATCAAAAGGATGCCCGGTACTTTCGGCGAGCCTTTACGTGCATTGGAAACTATTCCGGGCGTGGTGCCTTCTGCCGCATTCGGTGGTGGTGCAAACAATTACGTGATCCGGGGTTCCGATCCGAACTCGAACTTATATTTAGTGGACGACCTTCCTATTCTTTATCCATTTCACTTCGATGGATTGAGTGCGGTGGTAAACGCCAACCTGATTAAATCCATTGACGTTTACACAGGTGTGTTCCCAGCAAATTTCAATAACGCATTGGGTGGGGTCATTCATATAGATACAGTGGATAAGGTAGACAAGTCCCAGAAAAACCTGATCATCTCCGCTTGGTCTAGTAGTATCAGTTATATGAGCCCTACTTTCGGTGGAAAAGGTTATCTGATCGCTTCTGCTCGTGTGGGATACTTGGACAGATTTGTACAAGGTTTGACTTCCGCCCTAGGAGCAGACTTTCCAGAGGGACTCAGACTTCCTAGATTCGTGGACTCTCAGGTAAAGTTTGTTCATAATTTTAACGAACATCATCAGGTCTCTTTCCATTCCTTCTATTCAAAAGATGACTTTGCGGCAAATCTCCCTGCCAAATACCAGAACGACCCGGCGAATGATTCCACAGCCGCATTTGCAGGTGCGAGTATTTCCTCGGGACAAGGATTCAGGACCCAAGCAGTACGTTATACTTGGAAGCCGATCGACACTTTTTCCAATCGTGTCACTTTGATCAGCTACGATCCCTTTACTGATTTTAACGTTGCATTCGGTTCTATCCAAGGAAAGAACAGGGCCAGCGGTGCGTATAACGGTGTACGTCAGGATGCTTTCTGGGATCCAAACAAATATTTCAGTGCTGAGTTTGGAACCGAATACAGAGTGCTGAATTACTATTCTACCGGTTCCAGTATTATCCAATCAGATCCGAATAATTTAAGTCCGAATCCCTATGATACTCAGAGTCCTGACTTCACTACTATCCCGACAGATATCAAAGCAAGAGGATCATATTATAACGGTTATCTAACTACTAAGATTAAACTCGGCGGTTTACAAATTGAACCGGGAATGAGATACGATTATATTCCTTACGTGAATAATAGCGCATTCGGTCCAAGAGCCCAGGCTTCCTATAAGTTCGGACAAGGAACCACCATCTTTGGGGGTGGAGGTAATTTCTTCCGCTTCCCTCTGGACACAAGATTTAATAAGGATAGTGGGAACCCTCATCTAGATTTCGAAAAGGTATTCAAGTATGGTGGTGGTATCGAACAACTTCTGGCAGGAGATTATCAGATCAAAGGAGAGCTCTTCAAACAAGAATACTCCGACCTGATCGTGGATGATCCTTATATCACAGATGCAATCGGAACAAATCCGGACCCATACGGCAGAATCGCTCAACCTTTTATCGTAAACAAAAAGTTAAACTACTCCAATAGTGGAACCGGTTGGTCCAGAGGTTACGAATTAGTGCTTCGTAAAAACTCCCGTCCAGGAACCAGGAACTGGTTCGGTTGGATTACCTACACTTGGTCCCAAACATTCAGAAATAATAATATATTCACCCCTGATCCGGGTTCGGCTCCTTTGAGCTCTCAAGAGACCCAGATTGCAGCAGAGTTTTATAAGAATTCTAAAGAGACATTATACGACTATGACAGGACCCATGTGATCAATATGGTCTTCGGCTGGAGATGGAGCCAAGAATGGCAGTTCGGTGCCAGATGGTCCTACTTGACCAGCAGGCCGTTTACGCCTATCGTAGGGGATGACGGAGGAAGGTTCAGTAACCCTGCAAACGGCCAAACCTACTGGGTGCCTCAATACGCCAATAACCCTGCCCTGGGAGAATATATCAATAGTCGTAGATTAAAGCCTTATCATCGACTTGACATCCGTTTCGATAGATTTTTCAATTATGAATGGGGGTATGTGAATACCTTCCTGGAGATAGTAAACGTATACCTAAGAGAGAACGTGGGCGGAGAAGATTTCGATAATACGAAACCTTATTCCAAAACGAACCCAAGTCCTAGTCCGACATTCGGAACAATTCCTTTGCCGGGTGGTGTGATCATTCCGTTCTTTAATATAGGTATCGAGGTTAAGTTCTAATGCAGGTCCGGAGTTTGGGAAAAGTATCTACACACTGGTTCGGATTATTCTCCGCTCTAGTTATATTCTCATACTGTTCTCAGTATTCTCCGGAAGCGTCTAGCGAAAGCACTTTAGTCTTACAATCTCTCTTAAATTATTCCGCAAATCCATCTTCTGCATGTAAGTCTTCTATGCAAGAAGCGGAAGATTGTTTAAAAACTTCTCAGGATTTAAGCGGAAGCGGAGAACTAGAAATTTCCGGATTATTCTCCGGAGGCTCCGCTAAAAATTATGAATCTTATTGCAGCCAAGTATTGGCCCAAGACCAAATGTCCGGCCTAAATTCTAAAACCCAAGAATGTATTTTTAATTGTAACGAGGCATATTGGTCCAAGGTCGGATCGGAAAACGACTGTAGCGAAGAAGGTTCCGACCTTCTGATTTCTAATTCCGGAGTAGAGACCCTCGGCTGTGTGAGAAATTGCAAAGAACTTTATTCGCCAGAACCAGAACTTTAAGTCCGAAATTTCGGAACAAAAACAGAATGACTGGGATCGTATCAGACAAAAAAACAGAAATTAAGAAGGATCTATAAAATGAGTTTTGAAAATGCTATTGGGTACATGGAAACGGCGATCTTCGTGATCATGGCGATCGCGAGCGTTCTTGCAGTAGCCGTTGTAGTAGAAAGAGCGATCATATTTGTTAAAAACACGAAAGACTCCTCCTTCGTATTACCTGAAATCATCCAAACCGCAAGAAAGGGAGATCTTTCCGGAGCTCCTAAATTTTCAGAAAATTATCCGGAGAATGTTTACGCAAGATTCGCGGACTTCTCCTCCGAACATTCCAAAGGTGGAAAAGAAAGTTTGGGCGAATTGATGGAAGGAAAGATGATCGGAGAAAGAGTCGGCTTCGAGACCAGACTTTCCATTCTGAACACTTTAGGGAACAACGCTCCATTCATCGGGCTCTTAGGAACAGTATTCGGGGTTATTAGCGCATTCTATAAATTAGGAACTTTGGGGAATGCAGCGGGAGAAGTGGTGATGAGAACCATTTCACAAGCTCTACTCGCGACTGCGGTTGGTCTTGCTGTCGCAATTCCGGTTGTAATGGCGAACAACTACTTCACCAGAAAATTGAAAATCATCCAATCCAATCTGGAAATTCTTTCCAAAGAATTTTTAGCAAGCCTGTCTCGGAAAGGTTAAACCGAGGACTTCTAGAAAGGAGAATATATGGCAGGTCAAAGTTCTTCCGGCGACGGAGAAGAAATCGGCAGTATTAATATTACTCCGATGGTAGACGTAATTTTGGTTCTTTTGGTGATCTTTATGGTTACCGCAAACTTCCTAAAAAAAGAATCAATCAATATCAATCTTCCTAAAGCGGATGCGGTGGATGCGAATCTATCCAAAACCGTTCAGGTGGCATTATCTAAAGACGGAAAAATCTTCTTAGAAGGGAATGAAATTGATTTTCCTAGACTAGAGGCCCAATTACTAAGAGAGACTAAGATCCGTCCTAATATGAGGATCACGTTATCCGCTGATTCTTCCCTTCCTTATGGAAAAATAGCAGAGACTATGGGAAAGATCAAAAAGGCCGGCGTGCACCAAATCGCATTATCTGTTAAAAGGTGATCCGGAGAAATGAATCCTACTCTGGAAAAAGTAAAGACTGACGTAATTCAAAAGCTCAAGGAACTTTCTCTTTGGGAGATTTGTGTTTACGGATCCCTTGCTTTTCACCTGTTTCTGTTCTTAACTTACTACTATATCACTCACAAAGAAAAGGAATTCGTAGATTCCGAACAATTGGAGATGAACGTAGAAGTAGATATCCAAGATATTCCTCCCGAACTGCTTGGAGGAGAAACTTCTCCTACTCATAAAGATCCAAACGAATGGGTAGAAGGTTCCAACGAAGAAGGAAAAGATCCCGATCCGAACGAGATTAAAGAGAATGAGATCAGCGGAGAAGGTACTGACAAAGACGGATTCTTATTCGCTTTTTACGGAGATAAGGCCCCTACTCCTATCATCGATTTTTCTTTGAGAGATTATTTCCCTGAGAATGCCCGTGCACAAGGTATCTCCGATGCGATGATCTATCTAGAAGTCCAAGTAGACGAGAAAGGAAATCTGATCAACGCGAAAGTTATCAAGTCCTCCATTCGCGGATACGGTTTCGAAGAAGCGGCAGTCAAAGTGATCCGATTGGCTCGTTGGAGTCCTGGATATGCCAAAGGAAGACCCACTCGTATGAATCATAGGGTCCCAGTCCATTTCGAGCTAGACGATAACTAATTCCGACGTTCTAAACCGCCTAAATATTTCCATATTTTACACACAGGAAATATTTTTCTGAATAAGATTCCTTATATATTCAAAGGTATTTCTTAAGAATAAAGCTGCGGTTTTCTCCCTAGTTTTCGTCCATTGTAATTAGAGATGGAATCCGGGGCTTGGAAATTCTTTTTGACCGGCGTAGCAGCTAGTCTGATTATCGTGTTCTTCTTTTCTCATTCCGATCCAGGAATGATCCAAGCGGAGAAGGATATCCCAGTAGAAACTTTAATTCTCGCAGAAACCCAAGAGAATGTTTCCTTAAAGTCTGTCTTCTCAGGAAAACAAAGCTTTTTATATTTCGGATTTTTGGACTCTTCCAAAAACGATCTAGAGGAATTGGAGAAGTTCCTACACTGGTTCGATAAATCAGCCCCCAACGACTCTCAATTTGTTTTTATTAGTTTAACTCCTGAAAAGGACGCTCACAAAGATCTAAAAGATAGATTCGGTAAACTAAGTGAGAAGATACTCTTACTCAAACCTGCCAACTCAACTGCTGCATTAGAACTTGCAAGGGCATTCGGTATACAAGCGTATGTCCAACCGGAAAGTGGAGAAATAAAATATAAGACTGCACTCATCTGGGTAGACGATTCTCCTAAGATCAGAGGGATCTTTCCAAAAATTCCGGAAAAACCGGATTCAATCGATCTACCTTCCCTACTCGTCCGAGCAAAATAAGTTCCCTAAAACCGTTTAAAATTCCATTTCCTATAAATTATTTTCCAAAGGAAAATCCTTGAAAAAGGTTCCCGATCGCCAGTAGAGTGGAAAGCCGCGTTAACAAATTGTTTCCGGAGTCATTCCAAATGCAAAAACGTTTCGTATCGGTCCTATTCGTACTGATCCTATTATTCATCTCACCTATTTCCGCATTAACACCGCCGCCTAGTCTGGAATCTCAGGTGAATTCTTCCAACTTTATCGCTTTGGCAAAACTTTCCAACGTGAAAGAAAGTAAGATCTCCTCCAATTCCATCTCCGTTACTGCAAATGTGGAAATTTTGAGATCCATAAAAGGCGGGAAAGAACTCCCGCAAAAGTTCGATATCGCTTTTTTGATCTTTCCAGAACTATTCGGAAAATGGCTAAAAGCAGCCCCTCAAGAAGGAGAATATATACTTTTTCTAATTAAGAAAAAGGTAAAAGATAGCAAGGGTGCGGAATCCGAAGTTATCGGACTTTACGAGCCTCATCCTTACGCATTCCGAGAATACAACAAACAACTAGAAGAAAATATTTTATCATTAATTAAGAACTAAAGGAAGAATAGATGAAACCGAATTTACGTTTATTATCCGCTTTATTACTTTTACTCTCCACAACCGGCTTATTCTCCCAGACACCTCCGGCCCTGGGAATGAAACAAGAACCTGCGGAACTTTTAGCTTCTCTTAAAGAAGCGAATCCGAATCGGATCTCTCATAGAGGACTTTCTTCTTCCGTAGATCTGTCCCAGTATATGCCTCCCGTGGGAGATCAGGGTCAGCAAAGTTCCTGCGTGGCTTGGTCTACTGCTTATGCTACCAAGTCTTTCCAAGAATATATGGAAAGAAAGGACAAAGGTTGGAAATTAAGCGACTCTTCTGGAAGTCCGAACTATTCCAATATTTTCTCACCTGCATTCATCTATAACCAGATCAACGGAGGAAGAGATAACGGCTCTTTGATCTCGGATGCAATGCGTATAGTCGTGGAAAAAGGAGCAGCTCCTTGGTCTTCTATGCCATATAACGAAAGAGATTATCTGGCTCGACCTCCTCAAGATGCTCTTAATGCAGCTTCTTCTTATAAAGCAAAAGAATTCCTAAGGATCAGACAAACAGATCCGACCGAACTCAAAAACCAGCTTTCCTTGGGAAGACCTGTGGTGGCCGGAATAATAGTTTACGAAAACTTTATGAATTTAAAAGGAAAAGAAATTTATAAAGAAGGAGTCGGAAAGACTTATGGAGGACACGCGATTGCAATCGTAGGTTACGACGATTCCAAGGGAGCATTCAAGTTTATCAACTCATGGTCTACCCAATGGGGGGACAATGGTTACGGCTACATTGATTACAGATGGTTCACTAAGGTTTGCCAATCTGCTTTTGTTCTTGTGGACGATGTGGCACCTACAACTACCACCAACACAACAACTACACCTGCAACTGACGTAAAACCTGTACCTCCTGAAAAAGTAAAACCTACCGCTCCAAAAGAGATCTCGGCTACTCAAGGTTCTTTTTCGGATAAAGTAATGCTGACCTGGGCATCCATCCCACTTGCGGTCGGATACGAGATCCATAGAAAGGGTCCGGGAGATTCTTCTTTTTCTAAAATTGGACTTTCTCAGACCAATGGATTTACGGACGACGGGGTCCAGAAGGATATCGCTTACTCTTATAAAGTTGCAACCTTGACAGACAATGATTCTTCCGATCTATCCGACGGAGAAGCTATCGGATATGCAAAAACAGAAGAAGCAAAAGCTCCTCCTAAAGTTGTAGGAGTCAAGGCAAGCCAAGGGCAGTATCCGAACAAAATTGATCTCACTTGGGAATCGATCAGCGACGTTTCAGATTATTACGTGTATAAGTGGAACTCCATCCAGAAAAAGTATCTCTCAGTCGGAAGAGCGAAGAATGGGAGCTATACGGACAATGCAGCCGCTAAGAACGGAGTAACTGAATTCTATGTAGTCGCTGCGATCAATAACGGTAAAACCGGAGATACTTCCGATGCGGTTTCCGGATTTACGATGAAGGCAGAAGCAAAACCTCCTAAACCTTTCGGGCTCACCGCTACAAAAGGATTATACAATAGTAAGATAGAAGTACAATGGCAGAAGGTTTCCGGCGCTTCCAAATATCTAGTCTATCGTTATGATGTGAGCGGACTATTCGGAGGAGGAGCATGGTCCAAGGTTGGAGAAGAAGCAAAAGAGGCTTTCATCGACGAAAAACTCAATGGCCAGTATGCATTCTACGCAGTGGCAGCCGTGAATAAGGATGGGCAATCCGGGCCATTCTCCGATTATGCTTATGGATACATAGATCCAAACAAACATAGAGCGGCAAAACTTCCTAGCCCTACAAATCTAAAGGGAGCACTTGATACCAAAACAGGAAAAATTTCCTTGAAATGGGACTCCGTAAAAGGAGCCAACGAATACTATGTGTATCGTAAAAAAAGAGGAGCTTCTTCTTGGGATTTCGTTTCTGGAACCAATGAAAAGACTACAAACTTTAGTGCGGATGTACCTGAAAAAGAAATTTTATATCTCTACTCAGTAACTTCTAAAACCGATTTAGGAGGAGAAAGTGATAAGGCTACTCCGGTCTCTGCTGTCCTTTCCCAAGCAAAACCAGCAAAGGTGATGCGTTCCTTCGGTGGCGATTCTAGTTTAGAAAAATTTAAAGGACCTTGGACTGCTATGTCTTGGGACGGCTCCAAAGGTGTGAACCAAGTTCTTCTGGAGATTGAAAGCCAAGACAATGTGAACTATGTTGTGAAGTTCAATAAGCAGAAAATTTTCGAAGGAAGATATGTGGAGAATAGCCCGATCATCGACAAGGAAGGTAAGTTCCGAATCGAAATCGAAAATGCGGGGGATGCTTTGCAAGTGACTCTGAAAGATAATGGCATCATCAACCAGAAGGCTACGCTAAATTTTTTGAAAGAATAACAGCAGCCGGTACAAAGGGCGTGTATGTAGGAGCTCCTACATGAAAAGTCTATAAAGATCTGCTTGATCTTTTGTGGATTCGTGATACGGGAGTTTTATCGAAAGCCTTTCGAGGTACCACCGACCGGCCCCCACCCAGAACAAGGGTGGGGCAAGCCCACCCCCCGTTGGAGTTCCAACAAATTAAAACAGATCTACTTCTTTAGCTAGAACGAAAATATTGCCGACTTCTTTTAATCTTTGAGTCAGTTCAGGAGAACTTAGGACCTTAGTGACCGCTGTTTCCGGAAGTTTTTGCATTTCTTTAAAACGTTCCTGGTAGTCTTGGATCCAGATCTTTTTACAGAATAGATTGGCTTGGAAATAATACACTTGGTGGGTGATCAGGAAGTTCAAGGAATCAATATCTTCCAAGGCTTCCGCAGTGATGATCGCTTCCCTATTGTCTGAAAGTCTTCTACAATAATCTATGAATGCAAGGTTATCTAAGAACTTGGTCAAGTCCTGGTCCGCTTTAAATTTAAAACTGATCGGATCTAGTTTGAATTCTTTGATCATCTCTCCCAGATCCAAGACCACCTGGTGACTTTGGCTTTTCACTCCGAAGTCGTCCGCTGCAAAGCTGATCCCAAAATTCCAGAACCTTCTACATACAGACTTGAGAGTTGCCTCTCCTTCTTCGTAAGGTTTTTCGATCAATTCCATTCGAACATTTTGAGGATTCAGGTTTTGTTTCAGAAGTAGTTCATGGAAACGAGTAACCTTCTCATCCGTATCGAATGTATCTATAAGAGTCTGAGGAGAAATATTAAATTTCAAAAGTCCGGGAGAACCGTTACAGGACATGATCAACTTCTCTAAGATCAGGAGTTCTATCCTGTTTAGATCCTGGTCATGAGGAATGTCTCGGATCAGATCCGCATAACCTGCGTATGCTTCTCCACCTACGAAAACTTCTCCACCTTTCATGGAGAATGTATGGTCCCTATGATTATAATGAATGATTGGCTGGATGACTGCGTCTGCACGTTCACTAGCGAAATAATCGTTTACACGATTCAGATAAGTCCAGCTCCAACGAACCAAATTATCTTTCAGATTTTTTAAAGAAGAAGATTCGAGCTCTCTGAAAATCTCTTCTACATAAGAAATAAAATTACACTGAGTCCTTCCGATCCCAAAATCAAAATTAAGGGTTCCATTCCGGATTGCATGATCATGGAATCTGCCCATGGCTGCATCAAAATTCGCAAGACTGATCGGCCCGGAATTATCAAGAGGAGCTACACCTATCAGTAAATTCTTTTTATCACCGTAGGCATAATAACGAAATAATTCACGATGAGAAGGTTCTATGTCCGCGATCCTCTGAGGGATCAATTGTATGAATTCTACTAGAGAAACTGTGGAAATATTTTGAAATCTGAGGAGGAAGATTGGCTTTCCTCGATTTTCATTGATGAATACTGTCTTAAACTGTTCCAGATCCCCCATGTCGAAGGATCTTAGTTTTAAGTTATAAGCATCGGTCATTTCGTTTGCGACATTAATCGGCATAGGGTGAGCTTACTACTCGCAAGCCCGTGGACTGGATTTTAAACGACTGTTGTTTTATGTAAAGCGGAAACGTAAACTATCGTTCGAGATTCGGTCCACACCTAATTCGGACAATTTTCTTTGTCCTGGTCCGGGGTTTACTAAAGTAACATCTCCTTCTAGAATTACTTTCTTATCAAACAAAATATCTCCTTCCACTTTCAAGGAGGTGCAGCGCACTAAAGAAGGAATAGCTTGTATTCGATCGGTAAAATCTCTTACTTTCTTATAATAAGTTTCATCTAAGGAGATCACTAACTCTCCAAGACCAGCCTTCTTTCTTTCTTCCGACATAGTCACTGAGAAATCCGGATTTAGAGAATACGCGTCGGAACGTCTGACTAGATAGTCCTCACATTTTTTTACGGGAGCAAAACGATCCCTTGGAATGATGAGACCTTTTGTATTGGAGAAGTTTTGGATGGCAGATCCCATTGCAGTCTCTAACTGTAGGACCTCTTTCCCTTCTACTTTTTTAGGATTCACGATCAACGATAGTTTGAAATGGCCAGCGAGTAATTTTTCTTTTAATACATCCAATCGTATCCATAAATTATTAGTGGAGAATGTTCTAAATTTGCCCAAGCCCTCGAACTCGTGCATATGATCAGAAGGCACTTGAGCGGTTTCCAATAATTGCAAGTTCTTCTTTTCACCGCCGACGATTCTTCTGAAAATCGCTCCACCTTTTTTGTCAGCGAGCGTCTTAGGAGTCATCTCCATGCAGAAGTCCAAGTTTTCTTTCAGAATATATTCTAATATTCCAGGATGAACAGTCGCACCTAAATTGTCTCCGTTAGAAACGAATGCTACTTTATAACCGTTTTTCAGAAGTCGATCTAATAGTCCAGTTTCCAGAAGTGTGAACCAAATGTCTCCGTGACCTGGAGGACACCACTCTTCCGAATTATCCTTGGAAATTTCCAGAGGCTTTAGTTCCGGAAGAACAAGTCTTGGCACCTTATGTTGTAAGAAACTTGTAGGATAGTTTTGGGAGAATTTGATCTTTTTAAGTTCTTCTTGGCTTTCTTTCTGGGTGCTGAAACTATCCATCAAGATCAAAGGAACTTCGAGATTGTATTTTTGTCGGATGTATTCTATCTGTCTGCAGACAACTTCTAAGAAGCTCATTCCATCCTTGATCTCTATCAAGGATTTTGGTCCGGAAAGCCCCATGCTAGTCCCGAGACCACCATTCAATTTGATGACCACTAATTCTTTTAAGAATTTAGGATCTCCCGGATATTCTGATTCGATTTTTTCTAAGGAAATCTCATCCTGGTTTGGGTTCAGATCCCCTACTTCTTCCCATTTTACGATCCCGGTTTCTCCATTTCGGACTTCTTGGATCTTGGAAATAAAATCGGAGACGAACTCTTGGGAGAGTCCTTCTGCTAACATTTTTTCACTAACTAATTTTTCAGATCCTGCAATCATCGAATCCATCTTATAATTCCTTTCGCATCGTATATTTCGTCAAACTCACCCAATTCGATCGTATATTTTTCTTCTTTGGAAGAAGGATCGTAGATCAGTTTTAATTTCACGTCTCTTCCGCTATCGTCTTTTTTCACAGGTTTCTCGTTCTGTTCCGCATATAGAGGAAGGAACACAGAATAAGAATATATATATACAGATTTTTTGGAGCTTTTTCTATAATACAAAACCCCTTTTTCGGCAAGATCTCGCTTTAGGATCTTTGTATAGGGTACTGGGAAAGTTTTATTCCAAACAGCAAGAAGTGTCTTGTCCATTTCGGAATGTTTAGGTACCTCCGAATACAAATTCGTTACGGAAAAAAGAAAAATGCCTAATACCAGGAAACGAAAGGTAGCTTTCATAAACTTATTTAACGGATTCCTTATATTTGGAATAAGTCTCGTTATCCGAATCAAAAACTATATCCGCTGTAGCGCAGATCACTCCGCCAAGCGAAACGATCCGGATATTCAGTAAAAATTCCTGATCTTGGAATACAAGCTGCCCTAGGGCTAGGTATTCTGCTCCTGAAAGTTTTCCAATGGATACAATCTGATCGTTCAGCACAAGTCCGCTTGCTTGGAAATCCTGCTCTCCAATGACACGATTCAATCTATCTCTTTCCAATAATTGAAAAGTTTTAGGATCGAATAATTCTTTTCCGAGCCTATCTGTAACAAGTCTTCCTAGTTGGGAATTGGTTCCATCTTCGTTTACTACATTTAAAATAGCGAGTCTTGCGGGGAGTTTGCCTCCTTGCGCTTTCAAAGAAGCTAAAAATTGATATCTGAGTTCGGAGGCGATACTTGCCACTCCTGACTTCGGATCCTTTGCTTTCTTTTTGGCCTCGCCGGACGAAGCACAGGAACCTAGTAAGAGTATAGATACCAATAGGAAGATTCGAATATTCATTTTCCCGCCTATATTAAAAATATTTAACTAATGTGACTTGATTTCCGGTGCTATTAAATTTCACCAGATCGAATGTTGCCAAAGTAAGTGTAAGCCCTCGTCCATGAGCGATCCCTTCCGAATTCAGTTTTTCCATACTGCTTTTTTGGAGCCTAGCATGGTTAAAACCCTTTCCTTCATCGGTGATCCTGACCCCTATTCTATCTCTGGAAAGTGAATATTCAACTTTTACTTTTTTGGATTTATAGTAAGGGTCCTTCTGTCTTTCCTGGACGAATCTGAAATAATTCCCGTCTGACATTGCCCTGGTTTTTTCCTCAAAACTAATATTCAAATTCCCATGCTCGATCGCATTGATAATCATTTCTCTGAGGCAATTTCTCATCGCAGTGATCGTGCTCGGATCCACGAATCTGTACAAGTTCGCAGTCATTCTTTGGCTTAAGAGTTCCGCATTTTGTAGATAATTATTTGCGGAGTAAACTGTCTTCTCATCGTCTACGTATCTAGACATTAAGTCCTGGTCAGGTTCGTAAGCCCTTCCTAAAATTTCTCTTTGGCCCTCGTATTCCAAGATCTGGAATTGCACCTGTAATTCCTTAGGTTCTCTCAAATATTTTTGTAGGAATTCCCCCAAGAATCGGACTGGCTTTCCTTCTGAAGCGAGTTCTTCCAGTTTTTCTAATACGTATAATTTCTTATAGGCGTCTTGCAATTCTCCCGCCTTGTAGATCAGCTCCATAAAGTTTTTGCCGATCACTTCCCCAGGTTTGAAACCTATATGTTTGGACACGGATCTGTTTGCTGCTAGAATATTCCAGTTTTGGTCTAAGGAGAATAAAAAGTCCTCTTCCACTTCGAACAAACTTCTGTATTTTGCTTCGGATTCTTCCGCATCGCTCCGGATCTTTCCTAATTCTTCCACTCTTTGTTTAAGTTGGTCCGATAATCCCTTGATCCTATCCGCCAGTCCCAAGGATAGAAGGCTTACTTCCATCACGGAACCTACTTGTATCCCCCAAAGAGTGAAAAAGTTATTTGGAAGTATGCCAAAAGATTTTAACCCGAATAGAAAACTAAAGAATAAGAAAGAAGACCAAGCGAATAGAAAATATTTTGCCTCTCTTCTTCCTGCTAACAAACATTGCACCCCGTTAGAGATCAAAAATCCTAATGTAAAGAACATCAAGACCAAGCTACTCATGATAGCGGTTCTATATTCCCATACGAATAATGTGGAAACCATTCCTCCAAAACTAAGAGCAAAAAGTAGATAGTACAATTTGGAAGTTTTAGGAGTATATTCGGGAGCATTCAAAAAAGATCTGCTGAACGCGCAGGCCGCCAAAAGTACGGTAAAAATTGAGAACGGTAGACTATAATTTGCCCATAGAACGGAACTTCTCCACAAATATTGGAAAGAAAGTCCGTTTAATGTGAACTGGAATAGTATATAAGTTAATATATAAATAACATAATATAGATAACTTTTGTCCTTGGTGGAAAATAATAGAAATAGATTGTACACCACCATGATCAGCATGGAGCCGTAATACAATCCAAGTGCAAGTTGCTCGGTGAATGTATGCTCTATAAATTCGTTTTTGGAAAACGCCAGAAAAGGTAATAGAATAGAACTGGAACTCGCAATCCTGAAATAGATCTCTCCTTTAGAACCTGGCTGTTCTGAAAAAGGATAAGCAAAATTCCTATGTTCGATCGGACGAGTGCCGAATTCCCTTAGATCTCCGGAATGATTGATCGCGGAATCCGAACTTCTTCCTGAATAAAGATCTACAAAATCCAAAAGAGCATAATCTATCTCTAAGATCCAATCTACAACTTTGTCAGTTTGGTTTTCTGTCCTAAGACGTACCCAAATCGCCGATTTAGAATATCCTAAACTGTTTTGGGTGATCTTTTCAGATCCTCCCTGGTCGAAAATTTTTAATACTTCTTTAAAAGATTTTTTACCGGTCGCGTCCTGATAAACTGAAAGATAAGGAAGAAGAGAAGTGCCGTCCATCTTCTCTTCCAAGAAGAAGCGGTCTTTTTTTTCGTAGACCTGACCTTCTCCCCATACTGGAAAAGAGAAGAAGATCATCAAAAGAAAACTAGATAGGACTAAAGATCGATTCCTGATTTCCTTTCGCATGGGCTACAAATCGTCCGAAAGATCTAGAAAAAAGCGCCCACAAATTTTAGTATTTTATCAAAAATCTGTTTAGACACTATAAAAGTCCCGATGCTACTTCCGATCTGAGGAAGCATAAACACTAAGAAGATACGAGTTACCTTATTCTTCCAATATCCGCTGAAAGTTTCAGTGTCTTCTCCCAATTTTTCGAAATCTTCTACCAATGGTTTTCTAAACCAGGATTCGGACAATGCCGCTACCCAGCCCGGCTTGATGATTGGATTGAAGTTCCCAATAGGAGCTGCGATAAATGCAAGAAGAATGGAGACCGGATGTGCAAGTGCGATGATAGCGCCGATTGCGGCAAGTGTTCCCTTGACTAGGATCCATCTTACTAAAAATTCCTGGCCTTCTTCTTTTCCTCCGAACCAATAGAGTGCGGTGAATGCAGAGATGATAATTGCAGGGAATAATAAAGGACGAATTCTATCCCAGAAACCTTTTGTCGGTTGGATATCCAAATGATCGATATCCTTATCTTCTACGATATGTTTTACGATACCTTCTAAATGGCCCGCACCAACCACTGCAAAAATTTTCTTACCTACTGCGGCTTGTTGTCTGATCCTTTGCGCCAGGTATGCGTCTCTTTCGTCTATAATTACATTTTTGACTGACTGGTATCTGGAAGGAAGTTGAGAGAATAGGTCCTTGAGAACGTCGTCGGATTTCATCTCTTCTATTTTTTCCGGAGAGATCTCTTCTTTAACGATAAGAGAGCTCACTAAGGTGGAGAATAACATCATTCTACTCCAGAATCCCACGTTCCACCAGGCTCTTTTGAGCGTGATGGAAATCTCTCTGTCTACAGGTACGATCTTAGCATGGATCTTATTTCCTTCGTCGATCGCTTTTCTCATTTCGTCTCCGGGACGAATGTTTCCGTAGCCTAGTTTTTTCTGGAAAGAAGAAAGGATCAGGCTAGAAAGAAGAAGCCACATCTTTCTTTCCTTGAATACTTTGAAAATATCCAATTTTTTCCAATGATCCGGATCCTGAACGGATCTTATTCTGGAAGCACAAAGTTCCACACAGACCGTGTCCGGTTTTTCTTCTTGGATGATCCTGGAAACTTCATCTATACTTTTTTGGCTGATATGAGCCGTTCCCAGAATAGTGATCTGGGAACCGTTTAATTCCAAGGTGCGGATCGGTTCTGAGGAGGCGATTGTTTGCAAGAGGGTCGATTTCCTTTCTTTACATACAGTTTCCTTTTCGCTGGAGGAGATGAAACTCTATTTTTCCAAAAAGAGTGGGAATTCCCGCGGGATTTTTAGAAGGTTAAATCGTCACATAATTCGATCCTGGCCCGATCAAATTTATTGTAAAAATGATTTGAAGGAACTTGGATGATCCTAAAATACTACCCGGTTATTACTGACAGAAAGTATGCTCAATAAGGACGTAAAAATTATTAACGTCGGGATCGCGGATATCCAAGGAGGCCAGTCGCCTTCGGTGATCCGCACCACATTAGGTTCCTGTATCGGAGTCGTTTTTTATTCTCCGGAGAAAAAGGTAGGAGCTATGGCCCATATCATGTTGGCCAAAGACCCTTCCGGAAAAGATTCCTCCAAAAATCCCCACAAGTACGCTGAGACTGCTCTTCCGGAATTAGTAAAAAGAATGACGGAGTTAGGCTGTAGTAAGGGAGAATATTTCGCTCGTCTATTCGGAGGAGCTTCTATGTTCAAGGGAATGAACTCTAGTTTCCTGCAGAACATTGGCGACCTGAACGTAAACGTCGCAAAAGAATTTTTAGATAAAGAAAAAATAACGTTACTAGTAGAAGATGTCGGAGGCCATGAAGGCAGAACGATTAGTCTCTATTTGGATGATGGCAGGATCCTTTTAAAAAAGGGCGGATTCGAAAAGTACCTTTATAAGGTCAGGTAGCGGAATGAAAGAAAAGATAGATCAACTTTTTGAAAACGAGGCCCAGCTCCCTAAAATCTCCTCCGTAGTAAGTAAAGTAATGGAGATGGTGGGCAAACCGGATGTTGTGATCGCAGACCTAGCCAAGGAAATTTCCAAAGACCCTGGACTCACAGCAGCAGTGATCAAACTTTCCAACTCTGCGTACTTCCGACCTGCTAAACCTGTAAAAACTGTCCAAGAATCATTGATGACTCTTGGGATCAAAACGGTAAAAGAAATTATTCTTCTGAACGAAACCAAAGGTATTCTGAAAAAAGAACTGAAAGGTTATCAGGTAGATGGAGAAGCTAACTGGATGCATTCCTTGATCGTAGCAGAACTCGCTAAAAGGATAGCGGTCCAGAAAAAACTGAAAGTGGATAAGGACGTGGTATTTACTGCGGGACTTCTTCATAATATTGGAAAAGTTATACTCGCTGATTTTTTCCCTACGGTGCTTATGCAATTCAGGACCGAATTACAGAGCTACCAAGGACCTTATACGGATCTGGAAGCTAAGTTTTTCGGCTACACTCACCAAGAGACAGGCGCGAAACTTTTGGAAAAATGGAATTTCCCTCAAGAATTGGTAGAGGTAGCCAGATATTATTCGGAACCTGAAAAGGCCACACAGTTCCCTGAACTAGTTTCCATCATACATATCGCCAATTGTATCGTACTCCTAGGTGGAATGGGAATTGACATAGGCGGTTTGAAAATTCCACTCTCCCCTAAAGCCTTACAGAACATAGGTGTGACAGAGGGAGATCTGCAAATGTACTACACTCTTTTACCTGAAATGGTTAAACATATCGAAGAGTTGATCTCGGTTTGAAAAACATTGCCCTGATCGGCCCTAGAGGTGTCGGAAAATCCAAAATCTCCCGTAAACTTTCCAAACTCACAGGCAAACCTGTAATCTCTACAGACATGATAGCTGTCTACCTGACAGGCGGCATCTCCATTCCGGATTTCGTAAAATCAGATTCTGGAAATTGGAAACCTTTCCGTGACCTAGAATTCCAGATCCTAAAACAAATCTCAGGTTCTAAAAATCTGATCTTGGATTGTGGAGGAGGCATCTTATTCGACCAAGACGATTCCGGTAAAGAGATCGTAAGCGAAAGAAAGACCAAGATCCTGAAAGAGACCGCATTTGTGATCTCTCTATCCAGAAAATCCGAATACTTGGTAGAGAAAATCCAGAACGATCCGACCCGTCCTCCTCTAAGTTCCGTTCTATCGTATAAAACGATTTTGGAATCCAGGCTACCTCAGTACAGGGCTCATTCGGATATCCAGATTGCCTTAGATGACCGCAGTGTGGAAGAAGTTTGCGAGGAAATCCTACGCAGATCCGGCTGGGCCTAATACAAAAAGGGCGTTCTGCCCTTTCCTTAAACGTCCAAATTTATAAGATATTCTCAAAATCATAAATATCTTTACGACTTTCTAATGGAATTAGAATCTTCGTTATAACCGGATAAGAAAAAAACGTCCGGATACACAAAATATAAAAATGATACAGTTAGTACTAGAGGTCCGAGATGATAGAAACGGAGGTCCCGAAGAAGAATAAATCTTCCTTCGAGAAACTAGTAAAGGTAATTCGGCAAAGAAATTATAAAAAGGCAACCGAATACACTTACCTAAGATATAATTTGGACTTTCTTTTGTTCGCGGACAAACCCGCGGAAAAAGTAGTTACAAAAGATATCGAAAAGTACATAGAATATTTAAGGAAGAAGAAGGTTTCCTCTTCCACGATCCAGATCAACATCAGTTCTTTAAAAATGTTTTTTGAAGAAGTTCTGGATATGAACGTATTCGAAGACTTTAGAAGACCTGCAAGGGAATACAAAACCCCTAAGGTTTTAAACCAAAAAGAGATTACAATTCTTTTAGAGACGGCATCCGAGTCTCCTAGATCCCATCTTCTCTGCGCATTGGCCTATTATGCGGGCCTAAGGGTGGGTGAGATCATTCGTTTGAAATGGGGACAATTCGATCTTTCTAAAAAAACGATCAAAGTGGATTCCCCTATCCCCACTCAAAACAGAACCGTTTTGATGGACGTAGAATTACAAAAGATCTTGAAGAAGTTCGAAAAGGAAGTCGGAACCGAAAAAAGCTCTTATTTGTTCCCTGGAAAATACCAAGGCACTCATTTAACTTCCAGGAATGTGGAACGTTTAGTCGGGGATCTTGCAAAGGAATCCGGGATCAAAACCCAAGTGACCTTATTCACTCTCAGACATAGCCGCGCGATCCACCAATTGGCGGAAGGAAAAAGTCTGGAAGATATCAGAGAGTTTTTAGGCCATAAAAGTCTTGCGACCACGGAAAGTTATCTTCCGATCCGTAAGAACCTAAGACCTCAGGTCAGACAAAAACATATCCAAGACGCTTTAAAAGAAATCAAGAAGAAGTACAGGTATTGAGATCTATCCGGCGGAAACGCCGGAACTTCTTCTTTTTTGAATATTCTTTTTTCTTGATAGAAGTTCCCGGATCTTTGAGTGAACTTCACCAGTCAGTTCCATTCTAGTAAAGATCAAAGCAGCCAGAACGAACAGACCTCCTACCACCGGCCCGAATAGAATTGTAAGCCTCCAACCTAATTCGGGGTTTTGAGTTTGTGCTCCGGTTTGGTATCCTATCGCTTCCAATAGAAACCCTAGAAATGCAAAGCCTATCGCTCGGATAATCTTCGTTGCCATCTTCCAAAATCCGAAATAAGCACCTTCCCTCTTTTCTCCCGTCAGAAGTTCGTCATAGTCCACAACATCCGCCACCAAAGAATCGAAAAGAAGAATGGACCCTGCGAATATTCCACCTAAAAACGCGGCAATCAAAGGAGCCTCGTAAGATCCTTGGGGTAAGATTGGATACAAAACGATTGTCATAACGCCGAGTAAAAAACTTCCCCAGAATGCAGGTTGCTTTTTACCGAATTTTTTTGCTAGATACACCCAAAATGGAATTGAGATGGTAAGAAAAAATACGAAAGGAAGAAGGATACGTATCACTACTTGAGAATCTTCCAAAAGTAGTCTTTCCTTATAATATAGAAGCCCTAAGGAAGCATTCAAAGTTCTCGCAGCGGTCGCCACTATAAACGCTAAAAGTAGAGGAAGAAAATAACGATTTCTTAATATAAAAACCGAAGACCGAAAGAAAGATAAAATATTCTCTCCAATAGAAACCGGTTCGGTTTCGGTTCTACGATAAGGAGAATCTTTTCCTTTAGTGAAAAAATAAGAAAAATAAGACACAAAACATAATAAAACCCAAACACTCGCAGAGGAATAACTCCTGGATGTGAACCCGTCTTTTCCCAAAGAAACCCAAATCGCAGGGAGTAACAATCCCGACAAAAGCCCAAGATTTGCAAAAAACAATCTCCAACCGAAAATTCTATTTCTTTCTCCAGATGTGAAACCGATCTCACCTCCCAGACTGATATGAGGGACTGCAATCATTGTCATAAACGTATTCGTTAGAAAGTACGCTAGTACCAAGTATAAAAACTTAGAAGTTTGGGTCTCTAAATCAGGAGGAGTGAAAAGAAAAAAAGCACCTAACCCAAGCAAGAATCCTCCTACCAAAATATAAGGTCGTCGTCTTCCTTTTGCAAAACTAGTATGATCCGAGATATATCCCATAATTGGATCGCTGATCGCATCCCATAAGATCGCAATCAGCATTGCCAAACCGAATAGAGAAGGTTTTAATCCTACTGTGGAAACGTAAAAATCCAGAAGATAGATCTGGGCCATGGTTTCCACAGCAGTGATCCCCACTTCTGCGGAAGCATAACCTGCCATACTTCTATTCGTAAGAGTTTGTTCTTTCATGGGATCGGGAATACTCTAAGAGCTGCTTTATCCTAATTGATAAAAGTCTTCCATATGCCGATCAATTTTCCGGAACGGACCAGGTGGATCT
The DNA here is from genome assembly GCF_003112675.1 of Leptospira johnsonii. Classification (NCBI taxonomy): domain Bacteria; kingdom Pseudomonadati; phylum Spirochaetota; class Leptospiria; order Leptospirales; family Leptospiraceae; genus Leptospira; species Leptospira johnsonii. Next base: position 183,866 of record NZ_BFAY01000012.1, on the reverse strand, counting down.
CTCCCATCTCCGCCATTACCTTCTCACTCTGGGTAGGACGAAAAAACACATGATCGTCAGGTTCTAAAGAAGTCGCCTTGGATCCGTTTAAAATACTTTGGTTGGTGCTTGTTCCGAATAGAGAATTGTCTTCGAGTCCTTTAGGAGATTCTTTTTTGGCGGAGAATGCTCCTCCATAAATAAAGTAAGTAACTTCTTGGTTTGGATTCCAGATAGGAAATAGAAAAGATAAAGATTCCAAGAAAGGGATTTTGGTTCCTTCTATTTTTTTTAAAACCGGGGTGGCGATATACACGGCAGGACTATGTTCTTCTAAACTTTCCACATCAAAATCTGTAGGTTTCACCAAGGCGGATCCCAAGGACACATCGTTGACCAAGCCTGGATTTTTTTGGTAGAAGCTATATGTTTTACTTCCTCCCCCATTGAACGTTAGCTCTTTATGGAATAAGGCAGGGAACTTCTCCCTTCCTAACTTTATAAAATCAGAATATTTATCTAAGGACTTTTGGAGAGACTTTTCCATAGCGGAGACCTTATTCCCAAAGATGACAGGAACAGAAGCAACATGAGGTTCGTATCCCATATATCCGGAGAGTTCTAGATTTTTAGGATTAGCGCCTAAGAGTTCCAACACAGCTAAAGAATCTTCCGGTTTAGAAAATCCTCCTCTATGCAATCCGATATCGATCTCTAAACTCAGTTTTAATTTTATATCCTTCTTCTTTGCAAAATCTAAGTATTGCTTTGCCCGGTTGGAAGTATCCACCAACCATTGCACATCCTGGAAGTTCTCTTTTTTGGTTTTGGAATATATATTTTCCAAAGCAGCGATCGGCATTGGTTTTCCCAAAAGAATATCAAATTTTTGGAATTCTGGATCATTCAATAACATGACGATATCTCCAGAATGGAATACCATCAGCCTTTTAGAACCCGTCGCATTTACGATATACTTAAGTAGGTCTATAGAAGGAAGAGATTTTACAACAACTCTATAGGATAGAGGCGGTTTGATCTTTTCTTTTAGAAGTTTTAAATTAGAATCCAAACGATCCAAATCGAGTAATACGATAGGTTTTCCGGGACCGTTTTGTTTCAGTTCTGTATTTAGATCCTTAAAATAAGAAGTGTAAGCCGCTCCGTTATCTTTCGGTTTTATAAAAACGATCAGCAAAAGTGCGACTGCAAAAATCCAGAGTAATCCCTGATTAGACCCTTTTCTATACATCCTAGATTCTCCTTCGAAAAACCAATTCGGATTTTAAAAAGTTAGACTATTCAGGCAAACGGAATTTTGGAAGAGATAGATTAAATCGCACTGCGATCATTCTAACTAGTATTACAAGCAAGGCGGAAACTGCAGTATTTAAACTTCCGTTCACTTCATATCTATCTAATACGATATATAGAATGGCTCCTGCCAAACATGCAGTAGCATAAATTTCTTTTCGGAAGATCATAGGAACTTCGTTGATGAGAGTATCTCGGATCACTCCTCCGAATACTGCAGACACCATTCCTAGGATCGCAGCTGCAAATGGATTTACTCCGCTGAGTAAGGAGATCCTAGTTCCGATCACGGTATAGATCCCAATCCCTACCGTGTCGAAAAAGAAAATCCCGGTTTTCATTCGGATCAAGAATCTAGGAAACACGAATGTGATCGCAAAACCTGCGAATATCCCCCAAAGAACATTTGAATCGGATACCCAAGAAACTGGATAATTCCCTAATGTAATATCTCTTAGAGTTCCGCCGCCTATCGCAGTGATAAATCCTGTGAAAAATACGCTGAATGCGTCCGCATGGTAGGTCTTTTTTTCCGCAGCGGCCAAGGCTCCGGACACCGCAAATACGGTGACCCCGGCCAAATTGAAAAAATAAGAAAGGTCCACCTTAATTCTTTTTGTAAATCTTCTGCTTCTTCTTTCCCTTACCCATGAGAGAAGGACTGAGTAACGCATTCAGCCCGGGCAGAAAACTTCCTATCTTTGCTAAAAATCCTCTGGAACCTGGGATCAGAACTTCCATAGGTTTATTAGGAATAACTTTATAAAATATAATATCAGTCACTTCTTCCGTTTTGAGATATCTGTTTCCGGAGAATGTCATGGAAGCTTCTTCATAATCTTTTTGCAAATCAAGCATTGGTGTTTGGATCGCATCGGGACATACAACGCTTACGAATACTTTTTTAGGCCTCAATTCTTGAGCCACTGCCAAGGAAAATCCTCTTACTGCAAACTTAGAAGTAGAGTAAAGAGAAATGCCGGGGATAGGAGCTACACCGGCCAAAGATGCAATATTTATAATATGTCCTCCGCCCTGCGCTATCATCCGGATAGAGGCTTCTCTTGTTCCATACATCAAACCCTTAGCGTTGATATCTATATGTTTGTCTATATCCTTAGGACTTACATTTTCTATGTAACCGGGAAGAAGATACCCTGCCACATTCATTAAGATGTCCAGTTTCCCCCATTTTTTATAAGTGAGGTCCATGACCTTCTTCCAATCGGAGGGAGAAGTCACATCCAATTTCGCCGTTAAAACCCTGTTCTTGTCGAACTTCTGCTTAGTAACGAAATCCTTCAGAGCTTTTTCGTTAAGATTGGTGAGAAAAATATTATGACCTAAAGAATAGGCCTTCTCAGCTAGATTTTTGCCTAAACCGCCGCTTGCACCGGTGATGAGTATATTCATGTATATTTCCTAATGGGTAACTATATTACCAAATTCTAACTGTCCGAAAGAGAAAGTAGGACTGGTTCCAGGAAAAAGCCAGAACCCGCTCATTTCAGAAGAAGGCATAACGTTATAAAATTCCGGATTTCGTAAAGAAGGACCGGCAATCTCTTTTTCCAAAACCATGGAAATGTATTGGTCAAGACCTATCTCCAAAGTATTTCCGTTTAAGATCACTTCCATTCCGGTGTTTTTAGCATATTTACGCACACCTGGGATCCTGGATTTGAGCGGATTATAATTGTCCGCACTCACTCCATTCTCGCTAGTTACAAAAATCCCTTCCGGAGTATTAGCTACCAAACTATGGTTTCCATAAGTATGTCCTGGAGTTCGGATGAGAGCCACTCCCCCACCTAGCTCTGTATCAGTATCTAATAGAACTACTCGGTCCATAGAGATCCCACCGGATCCGTTCGGACAGTACCAATCGGACTGAGGGGGAAGAAGTCCTTGGATAGAATCCCATTCTTCTTTCATCACCAAAAGTTTCGCATTTGGGAAATATCCTGGCTGACCGTTTGCTCCTAACCATTTGCGAAGATCCTGAGTATGCAAATGATCGAAAGAAATATAATCCACCTTCTCCGGAGGAAGTCCTACTTTTTTAAGACATTCTTCTACAGTATTCAAGGTAGGAGCCATGATCTTTCTTCCAATATTCTGGAAAGGTCCGAAACTTTCGGAAAGTCTTTTGAAAAACGGGGTTTCTGCGTTTGCATTCACATCTGACGGAGAAAATAAGAGAGTTTTAATCCCTTCCGACGTTTTATATTGGATGATAAACAATCGATTGATGATATGCAGAAAGGGTGTAGGCAAACTGAAAGCGTTCAGCAATGCGTACTTTGTAGGATAAGGCACACGCACTAAATCAAAGGATTTATAATATACTACTTGTGGTCCCGATAAAAATCTATCTCTGAACCTTCTTGCTCTTTTTCGAACGTCTTCCAGACGATCAACGGGAGCAGGAAGACTGCGAGAACCTATAAAATCTTTGATAGGCTTGAGATTAGTATCTTTTTTAGAAGACGGTTTTTTGGCTGACTTGGAAACGTTTACCTTTGCCATAAGTTCATCCCTTCACATTTATTTTTATAGTCCCATTTTCAAAAATGAAAATGGGAACATCTGATAAAACTTTTTTATAAAAACTTAAAACGGTTTGTACAAGGCTAAATAAGCGGAGAATGTACCAAGCACTGGAAGTCCGAACCAAAGTATTTTTGCAAACTCGGGTTTTTTATAATAAGCAGTCAATAGTCCGCCGAAGATCAACCAGATCGCAACTTTAGCGATTACCCAACCAGGAAAGCTAGTCAGAAGTCCAATCCTTGCAAGCATTCCGAAACCGCCAAGCAATACTAAGGTCATGCCAATTCCATGAGCGGAAGCGATCAGTTTTCTAGGAGCATTTTCTTTTGTGCCTCCTCCTAATACGTGAAGCGCCAGACCACCGTACGCGGAGAATAAGAATAAAATACCAAGGATATGAATAAGTTTGTACACCGGATAAGAAATCATAGGTGTCTATTCTCAAGATCCGAGGATCTTATGGAAAGCGAAAAACGAACTTCTACTTTTCCAGAAGATGTTGTACTCCGACCCAATTTCCAACCGGTGGAGACTCTATATATTCTTGGCAACGTTTTCTGTATAAGATCGCCACTATATCTTCAGGATAAACTTTCAGAGCTTGTTCGAAATTTTGAAGGGCTTCCTTAAAATTTCCCACCTTATACAAAATAATCCCTCTGGAGATCAAGGCCAACGTCGCATCTTTTAGTTTGCGGATATGAGGATCGTCCGATTCATAAATTTCATAAATGATGATAGGTTGGCTTTTCCCTTTAACTACGACAGAATCCACCTCTCGGATCGCAAGTTCGTCGGCGATCGTGAGACTAGACAAAGTATTTTGAGTAACTAGTATATCGGCCTTATACAAATTCGTGAGACTTTCCAAACGAGATGCAACGTTTACTGTGTCTCCGATCACAGTTGTATCCAGTCTATGAGAAGATCCTACAGTCCCAAGCATCAGATTTCCTGTGTTAATGCCTATACCGATTCGCACTCCCTTTACGTGTCCGTGGGCGCTTTTTACTTCTTCTTCTAATTCCCGGACCCTTCTTCTCATATCGATGGCTGCAAGAACTGCTCTATCTGCTGCAGACTTGCCTTCCCAATTATTCTCTGAATGGACTACCCTTTCTGCGGAGAATAATGCCAAGATCGCATCTCCCATAAACTTATCCACGAAACCTTCGTACTTTTGGATAAGCGGTTCCATCTTAGCAAGATATCCGTTGATAAATCTGAAATTTTCCTCAGGGGTCATCTTCTCGGAGATGGTGGTGAAAGAACGAATATCAGTGAATAGGACGCTCATTTCTCTTAATGCAGAATCACCCAGATTCACATCCACTGCGGAATCTTTTCCAAGCACGCTTAAGAATTGCATCGGAACGAAACGGAAGAATGCATTCTTCTGTCTAGCCAACTCTAACTTTTGGTGACTGAGTTCTATATTCAATTCTTCCGATTGTTTGTACAGATCGATGAATCGATTTGCGAGTATGGTTGTTAAGGAGATCACAAATAGAAGATATGCAAACTGAGTGAATCGGATCCCCGATTGAAAGAACATAGAATCCAGCACATCGTAGCCTGAAATGAATACGATGATGAACATGCTGATCGCCATAAGAGAGGCGTCTTTTTTCCGGAGATAAACCGCTTTTCCCATAAAATACAATAGGTAAATAAGAGAAGGTAAAATGGAAATCTGCCATGCTCTCAAACTGATCATCAAATATTGGAATGGAGCAAAGAACGAAAAGAAGAAGATAGCAAAACTCCATCCAGTGATGCCAAGTATTACCTTATTCGGTAAAGTAGATCCGTAAAAATAATCATGGAGAAAAAGTAAGAAAAAGGGAGCAAGCAAAGATACGGAAGCATATTCAATTCTTGTAATCCAAGTACTATCTTGTATAAAATCGAAAATGATCGTGGATCTACTCAAAGAGTATACCGCCATGGAAATGGAGAATACCCCGAAATACAGATTGTATTTGTCCGTTCTTCTTTTGGAAAAAATGAGAAGATGATACAGTCCGAAAAATATATAGATCGTATTTAAACTTAAGTTAAGTAATATTCCGATCTTCTTGGAAAAATCGTATTCAACACCTAAAGTATAATCTCCATCCAAATAAAATCCAAGATCCACATTCGTAGGGGTGAATATGGGAGAAAGGATCGGATATTCTTCTTCCGAAAGATGTACAGCCGGTGCATCTCCTAATAAACGAAAGACGATCCTATTTTCTCCGGCTTGTAAAATACTGGAGTCCACTGGTATTTCTATATCTCTCAGAGTTTTTCGGATCTCCATTTTTCCGTTGGAGTCCAAATGGATCTCTTTTTGGAGAAGGTGTCCGTTCAGATAAATTTCCCAGTTCTCTCCTATAAAATTTAAATAAAGTCGGATCGGGCTCAAAAACACCTGCGCCTTAGGATCGAAGTTTAAATTAAATTTCGTTTGAATAGTGAATTCCTGGATCTTGTCGGACACAGGAGTTTTATAGAGTTGGTTCAGAACGATAGGGAATTTTTCTATCTTTAGATACCCGGGCTCCGTTGATCCGAAGCCGGATTTGAATTCAGGTTTAAATCCTTTTACGGATTCCCATTCCAATCTTTTAAGATCCAGGTCTTTCCAACCCGGGACGGGTTCTTCTTGAGAACCCAGAGAGTAAAAAGAGATTAAGAAAAAAGAAATAAAGAGTAGAGATCTGAAAGTAAAAGCGGGACTTTTTTGATTTTGCACCATGCGTTATTCGACAGTAGTAATTGGATGAGAAAAACTGCGAGATTTCAAGTTTTTTAAAGGATTTTTTCCTTTTCCCGAAAATGTTTTCGGTAGAAACTATCCGGAAGGGAAAATAGGAGGAAAACTTTATGTCCGACTCGTGGGAAGGAAAAAAATTACCGGAAGTAAGTTTAACTAGCTCCGCAGGAAACACCGTAAATCTACCAAAAGACTCAAGCGGTTCTTGGACCTTGTTGTATTTTTATCCAAAAGACGATACCCCAGGTTGCACAAAACAAGCCTGCTCTTATCGAGACAACTTGGAAAAATTCACCCAAGCTGGAGCAAAGGTGTATGGGATCAGTTCCGACTCTTTGGATAGCCATAAACAATTTATTGACAAATTCAATTTAAGTTTTCCTCTTCTATCCGATCCGAAACAAACCTTAAGCGGTCCTTTGGGAGTTTATGGAGACCAAGAATGGCAAGGCAGAGTGTTCAAGGGACTTTCTAGAGACAGCTTTTTGGTAGGACCTGACGGAACCATCCGCAAAGTCTGGAGAAAAGTAGATCCAACTAAAACTGTTGCAGAAACTTTAGAGGCGATCCTAAAAGAGGCCGGTGCCTAAGGCGTGATCGTAAAATACACTCTAGATACATACCAACCGCATAGACATTTATTAAAGGTGGAAATGGAAGTCCACCCTGACAAACAGGAAACATTTCTTTGTATTCCGAATTGGTCCCCGGGTTCCTACAAGATCCGGGATTATTCCAAATCCATCCACCAAGTCCAATTTACACAGTCCAAACCGGGATGGAATATCGAACAAACTGATCTTGACACTTGGAAGGTTTCCTCCAAAGGAGAAACATTCAAAATTTCTTATCTAGTGTACGGATTCGAGCACACTGTTCGGACCAATTATTTTACTAGCGATTTTATTTTAGTCCATCCTCCTGCAACATTCTTATACCCGAAAGATCGGATCGATCTGGAACCTGAGCTGAGTTGGAAGAATCTTTCTCCTTTTCGTTTTTGTTATACAGGACTAAAAAAGAAAGAAGGTTCCAAACAAACTTGGAAAGCAAAGAACTTCGACGAATTTTTCGACTGCCCTATTCTTCTTACAAACGAAAAACAGATCTCTTTTCAAGTAGAAGGCTGTGAGTTCGATCTAGTCATTCTAGGAGATATTGGAACAAAAGATAAGAAGAAGATCTCCAAGGATCTGGCAACCGTTGTGGAGACCCAGATTAAACTTATGGGCGGAACAGAGAATCAATATTATCTATTCGTTCTGGATATGAGCGATAATCTGTATGGCGGACTGGAGCATCTCAATTGCAGCATCAACCAATTCGATCCAAACGGATGGTCTAATCCCGATAACTATAGGACTCTTTTAGAACTTTTATCCCATGAATATTTCCATCATTGGAATGTGAAACGAATTCGTCCGATCGCACTTGGACCTTTCGATTACCAAAAACCGAACTTAACGAAAGAATTATGGATCGCGGAAGGGATCACTAGTTTCTTCGATGCGTATTTTCTTCTTCTTTGTGGGTCTTATTCTCCCCAACAGTACTTAAACAAACTTTGGAAGGATATGCAAGAATTGGAAGAGTCTCTGGGTGAATCCTGGATGAGTTTAGAAGATTCCAGTTTTACCGCTTGGACTAAATATTATAATCGTCCGTTCGATCCAAATTTTTCGAATACTGGTATCTCATATTATACAAAAGGTGCCATTCTATCCTTAAGCATGCATCTTTATATCCTGAAGAAAACCAAGGGAAAAAAATCCTTAGTGGATATCATGATTGCTTTGAATAAACAATATCATCAGGAGAAAAAAAGAGGTTTTACCAAGGCTGAATTTTTCCAAACGGCGAAGAAGGTCACAGGCCTAGACCTAAAACTGGAATTCGATGCCTATATTGTGGAGCCAAAACGTATCCCTATCGAAACGTATTTACATTTGATCGGTGTGGAAAGAACAGCCTCCAAACCGAAGATAGAGCCGGGCTTTAGGGTGAAAGAAGAAAGAGGAAGAATGGTTGTAAGTAAAATCCTTCTCTCCAAATCCGTAAAAGAAACTGATATCAACCTAGGCGACGAATGGATTGCCTTGGACGATAAAAGAATTCTTCCGGGAAACTTTAAAGAATTATTAAATCAGTACCAGCCTGGGAAAAAAGCGGACCTTCTTATTTCCAGAAGAGGAAAAATTTTAAAAAGAAAGATCAAATTCGATTCTTCTCCGTCTGCAAACGAACTTTGGATCGATGAAAAAGCGGAAGGTCCAACCAAGGAATTGAGAGAAGTATTTTTAAACCTGGGAAAAGATCCTGCGAGTTCGAAACCTTCTTCCAAAAAGACTAAATCGAAGTAATTCCTCCGTCCACAGTCCAGTTCGCGCCGTTAATATAACCTGACTCGGAAGAAATTAAAAAAGATACCACTCTTGCGATCTCATCCGGAGAAGCGATCTTCTTAACGGGTGTCATCTCTATTATCTTTTTGCGATGGTCATCCACCTGGTCTTCTTGGATTCCCATCTTAGTTTCCATATAACCTGGACTTACCGCGTTAGATGTGATCCCTTTCTCTCCCCATTCGGCGGCGATCGATTTCATAAAACCTATGATCCCATGTTTGGAAGAAGAATATGCTACGGACAAAGCACTTCCTTGTACTGATAAAGAAGAAGCTATATAAACAAATCTTCCGAATCCTTGATTGCTAAAAATTGGAAGTAACGATTTTGTAATTTGAAAAGCGGAGCGAAGGTTTATGGAAAAAATTTTGTCCCATTCTTCCAAATCGACTTCGGTAATTTTATGATAAGGACCCCCATAGCCTGCGCAATGTACAAATCCACGAATAGAAGAATTCTCAGAGTTCAGATTTTTACAGGCATTTTCCAATTCGCCGGAAGATGTAAGATCTATTTTTTGGAATGTTTCGTTTGGATGAAGTTTATCTGGAGAAACCAGATCCCAATTTAGGATCTTATATCCGGAATTTCCTAATTCGGAAACAAGAGCGCGGCCAAGGCCTCCGCTTCCTCCAGTGATTAAAATTGTAAACATTTCCGAATCGACGTACAAGTGGGGAACGATTTCTCTGTTTGGTATGGAACATTCCTTTGAGAGGGTCAACAATATTCTGGAGGCCCTTCCCTATATTACAAAATACTCCGGGAAAACCGTGGTCATCAAATATGGCGGAGCCGCAATGGCAAAGGCCGACTTAAAGGAATCTTTTGCAAAAGATATCGTTCTTCTAAAATATGTAGGCATCCATCCGGTTATCGTGCACGGAGGCGGACCGGAGATCAATAGACTCTTAGAAAGTTTGAATATTCCAACCGAGTTCGTTCACGGACATAGGGTCACAAACGAAGAGACCATGGACGTGGTGGAGATGGTTCTCACTGGAAAAGTAAATAAACAGATCGTTTCCATGATCAACAAAGAAGGCGGGAATGCGGTAGGACTTTCCGGAAAAGACGGAAATCTTGCAACCGCCTCCAAGACCAAGATTGAAATAGATGTAGAAGGTAAAAAATCGGAACTAGTAGATGTGGGTCTTGTGGGTAAGATCGACAAAATCGATCCAACAGTCATTCTATCTCTCCAAGAAAAAGGTTTTATCCCAGTCATTTCTCCTGTAGCCGAATCGGCATCGGGAGAATCCTTAAATATAAACGCGGATACTTTTGCGGGCGAATTGGCGGGGGCTTTAAAAGCAGAAAAGCTGATCCTACTTACAGACACTAGCGGGATCCTGATAGACGGAAAACTTGTTACAGGTTTGAACCGTGCCTTAGTAAAAGATTATATTCGAAAAGGAGATATCACTGGAGGAATGATCCCTAAAGTAGAATGTTGTCTTTCCGCGATCGACCAAGGAGTGAGAAGGACCCATATTATTGACGGAAGAGTCCCTCATTCTATCCTGATCGAAATCTTTACCGATCAGGGAATCGGTTCCTTGATCGAATAAGAGGAAAGTTTCGAATCTCCTTGACAGGAGTAGGAATTGGGCTGGAATAAGCCCTCCAATCTGAAAATCTCACAAAAAAAGAAGTATTCCCGGACCAAATGAGTTTCAAACAGCTCTCCTTAGCTCTTATTTCAGACATTACTGCCAGGATCAACTCCACGGATGATCTGGAAGAACTTTTGGGAATTATTATAGAAACCACAAAAGACGTACTCAATACGGAAGGATGTTCCCTTCTACTCTATGATCCGGAAGAAGATTGTCTAGTATTCCAAGTAGCTAAAGGTGATAAGGGCGAATCTCTCACAGAATTAAAAGTTCCGAGAGGAAAAGGGATCGCAGGAATGGTGCTAGAAAGTCTAGAACCAGTCATCGTCAACGATGCCGCAAACGATCCTAGAATTTATAGAAACATAGACGACGCGGTTGGATTCACCACAAAGAACCTGATCTGCGTTCCAATGAAGGCACAAGGAGAGATCCAAGGAGTTTTAGAAGCAGTAAACTCTTTGGAAAGGCCCGAATTCACGAATAAAGATATTAAAATATTAGAATATCTTTCCGATCTTGCAGCGATCGCCATCAGGAACAGAAGGTTGATCCGCGATTTAAAAGATCGGGCTAGAGAATTAGATTGCCTCTATCAGATCAGCCAGGCGATTTCTAATATCAGCGAGTTGGACCAATTCTTAAATCTGACAGTAAACTCAATCTCTGACGTTTTGGGTGCGGAAAGAGTTTCATTGATCTTCCAAAATCCTAGAACAAAATCATTCGAACTTTCTAAATCCATCGGTTTCAGTTTAGAAGAAGAATCCCATTTGGTGGACGAGTCCCGCGGGATCTTGAACGAAATTTTGTCCCAAGGAAAAGCCCTTTTAGTACAGGGACAAACGGATATCAATCCGGACCTTCTTACACCAAATCGTTATAAGACCAGATCTTTTGTTTCTGTTCCGATCCGTCAGGATGGGACCATCATCGGGGTTTTGAATGCAGCGGATAAGATCAGCGGGGATAGTTTTTCTCATCAGGATCTTTCCATTTTAAGTACGATCTCCAACCAAATTGCAGAAGCGTACAATAGTCTTTTGGCAAAGAACCAAAAGGAGAAGTTAACATCTATCCGAAGAGATATGCAGATCGCTTCTCAGATCCAGCTGAACTCTCTTCCGAATATTCCCAAGAAGATGCATCTTTTGGAGATCGAAACTTCTTATACCGCATCTAAAGAGATCGGCGGGGATTTCTATGATCTAATTTATCATAACCCTGACGAAGTGAGCATTCTGATCGCAGACGTTTCCGGAAAAGGAATATCGGCCGCATTGTTCATGGAATTTTCCAAAACGATTATCGCAGGTGAAGTAGCGCGTAACTCTTCCACGAGTATCAGTCTTATGGGAGCGAATCGGATCATCCAAGAGAAGTCCGGTTATTTTATGTTCGTGACGGTGATGCTCACTCGCATCAATATGCTCAAAAAAAGAATACGTTATTCGAGTGCCGGTCATAACGAGCAGTTATTATATAAAGCTAAAGAGAAGAAGGTACTACTTCTCTCCGGAAAAGGAATGCCTCTCGGGATCAAAGAATCGGAGGTAGAAGAACATGAAGTGGAATACCAACCTGGGGACCTTCTAGTTCTATACACTGACGGGGTTAGCGAGACCACGAACGAAGCCGGAGAAATGTATTCTCTGGAAAATCTCGCAAAACTAATAGAAAGAAACGGGGACATGCCCGTGGAAAATCTAAAGGAACTGATCTTAGATACTACCGACGCATTCAGAGGGGACGCTGATCCTCATGACGATTACACTTTGGTAATGGTCCGACTCAATTAGGATTTTCTAGTCCGCCCCAACCTTAGTCCTTATACTATTCTGCCACCATATGAGCAGGTTGTCCTGTAGAGGCTAACAATGTTCTCCACAAAGTACTCTTAGTAGGCTGAAGCACCTTTCTTTCCTGGATAGCAATATCGATCGGAAGATGTGTGAATACATTATTCCAAATTCCGATCACTAGATCCGTTTTACCGGCCATGGCAGCGTGCACCGCATTCTGCGCCAAAAATCCACAGAAAATAGAATCCTCAGGGTTTGCAGGAATGGAACGGATGATATAGCTCGGGTCTATATATTTTACATTCACCTCTATCTTCTCCGCTTTGAAGAATTCTTGGATGGAATTTTTGAGATACACTCCAATATCGCCCAACTTGAGATTTCCGGAGGCGTCTCTTTCTTCTGTTTTGCCGAAAAACTTTTGACCAGCGCCTTCTGCCACTATGATCACGGCATGTTCTCTGGTTTGGATCCTTTTTTTCAAAACATCTAAGAAGGAACCTTTTCCTTTCAGATCGAAATCCACTTCAGGGATCAAACAATAGTTCACATTTTGAGAAGCCAAGGCTGCATTCACTGCGATAAAACCGGAATGTCTTCCCATCAACTTTACTACACCGATTCCGTTCGGCGCACCTTTTGCTTCCACATGCGCACATTCTACCGCTTCCATCGCTTTGGAGAATGCTGTAGAAAATCCGAAAGTTTTTTGCACATAGTTGATATCGTTATCTATCGTTTTAGGAACTCCGATGACTGAAATCTCTTCTCCTCTTCTGTCTATCTCCCTAACGATCTCTTTGGCCCCTCTTAAGGTACCGTCCCCTCCGATACAAAATAACATCTTGACCCCATACAAAGAGAGTCGGTCCACCATGTCGGAAGCGTTCTGGTTCCCTCTGGAAGAAGCGAGAATAGTACCTCCGTCCCTTCCTATATGAGCCACGTTTTCTGGATTCAGTTCTATAGGCTTATGATCAAATTTTTTGACAAGCCCCTGGTAGCCGTAAGGAAATCCAAGGATACGTTTGACCCCGTATCTATAATTTAATTCCATTACGATACCTCGGATCACGTCATTGATCCCTGGACAGAGCCCCCCGCAGGTCACGATACCTGCGGTCACTTCTTTCGGGTCAAAATAGATCTTCTTTCTAGGACCTGCTTGTTCGAAAAATTCGGCTCCTTCTCCTATATATTCCTTCCAGCCCTCTTCCGTTTCGAATACTGTCTTGAAAACCACCTTGGATTCGTCGCCGGTGTAATATTCATAAGCCGCTGGACTCTCAATTTTGCAAGTTCCGAAATTTCTGATCTTTGTGTTCATTTTTACCGATTCCAGGTGAATTATAAGAAGGTCTATTTTTTGGTAAATATGACGGAATTTTCATTGGCAAAGTAGAATATTCCGTCATATATCAATAAATATAGGATGAGAACAGAGAAGATGACATATGATTCCAAATCTCTTCCTAAACGTAAGCGCTCGTTATTTAGAAAGACCTTCCCTTCCATCTTACAGGTGATTATTCCTTTTGTTGCGAGCCTGTCCGTACTCTACGGAGAGAACAGTTCTACTTTTTTCTGGGATTCTTTCGACAACTTTTCCAAAAATAAGGCCCTATTTTCCCAAAAGGAAACTTCTGATCAAACAGAAGTGAAGGAAGAGCATAAGGTCCAATTTTTCTCCTCTCTTACATTCAAATATCCTTATGAAATGAAAGTGTTTCGGGAGTATATTCCGACCAACTCTACATCTTTTGATTCCATTCCGGGATTGCCAAATAAATTACCGAACCAACCTAAGATACTTTTACAAAAGAGAGAATTTTTCGCTCTATATCCTGCTCTCGGAAGAGAAGAAGTTTTTGTAATGGCAATGAGTATGGGCCAGAACAAGGAAAATAAATCCGAGGCCTATGTAGGAGCTAATACGGAAAGAAGAGCATTTGACCCTCTGACAGATGTGAGAGTCACTTCTTCCGTTATGCCCGGCTTAGGCTCTAACCTTTCTAGAGGTTTGGATACCCAAGCAGGGAGCTTACTCTTTGGATATTTACTCGGAAGAGCCGGGATCCAAATGGACTTGGGCTGGAGAATGGCCGGGAACAACGTAGGTTTGGCGATCCCTGAGTCCGCAAAATCCTCTATTGGGATCAGTTACTCTTTGATCTCGAATTCCAGTAGCCTAAATAAGATGGACTTCTTTTTACAAGTTTCCGGGATCAAAAGATTTAACGATAAAAGTTTTTTACCGATCGATACACCTCAAGCTTTCAAAGGATGGCAACAAGGTTACGAATATTACGTAAACCCTGGATTTTCCATCTCCACAAAAAACTTAAGCTTCGAGGGTTTGGTACGTTTGCCTCTTCATCAACCATTCCCGAATACAGACGGATTGCTCACTCCGGAGATCCAAGGTATGCTCGGGGTGAAATATAAATTTTCCGATAGTTCTCCGAATTTGCAAAAATAAAAATCAAGTTTTTCTAATATAACCCTACCAGAACAACACACAAGTATCCAAAAAACCAGGAGAAAGCCCCGTGAAAAAAATCAAGTTTCTAATCTTATTCTGTGCTGTCTCCGGAATATTTGCCGACGAAGTGGTTTATACAAAAACGGGAAAGAAGGTAGTGCTAAAGGAGAATTTTACCTGGCAGTACGCACCTGAACCAAAAGTAGATCCGTCCAAAAAATCGAATACAAACAGATCTATTTTGAAGGGAACCGACCAAACAAGCTTAATCAAGAGTACATCCGGAGTATATTCCGTTTTTTACAATTCCACTCAATGGACAAGTGTGACCGAAAACCACGAATTCGCAGAGTTTCACTTCGTGAACCAGGCAAGAACAGGGAACGCAATGGTAATCTACGAAGGTTTGGAAATCCCCTTAGAGTCATTTCCTGAATTAGTTCTATTGAACGTAGTTAAAACTGACCCGGACGCCAGGATTATAAATATCGAAGACTGTTCCGTAAACGGAGTCCCAGGAAAGATCGTCACCTACACTGCGCAGATCAAAGGTCTTAGATTCATTTTCTATTCCTTTCTATCTAGCGGTAATTTCGGTTCCATTCAGTTCTCTACTTTTACATTGGAAAGTCAGTTCGAGAAAGAGAAGGCGAATTTTGAAAAGGTGATTTCTGGATTTGTGTTGAATTGAGGGGTTTGTAGTATCTTCGACGGAAATCGCAGCTTAGAGTGTAACTTGCGACTGGGGAGTCTACTCTCGGATCGCGGAATTTGAATTCACATAGGAATTCGGTCGAAGTGACTACATAATTCGCATTTTCTGAAAGGAAAGTTGCAGATCCAGCTTATTGATTTGCTCTTTCTTTCTGCCAAATCTGAGAAAAGAAGTAGTTTTGCCGGATGTAGTATCTACGACCTCGATCCTAGTTTCCATTACCGGGCAAGCAGGCTCCTCGCAACTGATCTCACTCAGCTTCAAGCGCAGATCTTCCCTACCCAATTTCTCCCTAATCTTAGATGCCAACCAAGGATGGAATGGAAACTCCGTTCCAGGCTCCGATTCATTCTGGTATTCAGAATGAATCGGATTTGTAGTAACTTCGACAAATCGTTTCATTACAGATTAGACTCTCGAAACCGCCTCAAGGGGGTCATAAGCCAAATTTGGAGAAAGCCATTTTTCCACTTCCGAAACGGTCATTCCCTTCCGGTTGGCATAATCCTGGACCTGGTCCTTATTGATCTTCGCCACCGCGAAATACTTAGAGTCCGGATGAGCAAAATACAAACCGCTCACGGAACTTGCAGGCATCATCGCAAAATGTTCCGTAAGAGTGATCCCCGTATTTTTCTCCACTTCCAATAGATCGAATAAGGTTCTCTTTTCAGTATGGTCCGGACTTGCAGGATAACCTGCTGCGGGACGAATTCCCTGGTAACGTTCGCGGATCAACTCTTCGGTGGAGAGATTTTCATCGGCCACATAACCCCAGATCTCCTTTCGGATCTTCAAGTGCATGTATTCTGCAAAGGCCTCCGCAAAACGATCACCTAAAGCTTTTGCCATGATGGAATTATAATCATCCAAACGAGAATCGAATATGGAAGCAAACGCTTCTACTCCGTGTCCTGCAGTAACAGCAAAACCTCCGATATAATCCGCAATTCCACTTTCTTTAGGAGCTATATAGTCCGCCAAACAATAGTTAGGCTCGTCCTTTTCTTCTTTGCTTATCTGTTGGCGAAGGGTATGGAAAACAGTCTTAACTTTTGCTCTGGTCTCGTCTTCGTAAACTTCTATATCGTCGCCCACACTATTCGCAGGGAAGACACCGATCACTCCTCGGGTTGTATATCTTTTATTGGAAACGATATCTTCTAATAATTTCTGGGCATCTTTGAATAATTCTTTGGCTTGTTTACCATATGTTTCACTTTCCAGAATGGAAGGATAACGTCCTTTCAACTCCCAAGCTTGGAAGAAGGGAGACCAATCGATGTACGGAACCAACTCCTCCAACGTGATCTCATTATTAAAAGCCCGGACTCCTACAAAATTCGGTTTTACTACCTTAGTCACATTCCAATCGGTAATGTATCTATTCTCTCTAGCATCCTCAATAGAAACAAGTTTACGTTCGCTTCTAGTATTGAAATAAATTTCCCTTTGGATCTTCTGATCTTCTTTAATCTGTTTTATATAATCTGGTTTTAGAGAAGGGTTCAAAAGTTTTCCGACAACGTTTACTACTCTAGACGCATCCAAAACATGGACCACAGGTTGATCGTACTTTTCCGAAATTTTTACGGCAGTATGGGCAGAACTTGTAGTTGCTCCTCCGATCAATAGAGGAATATCGAAACCTGTCCTTTTCATTTCAGAAGCAACGTGAACCATTTCATCGAGAGAAGGAGTAATGAGTCCGGACAAACCGATGATGTCTACGTTCTGCTTTTTTGCTTCTTCCAAGATCCTCTCGCAAGGAACCATGACTCCCAGGTCTATCACTTCGTAGTTATTACATGCGAGTACAACCGCCACGATGTTCTTACCGATATCGTGAACATCTCCTTTCACTGTAGCAATCAGGAACTTTTGTTTTGCAGAAGACTGAGCTTGCTTGCGATTCTCTTCTTCCATATAAGGTAGAAGGTAGGCTACGGATTTTTTCATCACCCTAGCGCTTTTTACAACCTGAGGAAGGAACATTTTTCCAGATCCAAACAGATCGCCCACGACTCTCATTCCATCCATCAGAGGGCCTTCGATGACGTGCAACGGTTGGTCGTATTTAAGCCTTGCTTCTTCCGTATCTTGGTCGATGTATTCTACGATCCCTTTTACTAAAGAATATTCTAATCGTTGCTCTACCGTTCCTTCTCTCCAGGCTTCTTCTTTTTTTTCGGCCTTCTCGCCTGACTTAAAGGATTCTGCAAATTCGATCAATCTTTCGGTCGAGTCGGATCTTCTATTTAAGAGAACATCTTCTACTCTTTCCAAAAGGTCCTTAGGAATTTCTTCATAAACCGCAAGCATTCCTGCATTTACGATCGCCATATCCATGCCGGCTTTGATTGCATGAAATAAGAATGCGGAGTGCATCGCCTCTCTTACTGGGTTATTTCCACGGAAAGAGAAGGAAATATTACTTAAACCTCCACTGATCTTTGCTCCTGGGCAAATAGCTTTAATCTCTTTGATCGCTTCTATAAAGTCGACAGCATAGTTATTATGTTCATCTATTCCTGTTCCGACTGTTAGGATGTTCGGATCGAAGATGATATCGAAAGGAGATAAGCCTGCCTTCTCCACTAATAGATCATAAGCTCTTTTACAAATGCGAACCTTCTCATCCTTAGTAGCCGCCTGGCCTTGTTCATCAAAAGCCATTACGATTACGGAAGCACCGTACATCTTGATCGTTTTTGCCTGTTGCAAAAACTTCTCTTCTCCTTCTTTTAAGGAGATGGAGTTTACGATCGGTTTTCCTTGGATACATTTTAATCCAGTTTCCAGAACAGACCATTTAGAACTGTCGACCATGAAAGGAACCTTTGCAATATCTGGCTCCACTGCGATCAAGTTTAAGAATTCTTTCATGGAGGCCTCTCCATCCAAAAGAGCTTCGTCAAAATTGATATCGATGATATTAGCGCCTGCTTCTACCTGTTGTAAAGCAACCGACACTGCTTCTTCAAAGTTTCCTTCTAAGATCAGCTTTTTGAATTTAGGAGAACCGGTTACGTTCGTTCTTTCCCCTATTAAGACAAAACCTGTATTTTCATCTATATTCAAAGGTTCTAATCCGGATAATCTGGTCTTTCCTTCTATCTCCGGTATAAGTCTAGGCTTTTTGCCTTGGACTGCCTTGGCCCCTTCTTTAATATGAGCAGGAGTCGTTCCACAACATCCTCCCGCAATATTCAACCAACCTTGGCTGGAAAAATCATCCAAAAATGCTCCGAATTCTTCCGGAGTTTGGTCATATCCACCAAACGCGTTAGGCAACCCTGCATTCGGATAACAACTGATATAACAGCCTGAGATCCTGGATAATTCCTCTATATAGGGCCTCATTTCTCCTGCGCCCAAAGCACAGTTGATCCCAACAGAAAGAGGATTTGCATGATAGATGGAATTGTAGAATGCCTCAATCGTCTGCCCTGACAATGTCCTTCCGGACGCGTCAGTGATTGTAACGGAAAGGGATACTGGAATTCGTACATTCAAATCTTTGAATACGTTCTCGATAGCGACAATGATCGCCTTTAAATTCAAAGTATCGATATTTGTTTCAGAAAGAAGAATATCAACTCCTTCTTCCACCAATGCTCTTACCTGTTCGTAAAACGTTTCTACTAATTCGTCGAAGGTCACTGCACGGAAGGCAGGATTATTTACATCCGGAGAAAGAGAAGCAGTCCTAGTCGTAGGCCCAATGGATCCGGCAAGGAACAACGGTTGATCAGGATGAGTTTTGGAGAACTTCTCCATTGCAGCACGAGCGACCTTAACAGCTTTTCGATTCAGTTCGTCTACATAAGCTTCCGCATTATAATCCGCTTGGGAAATTCGATTGGAGCTGAATGTATTTGTTTCTAAGATGTTCGCTCCGGCTTCCAAAAATTTATAATGTATTTCTTCGATCACTTCTGGCTTAGTTATCACGAGAAGGTCGTTATTTCCCTTTAATGCGGAAGGATGATCCTTAAGTCGTTCATCTCGGAAGTCTTCTTCTCCCAGACCGTATCTTTGGATCATGGTCCCCATTGCCCCGTCAAGAACCAGGATCCTTTCTTCTAATAATTTTAAGAGTTCTTGTGCTTTGGGGTTTGTGTATGTGGGAAATTTATGTTTCATAATTCTTTAATATTGCAATTTTTATCTAAAAGAGGTTTTTTAAGATCGTTGATCATCGGCAGTTTTTTCGATTCTTTTGCATTCAGAACAATCCAATCTTTCCATATCACCGGCACCTCATCCTCCGGAAAAATGGCGTTCACCGGACACTCTCTCAAACAATCGTTACAATTGATGCAAATGTCCGGATCTATGACTAAATAATCCTTTCCTTCTCGGAAGGCTTCTACAGGACAGGCTGCAGCACAGTAAGTAATTTTGCACCCTACGCAGGGCTCAGTTACTACGTATGCCACAACCTCTCCTTATCGATCAATAACGGTAGTGTTCCGGCTTGAACGGACCTTCTACCGGTACTCCGATATACTCTGCTTGTTTAGCGTTTAACGTGGTTAGGCGAACTCCTAATTGCTCCAAATGTAACGCTGCAACTTTCTCATCCAATTTTTTAGGTAATCTATAGACACCGATCTCATACTTATTGTTCCAAAGTTCGATCTGAGCCAAGACTTGGTTTGTGAAAGAGCAAGACATTACGAAAGATGGGTGACCAGTCGCACAACCCAAGTTCACCAAACGACCTTCTGCGAGAACGATAATAGATTTACCGTTCTCGAAGGTATATTTGTCTACCTGAGGTTTGATTTCCTTCTTCACCACGCCCTTCTCTGCGTTCAATCTGGACATTTGGATCTCAGTGTCGAAGTGTCCGATATTACAAAGAATTGCTCCGTCTTTCATTGCTTTCATGTGTTCAAGAGAAATAATGTCGTCGTTTCCGGTCGCAGTTACTACAATATCAGTGAATTCGATCGCATCTTCAACTCTTAGAACCTGGTATCCTTCCATTACTGCCTGAAGAGCGCAGATCGGGTCGATCTCCGTAACGATCACTCTAGCTCCGAAATTGCGTAAAGAAGCAGCAGAACCCTTTCCAACATCTCCATAACCGCAAACAAGTGCTACTTTTCCAGCAAGCATGACGTCGGTAGCACGTTTGATACCGTCGGCCAGGGATTCTCTACAACCATATAAGTTGTCGAATTTGGACTTGGTAACGGAATCGTTCACATTGATCGCAGGAAGTTTTAACTCGCCTTTTTTGAGGAGTTTTTCGAGACCTTTTACCCCTGTAGTAGTTTCTTCAGAAACTCCTTTGATCTCAGCGAGAAGTTGAGGATATTTCTCATGAACGTACATGGTCAGGTCACCACCGTCGTCCAGGATCATGTTCGGGCCTTTTCCGTCTTCGAAGAAGATAGTCTGTTCCACACACCACCAGTATTCTTCTTCCGTTTCACCTTTCCAAGCGAACACAGGAACTCCGGTCTTTGCGATTGCAGCTGCTGCATGATCTTGAGTGGAGAAGATATTACAAGAAGACCAACGAACTTCTGCTCCAAGCTCAGTCAGAGTTTCGATCAGAACCGCAGTTTGGATAGTCATGTGAAGGGAACCAGCGATACGCGCTCCTTTCAGAGGTTGTTTCCCTTTATATTCTTTGCGTAAGGACATCAGACCCGGCATTTCTTTTTCTGCCAGAATGATTTCTTCGCGACCCCAGTCCGCGAGTGAAATGTCTTTAACCTTATATTTTAAACCTTTTTCTTGTATTGTAGCGGACATTAAAGTCCTCCTCTTTTCTTAGCTTTAATTATTAATACTTTGAAGTATTTCTGAGATTCTACTTCTTCGATAGATTCGAGGCTGAAACCGGTATGGTTCAGCCAATCCGCGAGAAGTTCCGACTCGAATCCGAGCCATAAGTCGGCGAAGTTATCGCGCATGATTTCCTGGTTATGCTTTTTTAGATCTACTATGATGAAAACGCCGTCGTCCTTTAAAACTCTATGTATTTCTTTCATGGCCTGAGGAGGATTGGAGAGATGGTGTAAGACCATCGAAGCTACGACAGAATCTGCGGATTGAATTAGATCCTCAGGCAGGGTTTCAATTTCGGATGTGAGAAAATGAACTTGGGAATTATTCAAAAAGGAACCTTTCGCCTCTTTGATCATTTTTTCAGAAGAATCGATCCCAATAACTTCCTGGCTCTTCATCAATAAATAAGGAATTAAACCGCCAGGACCACATCCGAGGTCTAAGATCCGACGAGAATGTTCCGGAAGTAGATCCAAGATCTTGTTCCGATATAAAACCGGGTCCAGAACATCACTTTGAATACTTTCCCAATTCTGAGCAACATCATCGAAATATTTCGATCTTTTCAGATCTCTTTGTCTGAGAATATCTTTAGTCTTAGCTAAATCTTGCTCCGAATAAGGAAGACTCTTTTCAAAATCCAGAAGAAGCGTATGAAACCTTGTAGAAAAATCCCGTGAATCGTCATTTGAAACCGTAGGGCTATAATATACCCAAGAACCTTCACGTTGAAATGTCAAAAATCCCGCATCCGCCAGGATCTTTAAATGCCGAGAAATCCTAGATTGGCCCATGTCCAGAACTTCTGTTATTTCCTGAACATTGAGAGGGGCGATAGAAAGTATCCGAAGAACCCGAATGCGGGTTTCATCTGACAATGCCTTTATCGCGAGCAGAATATCTCGGTCCTGAGAAACCCCTTTCGCGGAAGAAGGCGTAACGACAATCGAATCTGAGTAAGTTTCGACAGTTTCTCTTTCTAAAGACATATCCTTCAGTGACATTTCAAGCCCTTCCCACAAGATATCAAGATATCTTGATTTCTTCAAGCAAAAAATGCTACATTCTTCTGGATAATATTATGTCTTATTAACTTTCCGCCAGGATGTGAAGGTTAGCCCCAATTAGGAGACCCTCTTTCGAGAACGAACTTCCGAGGCCATCCCACTAAAATAATCTGAATCTCTCGGGTTTCTAAATTCAAAATACGACGAATATCTATAATCCTTGAAGTTGGTGGTTTTCGATTTCGCCAAAAGTGAGAAAGAATTCTTTCATCCACTTGAAGAGATTCCCAATGAATCATTAACGCAATTATATAATTTATAGAAACACCATGTGCAAGAGCCATATTTCGCAGCTCTTGATAATTTTCTTCTTTTGGGCGATAACTATGGCGAACTAAATTTTGACCTTTCGCCTGAAAGGAAGTCCTGAGAGGATTTCTTCCCATGTATCTCTGGGATTGAAGTAGCAAGCCATACTTCTCTTGCATGCGCTTCAAATACCGAGGAAAGTTTCGTTTGCAATCAACAGGAACTTTTCTCCAAAGTCTTTCCGGAATCAATGCCGTGGATGGATAGGGGTTCTTAACAATCTTTGCTTTTCGTTTGAGTTTCTCATTTTGGAAAACGGTAGATTTCATACCCTTCTCGTTTCCCAAATTTGAGTTAGTGCGCGAGGATTTTCGTTTTTTCTTATTATGTCGAAGTTACTACAGCAGGAGAATTATATATCTTGCTTAGTTTGATTTAATAATTCTTGGTTCTGAAGTTTTTGATCTCGAAGAATCTTATAGTTCTCTTCCATGATCTTCTTGAAGCCATCTAAAATTTTCATTTTCTCGCGCATAAACTCTTCTAAAGGTTGTTTCAGAAGACCTTGAGGAGATACTACAGCTTCTTCATCTTGTTTTAGCGGAAAATTCTTTCCATTTTCTGTAGTAACTCCGACTTCCCCTTCTTTCACAAAAATTCCATTTGGCACATCGGAATCTTCGTTATCAGGGTTTTCTTTGCGTTGAGCTTCATTTTCTTCACAAACTACAAATTGCGTCCCTCGAACACCGGCATTGTAAGAAGGTGCTGTAATTGTAAAATCCTCTTTCTTAGAACCTTTGTCTACCCGGGCGAATACTTTGCCGGAAACTAGTTCTAATTTTGATTTATTGGCCTTTTTGTCAGAACTCAGTTCTGCAATCTTGATTTTTGTAAAAGCTGAGATACGAACGACGACTGAAGGGCCAATTTGGAGATCGACTTTTCCGTCTTTCGTTTCAAGCTCATCCTGTTTTTTCAAAATCGAATTCTTCTTAAGGCTCACCTTTTTTCCATCTTGGGTTCCAGAAACGTCACCTACAATGAACAGTACGATCGCAATTTCTTCTTCTGCGAATAGTGAAGAGGGTAAAATAGCTAAAGTAAAAAAAATGGCAAAGACAGATACAAGTGTTCGGTTTTTCATGCGGGGCTTTCCTATAACACTAATTTATTCAACGAAAACTGTAGTAGGATCTACTAGATCCATTAGAATAGCAACAATTTGAAACTTACTTTTTGGAAGAATTTTGCAGATTAAACCGAGAATAACTAGCTTTCAAGAAGAAATGTTCGCGTTCAAGTGAAGAATCTACAGATTCGAAGGTCAATTCTGTCTCCTGAGAAGTGACTACTGGAAATCCATAGTGCTTATTCTTATGTGCAATCTCTTTCTTTTGCTTTTTCCGATCCGAAACGAAATCAATGTGACTTTGCAATCTATTTTGTAGTATCTTCGACGAAACATTCACTGCACCTAGAAGCTTGTTCCTGGCAATTTCAAGAATTCCCTGATCTACATCGTACCCAATACTATTTCTAGAGGAAAGAAGAGCTGCTAACGATGTAGTCCCCGTTCCTAAAAATGGATCTAAGACAGTATCCCCTTTTATGGAAAACATATTCACTAATCGATAGGCGAAATCCAATGGGAATGCAGCAGTCCTTTCTCGCGAAGCTCCTACATCCTTAAAAATCTGCCTTTCTCCCTTTAGGTCCCAAACATCCGAGAACCAGACGTTTCTTTCTTCCCAGAAAAAAGCGCTATTTCGTCGAATCTCTGTCTCAGATTTAGAATACTTCCTGAGTCCACCTTTCCGAAGGATCAGAATATACTCATGCTCATAAGTAACATAGGCACCCACTGGAAACATTCCTGAACCCATAAACTTGGTCGGGGAATTAGTCTGTTTTCTCCATAAAATATCAGGTAGAGAAGTAAAGCCGAAGTTACGACAAGCCTGTAAAATTCTCGAGTGATTCGAAAATAAACTGAATTCGCCTCCGATACTTCGAGTTGCGTCACCTATGTTTACGAGCAGGATCCCCCCCTCTTTTAGAACACGGAAGCACTCTTTCCAGACCTTATCCAGTTGCAAATGCATTGCCTCGAACGCCTCATTGCCCAGGTTTTTGGTTAGAGCGTTCTTTGTATTTTTGTCCCAATTTTTGAAGAGATCATCCCACATTTCTACCATGGGATAAGGAGGTGAAGTTAATACGAGGTCGATGCTTTCGTCCGAAAGCCTATCCATTTTTCTCGAATCGGAATTATATAATATATGCGAAGTTTCCGGAACGAGTATATCCTTCATACACGTTCCGCATGTTTCAAGAGCACCCTAAATTGGCTATTCAAATTTAGAAAACTGCTATAAGAAGAAGGGCAAGTCGAAGATCCGACAAATTTCGAGTCCTTAATTCTTTTTGCCGTGGATCTTTTTGTCGATCAACTCATTCAGAAGATCGGCGAGATCCTGGAACTCATCTCCACTTCGGATCCGGATTTTATCTACGTCTTTACCTTCCAATAGCAACTTTAGATTCTTCTTAATATTATAGATCGGCCCGGCCATCTTGTGGGAGTAAATCAAGACGAATATCGCAGAAAGCAGAAGATACAACATCGAGAATAATAGAATTCCCTTAAATTGGATCGTAAATAGATCCAAACCATGATCGTAATCCGGAAGAGCGAGCTCCTTCTCAACGAACTTGTCCTTCTCTTCTCCATTAACGATCTCAAATCCCTTTTGATAGACTTTAACAGTGTCTTGGCGGAGTCTGAAAACGACTCCTTTGTCGTATTTAGTAGAATGAATCCAGAATAAAAATCCGAGAGTAAGCAGTAACCCGAAGATGAATAATAAGGAAAAATTTAAGAAGAATCTTAATTGAAAGTCTTTGTCGATCAGATAATTGGCAAGATGTCTTTTGTATCGAGGGATCTTTGCGGAGGGGTTTGCTGTTTCTTCAGACATGGGAATTAGCCTTCTTTGGTAGAATTTCTTTAAAATTCCCCACATGTCAAAAATAATTCGCTTTTAACGAAGTTGAATCACCTCCATTACCGAATCTCTTTGGATTTTTATTTCCTTTTCGAGAGTTTGTAAATACATAAAATTTTCGTCCATATCGACGATCACACCTTCTAAGGTTTCTCCATTGGAAAGAATGACTCTCTCTAACCTTTGGTATTCGTTAAATAGATCGTCTTTATTGGAAAAAGATTTTTCGGAATTTCTAGGAATCTCATCTACGTGAAGTTCTGAAAATTTAAAGCCAAGATCCTTTTGCTCAGTAGAAGATAGGAAAGTACGTTGGAATCCTTTTACACCTAAGCGGATCTTTTGGCCAGGTTCCAAAACTTGCTCTCCACGGTTAGGCTCACTGCTGCTTTTTGCGGCTACCCTCCCCTCTAAAACGGAGACAATCGTTCCTTCTTTAGGACTTTCTCTGACTTCGAATTTTGTTCCTCTAACTTCAACCAAACCTGTTTCAGTTATGATCCTAAATTCGTCTTTCTTTAAGTTTTTATGCAAATGAACTAAGATACTGCCATTGCGAAGCCGGAAAAATTGTTTTCCTTCTTTCATGATCTCGAGTTCTGTAGATCCCTCTAAGACCATACCTTCTCCCTTAGCAATATTTAAGAAAAGCTTAGATCCAGGCTCTGTTTTAAGGATCTGTCCGGAACCTACAGACTCACCTTCATTTAAGGCTAATAGTTTTTCGGAATCAGGGGAGAATAAGTATCCTTTTCCGATAATCTTTGTTACTGAGACGCCGAGTTCGTTCTTTACCGGATCAACTTTAGGATTTTGTAAAATAAGAAAACCGAATGCTCCGATCATTATCGCAGCAGCAGAAGCAAGAGTATATAATAACGGTTTTTTGAAGCTAATAATTTTAGAAGCTTGGGCCTTTTCGTAAATTTCATCGAAAGAAATATGTGAAGGAACGGGTGCCCAGGATTTGGAAAGCATATCCGACAATTTTTCGATAGAAGAACTGTATTCGTTCTTCTCACCTTCGATCGCCTTCTTTATTTTATGTTCGAAATTTTCGTCCATTCTTCCCTTCAACAGTCTTCTTCGTATTATTCCATCGGCAGAATTTGTTTGTTTTTTGCGATCTCTACGAGTTTTCCAGTCGCCTTGACGACCAATCTGGATGCAGTCGCAATCGAGATTCCCATAATATCTGCAATATCAGCCAACGTGTATTTTTCTATATTCTTTAATACTAAAGCGTATCTTTCTCCTTCTTCTAAGTCGTCCAAACAATCCATCAATCTGGATTCCAAGTCGGAAAGTTCTGTCTTTCTTACGAAACTTTGCCCCTCTTCCCGATAACTCCCCATATCGTCCGATCCGGATTCTTTCACCGTAGAGAACTTCTTGGCATAGTTTATCGATCGATTTCTTGCGATCGTATATAACAGCTTTAGGGCCTGTTCTTTGTTTAAGTCGGAATTGGAATACTTCTTAAAAAAATTAAGAAAAGTATCCTGCATTAGGTCAGAGGCGGTTTCCGGATTTCCGGTATATTTATACAAGAAATCAAAAATTCTCCCGTTGGATTCCCGATACAGGGTTTCCATAAAATCTTTTCGGGATGCCATTACACAAAGATCCCAACTTGAAACGCTAATTCAAGTAATTTCCGACGGCTGTTCTAAACTATGCCCTTTTCTCCTCTTCGCGAATGGGCTTTGATAGAAATAACATGTCTGATTGGTTTTTTTTACAGGATGGAGAAAAATTTCTAGGATCGTTTCCTTTTTTTCTCAATGAGGAATTAGAAGAAGGTTCACTCTGAATATTGATCTGCCCGAGTTTGGGGAGAATGAGTTCCTGCAAGTTGGAATTGGATGGGAGTTTTGTAGTAACTTCGACGAAAGAGAAGCCAATCTTCATCCTTGGTCGAAGATACTACATTATCCCGAATACACCAATTCAATATGAGACATAATTTTCAGTCCCCCAAATGCTCCAGATCCTTCAGAATTGAACCGATAGGATTCGTATCCACCGATTTTGAGAACCAGTTAAATGAGTCGATACCTCCAAATCATAGCCTCTTTTGTAGTAACTTCGACCATCTTATACTCCCCCCTTCATTCATCTCCAGAAGTCTCCTTCCCGAACGAAACTCCTGAATCAAAACCCCTCTTAAGAGTTCTTCCCGCGTTCAGAAAGGAGGAATGTGACTGGGCAATTCGCTGGGATGTTTGCCTCAGATGCGTTTCGAGTCGATATCGATACGCACAAAGGATCCACTTCTATCCTTCCGGATTGTATAGAGAACATGGATGTTATTCTGAGGAGAAAGGGTTCTTTTTGATAAAAGAAGATTAAGCAGGAGAGAAAGAGCCGGAGACTTCCGGCTCTTGTTGTTAAAAATTACTTCTTACAAGTAGCGAGAGCTGCGAGTGTTTTAGAAGATTTTAAACAAGTAAGATCGTATTTACCAGTCATACACTCTTTGAGTAGATGAGCGGAAATTTGACCTTGCATAGCTTTCAATTTTTCTGTCTGCTCAGGAGTTTGGCCAACAGCAAGATTGGAAATCAATTCATTTACAACTGGATCACATTCTGCTTGGCTCACTTTCGCTCCGCCGCAAGAAATAAGACCTGCAAAAATTAGAATCGTAAGGATTGAAAAAAACGTGTTTTTCATGCAAAGACCTCTGCGAATTTTTAATTCTATGTCGCTATTATTAGCCCGAGTCGAATCTCTCACTATATAAGATCGAAATTTCCAAAACCTTGGAAAATTCCGACAGTTTAACGACGAAGGCCATTCTAACGATTCCCATTCATTAGAAAAGTTATTTTTTAGTCGGGAAAATAGTTATGCCGTAATAGGACACGGACTTTTCTCCCTTGAAGGTCAGTATTCTTTTTTTGGAGTCAAACTTCCAACTTCCTGCATTTACTAGTACCTCGAAACCTTTTCCATAATGTATTTCGGGTAGAAAGATCTCTGCTGCTGGAATTTCATCTCCTTCTTTTCGGAAGGAATATTTGAACATGGATTTTTCCATATCAAAACTGATCGCTTCCGGATCTCCTTTTGTGCGGATCGGATACGGCCTGGAGAATGCTCTGACCGCTCTTCCTCCATCCTCATCTATACTTTTAGGAGTGTCCAAAGAATAAAGTGAAAGATCTTCTTCATTCCATCTATCTCCTAAACTATGGGTATTATCAGGAGTGTAATTCCAAAGAGTATAATGTACGAAATTTTTCTCGATAGAAGTTATGATACGATCTAGAGAAGCTTCCAAGTGAGAATAATTTTTTGTTCTAAACGCTAAACGACCGTTCATGTCCATCGGGATGCCTGTTTCTCCGATCACAGTGGGACAGTTATTCATCTTTTTTATAGAAACTTCTTTGATCATTCGGATCGTATCTTCGTAGGCCTTCTCTACATTCTTCTTCCCGAATATTGGAATCTGCTTAAAAATATGAACTCCAAACCAAGGAATAAAACGTTTGAACATCAAAACGGAAACATCATACCAATGAGTCGCATTGATTACAGTTCCTTCTCCTTTTTTTGGTTTTTCATTCCAGTCCAATTCTAGGCTTCCTGGATCCGATTCTATGAAGATGGAGAATTTTTTCTGAACGGATTGTATTCTAGTTTTGAATCTTTTAATAAATGGAAGCATAAACTCAGGGTAGAATTCTATCTTTCTTCCTCTGTATTTATTAAAATAATCCGGACGAAGTAACATGGGAGCTCCGTTCGGATCGTAATCCCAAACTCCGTGTTGTCTCCAAATACAATGTTTTCCTTCCTGCCATAAAGGAACAGATTTGGGATTCAACATGGTCTTTCCTAAATTAAATCCTGCAAAACCAAGCATATACGCGTTATTTGCTCTTACTGTCCTTCCTTCGGACAAAAACATTTCTTGGAAAGGAGAAGTAGTCAGAATTTTTCCAAAGCCGAGTCCGGAGAATTCTCCGATATTTTTTTTGCCGATCCATCCCGGAGAAGGTTCGTTTAAGGAATCGAATCCTAAGACATTTTTGTATCTCGAAACCTTTTTCGCTATACGACACATCGCTTCTATATAATGATCTTGTAAAAAGGTTTCTACATTCTTTCCGTGAATAGAAAGTTTAGGTGCGAATGTTTTTCCTCCGAAGAATAGAGTAAACATTGTTGCACAG
This sequence comes from Leptospira johnsonii, assembly GCF_003112675.1. Taxonomy (NCBI): domain Bacteria; kingdom Pseudomonadati; phylum Spirochaetota; class Leptospiria; order Leptospirales; family Leptospiraceae; genus Leptospira; species Leptospira johnsonii. Next base: position 153,920 of record NZ_BFAY01000012.1, on the reverse strand, counting down.
GCATACTTCTGATAGTTTAGAGGCCAGGACATTCTTCTGTAATTCCTGCCCTGAAAGTGATGAACGATTGCAGTATCGGAATCTTTAATATTCTCTATATTCATCCCGACTTCTTCCAAAGTCCAACCTGGGGCACCGTCCCCTCCCGTGAATCTGGACCAAACGTCTTGGTGAGGATCTATGAATACGTAGAATCCTTTTTTATCGGCAAGAGCCACCATTCTTTCAATGTAATCTAGATATGATTGATCGTACTTGCCGGGACCTAAATGTTCCACAGCTTCCCAAGTCACGAGGAAGCGAAGAAAATTGAATCCCCACTTCTTTAAACGATCCAAATGTTCGGCTGCTTCCTTCTCTTCCAAAGGTCTTCCAACGAAAGAAACTTTTCTGTGATCATGAAAGGTTAAGGACTGATCGAAATGTGTGGTCCCGTCCGGTTTAAATGGAAGTTTGGAACTTCCCGAAAGATTTACTCCTCTCAACTGGAGAATATACCCTTCCGAATCTATAAAATTCCCGTCTTCTACCTTGATTTCCAGCATTGGATCTTAATCTTCCCCGAATTGAATCTTAGCGTCTTCGTATCCGCGGCTGATCAGATAGTCCGCTTGCACTTGAGAGAAATTTAATATACTTCCAAAACCGAGAGAAGTCCTCGGCCCGATCACTCTGATCTTATAATCCGTTTTTTCAGGTTCGGAGAAGGATAATAAGGATTTAGTAAATCCCTTCTTCTTATTATCTTTTTGTTTTTTTTGGTATTGCAAGTTTGCCATGATGGTCTGGAAAGATCCGATCAAAGAAAGTTCGAACACTCTTTCGAGTCCGTCCCTTCTACTCCGTGGAAGTCCCATATTCACTCCTCCCACAGGAGACAACAACACGACTACGATCTCTTTTGCGCCTCTTTCAACCGCAGGGAGGATCGGAACGTTCGCCATCACTCCTCCGTCCCAATGGGGTTTCCCGTCCACATATTGCCAAGGAAAGATCAATGGTATGGCAGAAGAAGCCATCACATGTTCTATATCTATGTCTTTGTTCCCGAAAAAGACCAACTCAGCAGTAAGTATATTCACCGCCGTGATGATGATCTCCATCGGACTCTTCCTCATATTACGAAAATCTAATTGAGAATAGAGTAAGTATTTTAAAGGGGTTGTGTCCGCAAGTGGAGAAAATCTACGAAAGATCAGATCCAAAAAATCGTTCCAGATGGAATATTTCATTACCTTCTGAATTTCGATGGATTTCCAAAGTTGTATGATCCTGGCTGCATCCATTCCACAGCCTAATGCGGAAGCCGTGATCGCTCCCACGGAAGTTCCGCAGACTATATCAGGTTTGAATCCGATTTCTTCTAAATATTTGAGGACCCCGGCATGATATGCTCCTCGAGCGCCTCCACCGGATAATACCAAAGCCCGCTTCATTCCAAATAAAATCCTGCCGGAGTCAGTCTTAGGTTTCGCAGGTAAATTTCAAGACGGAATATTGATTTGGAATTTTGTAGTATCTTCGACGATTTCTGCGCGAGTTCGCTTTAGCGTGGATAGTAGCCGCTAATATGAATTTAGGATTTAGAAGAATGGACGGAATCTTGGAATTAGTGTCGAAGTTACTACAGATCTCGCTCTGGAGAATTTCTCCAAGACCTGCAATAACTAAAAAGGAAGGAATTAAAACCTTCTGAGTGTCTGCGTCTAGCTATGCTAAATGCCCGAAAGTGACCAATTCTCGGAACTCAGAAAGGCCAGTGGTCTGATGGTATTGCAATAGGTCCAAGAGGTCCTTTTGCAGGGGCCTGGGCTATTGCTCAGCCACCTCACAGGTCATTTTCTTGCTGCAACTGTCGCTACTCAACTAAACCACCTCCTTTAACGTGTGGCCAGACAGTATTCTGTCGCATTAAAAAGTCAAGAAATGTCCGTATTTTTTTAGGATTTCAAAAGCGGACTCAGAGTAGAAGTTTAGGAAACTATTTTCACCTTTCTGGAAAGATAGAGAGCAAGAAGATTGAAACCCACCGCGAAATAACCTACTACATCAAATCTTTCGAAAGTTCCATTCGGCAATTGGATCAGGACCGCTCCCGCAAGAAGCGCTCCAATACCTGTGGCCACACTTTGTAAGCTAGAATTCACAGACATGAAACTTCCCCTCACCTCGGGACGAATGGCAGAAGTCAGCATCGCCATCGAAGGGATGACCCGACCGGATACTAGGACCATAAAAACTGTCGTAACTCCGAGGGCCATGTACACTGGTAGATCCTTTGGCAAATGAGTGATCGCAAGGATGGGAAGTAACGCGAGAAGAACTAGGACCAGAAAAACCTTATGTTTTCCAAACTTATCCGACAAGAAGCCGATGATCCAGGAAGAAACGAAAGTGCAGATCCCGCCGATCTCGTAAATATGGCTGACCTGGGTCTTGGAGAAACCCATATTCCTCTCCATAAAAACAGCTATCGAAGTTACGACAGTAAATCCACCCAAGATCACGCTCATAAAAAACGCCAGGGCCACTAAATGATCTCTCTTAGAAAGAACATTGATTAGTTGGCTAAAATCCGCCATCTTCTGCTTTTCCATTTTAGAAGGAAGACTAGGCAAATATAGAATCGCAAGAACCAGGATCGGAAGACCCAAAAGTACGATAAATGCAAAGGTATAATTCCAACCAGAACTCATCGCAATCCGAATGCCGGAAGGAACTCCCAAAACCGAGGCGGCAGAGAATGCACCCATCACCCCTCCCATCGCCTTCCCTCTCTTTTCGATCGGAAAGACGTCGCCTATGATAGAAAGGATGACTCCGCTGACCATTCCCCCGAAAATCCCTGCAGTGATTCTTGCAAAGAGAAGAAAAGAATACGTATTCGCAACCGCACAAAGCGCAGTTCCTACCAAAAAGCCAACATAAAGAAAGATAGCGGCAGACTTACGATTAAAACGATCGATAAAGTTAGCTCCGATCAAAGCAGCAATCGCAGCGGCAAAAGAATAAGAAGAAAGAACCAAGGAAAACATTGCTGTATCGATCTGGAACTGCTTCAAAAAATAATCCTGAAGCGGGAACATGATCATAAAATCCATGATATTGGTAAACTGAATGCTCGCAAGAAGCAGGATCAGAAACAATTCATGGCGAACTATTTTTGTCCGAGGAAGTGAAGCTACGGATTCCATATACTTACCAGATTTTTTTACGTAAGTTATAAAGAGATAAATTTTTAGAAGTTCCGCATTTTACTCTTATAATTTGTTCTTACAAAGTTTGGAGACTAAATAGATCCGAACCGTCGTCTAGAACTTAGTTCAGGAAATTTCAAAATTATAGTAAGGCGCTTTAAAGGAAGATTTGGATGACGAATCGGCACCCGAGTTTCTTTCCTAGCTAATTAAATATTTTTCCAAATTTTGTTATTCGGATTTTTCACTTCCTTGCTCGGAACCGTATAAACCTAAATCTTCATTCGTCTATCTGAATATCTGCTATGAAACTCAGAAGATATCTTTCAGAAGACTTTTCTTATTCGAGATCAGGAGAGATCCGTAGACTTCGGACCCTAGACAATGACAAGTCTATCAGGATCCTAAGCATTTTCGCCTTCATAGTTTCCAGCATTCTTTTCGCACAAAATATACTTTCACCCGGAACTCCTAGCGGCGGGCATCTTCAATTCCTATACGGTCTGAGTTTCGGAAGTTCAGCCTTATTCTCCAGTTTGATGCTGGCCGTTCTGGCACTAAAAGATGGGAAAGGTAGAAAACTTTCATACCTAGCTATGATCGGTTATGTGGGACTTCTAACATTAACTACCACCTTTGCTACCTTGGTGGATCAGTACCATACCGCAGATTATTCTGCTTTCTGCTTTGGGTTACTCCTTCTTCCACTTTTTCTCCGGGCAAGTTTCGTGACCTATCTGACCATTGTATCTATCAACCTGCTCTTTTTCTCATTGGGTTATTCTTTTATGATAGAAAGAGAACTAACTCCCTCAGTCGTAACTCCTATCATTGCATTCTCCATTGCAAGCGTGGGAACAGCGATCAATGTAGAAGGCACCCGTTTGAAAAGTAACCTTCTACAATTACAACTAGAAGAATCCAATAAAAACCTAAAAGAATTATCACATAAGGATTCCCTAACAGGACTTTTCAACAGAAGACATTTAATGGAATCTTTAAGTACTCTTTTGGCTGCTTCTAAAAGATATGATTTTCCTCTATCGGTCCTTCTACTCGATTTGGACCATTTCAAAAAGGCAAACGATTCCCTAGGACACCAAGTGGGAGACAAACTACTTGCAACAATCGGGAGATTATTGTCCGGATTAGTGAGAGATTGTGATGTTGCTGCCCGCTATGGCGGAGAAGAATTCTGCGTAGTACTTTCCAATACGAATATAGAAGGAGCAAAATTCGTAGCAGAAAGGATCCGCGACAGAATAGAAACCGAAACCTTCGAAGAGATCCCTTGGACAATTACCGTAAGTATAGGTGTCGCATCCAGAGAAAGTGATGAAACTCCGGAAGATTTCCTAAAAGCCGCGGATAAGAAGTTATACGAATCAAAGGCTGCCGGAAGGAATAGAGTCTCCGCTTAATTCCGGTTCCGATTCGAATAAAGAAATTTTAATATATCTTCCTAAAAATTGTCCCAAAAAACTGACTCCCAAAGCAGGGATCGTTGGCGGCAACCATTCCGGCCCGAAATATTTCAGGCCAAGCCAAACGATCATCCCGGAGAACATAGCATAAACTGCCCCAGTCGCATTCGCTTCTTTCCAGAAAATAGCTGCGACCAAAGGAACAAAAAGAGAAACCAAACTAATGGAAGAAGAATCAGCAACCAACTGATAAATATTCGTCTCGCTCAGCGCCATTCCGGTAGAAACGATTGTCACGATCAATACGGAAAAACGCATTACTCTCAGTAGCAGTCTTTCGGAAGGATTTTTTAGAGTAGGACGGATCAAATTCTCCCCTAAAACCGAAGCAGGAGCCAAAATCGCCCCGGAAGCGGTACTTAAGATCGCAGAAAGTAATGCCCCGAAAAATAGTATCTGTATAAATAAAGTAGAATGTACTAATACTACATGAGGAAGGATCATCTGATTATCGCCAGCTGCGATCTCAGGATAAACTCTTCTTGCAAAATATCCCGCTAACAACGGTAGGAACGCGACGGTTAAATACATTCCCCCACCCAAAAAAGAAGAATATACTGCGACCTTTTCCGACTTAGAAGACATCACTCTTTGGAAAATATCCTGTTGAGGAATTGAGCCGAGCCCGATCGTCATCCAAGCTGCAATGTAAGCAAGAACTGCTTCCGTTTTTAATGGAGGGAAGAAGGAAAAAAATCCGGGCTTTGCAGTCGCAATGACTGTTTGAAATCCACCCGCCTTCCCTTGTAGATCCCAAACCAAAACCAAAAGCCCTACTATGATCAATATAGTCTGTAAGAAATCTGTAATGGAAATCGCCCACATCCCTCCTATATAAGTATAGACCAACACTACAACGGATGCCAAAAGTATTCCTACATACATATCGAATCCGAATAAGGAATGAATGACGATCCCCATCGCGACTAACTGAGCTGCGATCCAACCGAAATAAGAAGGGATCATAAATAATGCGGAAAGGAATTCCACCTTTCGGCCAAAACGATTTTTGTATAAGTCCCCGAAGGTGAGAATATTCATCCTATACAATGGCCTAGCGAAGAATATCCCTACTAAAAAAAGGCAAAGCGCTGCTCCGAAAGGATCTTCGATCACGGCTAAGATCCCTCCGTCCACAAATTTTGAGGAGGCGCCCATTAAAGTTTCCGACCCGAACCAAGTGGCAAATAGAGCGGAAGATGCTAACACAAGTGGAAGTCTTCTTCCAGCTAACACATAGTCTTGAGAACTATTAACGTATCTAGAGGCAAATGCCCCAATTAGAATGGTAACAACGATATATAGAATAACAAAAAGGCCGAGCAATTCAGAATATCCTAAGGAGAAAACTTCGTAATTGCGATCCTGAAACTCAGAGAATCTAAACGCAAGCGTTAATAAGAAGGGCGATCAATCTATATCTAAGATCAAAAGAGTGATATCATCCTGGATGGAGGTTTTAGAAATAAAATTTTGGAGGTCTGAAAGTATCCTTTCCGCTTGGATCTGAGGTTCAAATTGAGAATTTGACCGGATAGATTGTAAAAATCTTTCCTCTCCATATTCGGACTTATCCTCGTCGAACTGCTCGTAGATCCCGTCTGAAAAAAGAAAGATCCTATCTCCGGATTCTATTTTATATTCTTCGGTTCTATAAGGATAATCTTTTACGAATCCTAGAATAGCGCCTGTTTTAGGCATCTCTTCCATCTGATAAGAACGTACTAAAAATTGGGAGATATGACCTGCAGACGCAAAATACACTTTTTTCTCAGACAGATCCACATCGCAGATCGCTCCGGTAAAATAGAGTGTTTTATATTTATTTAAAATAGAGTTATTTAACTCGGAAAGTATCTCTCCCGGTTTTTGCAAAGATGATTTCAGGCTTTCGTATTCTCCCTTGATCGCCATGGTTACCAATGCAGCTTGGACTCCATGGCCTGTAGCATCCGCCAAGAAAAATCTATACCTTCCATTACTTAATACGCATATATCGTAAAAGTCGCCTCCTACTTCGTCCATCGGCAGATAATTGACGGAATATCTCAGACCTGGGATATTTTTCAGTTCTGGAAGGATACTTCTCTGGATCTTTTGAGAATACAACATATCCTTTCTAATAATAGAAAGAGATCTGGCTAATTCTTCCGTTCTTTCGTTTACCTTTCTTTCCAGTTCGGAATTCATTCGAGTGATGTCCTCGTACAATTTCGCATTTTCTAATGAAATCGCGGCCTGAGCGGAAAGTATTTCCAAAATTTCTAATCTATGTTCGTCGAAAATTCCTGCGGTAAGTCGATTTTCTAAATAAAGAACACATAATGTTCTTCCTTGTTTTGTGATCGGCATACACAACAAGGACTTAGGCTTACTTCTTTTGACATAAGGATTTACAGAATAGAAAGAATCCTTTGCAGCATCCGAGATCAGGACCTTCTGTCCGGAACGAAAACAGAAATACACTACTTCCAAAGGAAGCAGATGTCCCGCCTCGTCTAGAGAAATAGGCTTAGGCAAAAATCCGGGTTCTTCTATATCCGAACCCGCCATCAAGAACAGTTCTTTGTTTTGAGGAAGGATCAAAAAACCTCTGGTTGCCGCAGCATTCTCCATGATGGTGCGAATGAGTTGCCTGAGCAATTCACCTAGCTCGATCACTCCTGAGATACTTTGAGAAGCCTTAAGAACAGTTCTCAAATCCAAACTGAAAGATGTAGAGAGAATGGAGTCCGCTAGGATTTTTTCCGCGGAACGTTTCGGAGTACCTTGAGGGCGGAGCAATTCTCCATATTCGTCCCTGAGTAAATTTACGATAGATTTGGCTCCCCATGATCCATAGAGCCTTACCGCATTTTGCATTAGGAATTTTCCGTAGGAAGTCCTACCCTGTATTATATTCCATTCTGCCACATGTTGGTAAACCACTGCCTTTCTGAAATCATTCGGTTCCGATTCAACCTGTTGCATCGCCATATCGAAATATTCGGACGCATTTTCTTTTCTTCCCGCGTAATCCTCGTAAAGTCCCGCCAAAACAAAATAGAATAATTGAAAACTAGGCGGATAGATCCTTGACCAAAGTTTAAATAAATATAATGAATACCTAAAAAAGAATTTTTCGGTCAGCTTTAATTTTTTCTTACGTAACTTTAAAAGACCTAAGGATCTATAAAATCTGTATTCGGAATAGATGAACATGATCCTGGATTTTTCCAGATCCGAATGGTAATTTTTGAATATTCTCTCCGCTTCTAAATAATAACCCGATAAATATGCAAGGGATCCGAATAGTGTCGCATACCAGGAATTAGCGGTTCCATTCCCCGCAGAGCCCAAAATTTTGGACTCGAATTCTCGATCGGTGTACAAATTCTCCCTATACCGGACGGTTTCGGTAGATTTCCCCTCTAAACGATCCAAATAAGAATCGGAAGAATGTAAAAGGATCATTAGAATATCATAATTTAGCTTAGAGCCTCTTTCTAGATTTTCTTTGATCTTTTCTCTATAAGAAACAGAGTTCTCCGCAGAGTATAACTGGTTTGTATTTTGGGAAAAAAGTGCAAATGCAGCCCAAAGATAATCCCCATACTGCATACATTTATGAAAAGCTTCTTCCGTATAATCCACTATGGAACGAAAAGGATACATGAAATAATCCAGAAGAATGGTCCGACCGAACACGAATCTTCCGTAGAGTTCATCTGATTTAAACTTCTTTAATATCTTTTCAGCCAAGGTCCAATATCGCATGGATTGCTGGAAATTTCCGTTGATGGAAAGTAATATGGATCCGAATCCTGCGTATCCAAAAAAACTGAAAGGAGCATTCCCTTCTTTTAAGGTAAGGTTGATTAGCTTTAAATAAATATAAGCCATCACCTTCATATCCATATGTTTTCCATAATTCAGAAGGTTGACTAGTATGTTCAAAGCTTCTGTTTTATATGGATCTTTGCTGTCTTTTGCCTGTACTAATTTTTCGGGAGATCTTCCTCTACTGTAGAAGATCATCTTCAAAACTTCGCCGAATACAGCTAAAAATCCCGGCTTTTCCTTGAAACCTATCCCGAGCGATTGTAATGCTTTGATCCCTATCTTAGATGCGGAATCCAAATCGTTATAAACGTTCATCACCTCTAATTGCATTAGGTAAATGTCTGCTTTCTCGGAAGGACTGTGTAGTTTGGATAGTAAGTCGGATACTATCTTATCCGCTTCTTCTCTTCTGGATAAGTAATATGCGGATTCCGCTAAAGACTTTATGATGTGGATCGCATTCTTTCTATCTTTCTGCCAATATGAGTCTTTGAGTTGAGAAGCTAGTAAGCTAAAAAAAGAATAAGAAGATTCGTAAGCAGCACCGGCTCTTGCAGAATTTCCGGCAAGTATCGTATAATGGAAGAAGTCTTCATTCTCCTGTCCGTTCGTATATAACTCTCTGGAACGTAAAAGATGATTTGCAATATCTAAGATCTGTTCAGATCCACCCGAAGTTTTCTCACGTTCTATCAGTAATTTTGCAAGTGTGTTATGGATCCTAGCTTTTTCTGGGGAGTTTGTGGCGTCCAAAATACTTTGGATCATTCTATCGTGAGAAAAATGGAATTGGATATCCGATAAAGAAGAATACATTCCGGACTCTTCTATCTTTTTTTGGGAAATATATTGTAAGGCTGGAAATAACATATTTCCAGATTCTCTGTAAAATACGATCCCTTCTCGAATCGCCTCTCTTATCCCTCTAGACAAAACCCCAGGCCTGGTCTTGAAAAAATCGTACATATCTTTCAGATCGAATTTAGCTCCGATACAGGCCCCTACCCTCAAGACTTCCAGAGTTTCGTCCGGAAGTTTTCCCACCTTATCCAAAAATAGATCTAGAACGTTATCCGTAACCGCTCTTTGTAAAAGTCTATCCCAGTCCACTCTATGATAAGCGGTTTTGGGATCAAAGCTCAGGCACCCTTCTTCGTATAAGGATCTTAAGAATTGGTGCAGAAATAGAGGATTTCCTCCCGTTTTGGAAACTAGAACTTCTGCAAGTCGGTTTGCATCCTCTGCAGATACATGGATACTATCGGACACATATTTAAAAACGCTATGTTCGTTTAGAGGAGAAAGTCGTATTTCCCTCAGATCCAGACCTGGAGAGCCTTGTTTTACGTTGATATTTGGAAAAAAATCCGCATCTTCGGAACGACTAGTTAAAACGAAAAGTAATCCTTCCCAATCTTCGCTATTCAAAATAAATTCTAGTAATGAGAGAGAGGCAGAATCCGCCCATTGAAGATCATCTACCAAAATGATGGCGGGATTTTTTCGATCAAAACAAAGAGTCAAAAACTTAAGAGCGACTGCAAAGAGTATCTTTTCGTCCTTCTGCCTCTTATTCATTTTTGCAGGTATTTCAATTCCCAATGTTTTTCCAAGCTCCGGCAAAAATTGGGTCAGGATCTCTATATTATCCCCTAGAGTTTCCCTCATAAAATTCTTAAGTAGAATGATCTCTTCTTCTTTTTTCTGCAGGATCCTTCTTAAAAGATCGTCCATGATCTGTCGAAATGCGTAATACGGGATCTCTTTTTTATCTTCTTCGAATTTTCCTCGTAAGAGAACTACGGAATAAATATCCAGGTATGTGATCGCATCTTCTACTAGAGCTGTTTTTCCGGTACCTGATTTTCCCCCTATAAAGATAGCGGACCTTCTTCCGTTAGTTACATTCACTATACCAGATTCGATCTCTTTTCTTTCACGATCTCTATCATAGATCCGAGGAGAATCTCTAAAGCCTACCTTTCTTTCATAAACTCCTGGAACGAACTCCGACAGCTTACGCTTGGACTTTAAAGAATCTTTAATACTCTTTAAGTCATGGATAAGATTTTCCAAAGAGAAGTATCTCTCTTCAGGCATCTTGGAGAGCAATTTGTCCACTATGGTTGAGATTGCTGCAGGGAAATCTTCTCTCTTCTTCGCTAAAGAAACAGGAGATCTAGCAATATGATAATGCACCATCTCCAAAGGATCTTCCGTTTCAAATGGAGGGGCGCCGGAAATCATCTTATAGAACAAGGCACCTAAAGAATATGCATCCGATCTGAAATCAACCGGACGATTTAGTCTTCCCGTATTCTCAGGAGAACAATAAGGTAAAATATCGGAAGTATACCTTAGAGGCGCATAACTTCCTTTTTCCGAAAGAAGGAAGGAAGCTCCTCCCAACCACGCCAATTTAGTTTCTCCGGTATCCGGATTATAGAAAAATGCTCTTGGAGAAATTTGGTTATGAACGATCCCGAAAGAGTGTAGCTTCGCTAAATTCTCCGTGATCGCCAGGGCCATATCTAAAAAAGTTTCTAGAGAAATAGACTCAGCTAAACTTTGGTGCAGAAGTTTAGAAGGAATGTTTTCATACACCAGACAGATACCGTCCGAATTTTCGAACATATCTTCAGGCTTTAGAATACCAGGATCGCTGACTAGTTTTCCTAATTCGAATTCATTCAGAAAATACACCGAAGAGGTTTCCTTCCCCTCCGGTCTCTGTATCCGAATGATCTTTGGCTCTCTAGCCCTACCGAATTTCCCCCTATAGGTTTGGGAAAAACTGTCCTCGTACAACAATTCCCCCAATTCATAAGGAACTCTGTCTGTGGACAAATCCTGCATAGTTTCCAATTTTATATTTTTCGAAACCGAAAGCCGATCCCGAATCCCACCCGAACTGAATTTTAAAGTTCACACTTTAGCGGGCGAATACTTTTGGCGTGTAAAGATCCAAACATAATATATGTCTGCTATTGTTCCGAGTCCGCTCAATGTTTGAACAAAGTACTGCTCCGGAAAATATTGAAAGATGAAGATCGTAAAGAACCCATTGCCTAAAAACTTTGCCCAAGAAATCGGATATGAGAACATGTTCGGATTTCCGGTTTTTAGATACAGGATAGGATACATCACCGAAATGATCAGACTTAAGATATAAGCCGAATTAGATCCGGTAAATAGATCGTAACCTCCTTTGTAGTAGGTATAGATCAATAATCCCCAAGACACCACCAAAATGCCCAAGAGGAATTTATATCCCTTGTCCGACAATGGCAAGGAAATTTGTTTTTTACCGAATCGGATCACCTGATAGAAAATCACTATATCCAATACAAATCCAAGTCTATAGCCCCAGAGTAATATTGCACCCATGGGTTCTTTAAAGAAGAAACCCCATAATAATTCCCAAATGATGTTCCCGCAGGCGATAAAAACGGGCATCTCGACGAATTTTTTCTTAAAAGGTTCTATTAGAAGAACTGCATACATATAGGCCCAGAAAACTACACCTAAAAGCAGGCAAATATTCTCAAACAGAGTATAACGTCCGAAGTACTCCGGATCCGTTGCTAAGGTCTGCCAAAAACTCATCCTTTTATAGTCTCCAATTCTCTCTTAATGAAGGTGGGATCCAAAACCTAGCTTTTTTCCCGCCGTAATAAAAATGATCCATAGAAAAAAGGAGTTTGGAAGCAAAATAAGCGACTAACTTTCCGAACCCCTCATCGCCGTCTACATGAGCATCGACATCCTGAAAGATCCTTTCCATAAAAAATCCCAAAGGATTTTTAGGCGGCCATCCAATACCTAACACTTCACTTGTTTTTTGTCCCATATATGTTTGCAGAAAAAATAATGGAAGATTATCGAATAAATTACCAGGAAGCATGTATTCCATAAAGTCCAACAAAGATTTTGCAAGTACCTTACCCGCATCCGAAGGTTTTTGTTGGTCGTTAAATATGGACTCACCTAAAGAATGTGCAGCATCGTATCCCTCGGGACAAAGTTCAGGTTTTACTCCTATAAAATGGCCCACCACTCTCCATAAATGAATGTATGCGTCTTTTTCTTCCTGAGTTAGTTTTAAAGAAGACTGCGCCAAACCTTCGAGCACCAAACTGGAGAATGATTGTAGAGTACCCGCCATATCTTCCTGGTTGATCGGTTGTCCCCAAGCAGGATCCCAATCTTTTCCCTTCCCAAGAAAATAACGTATAGATGCGTGCATCAATCTTACTTTCTGGGCGGTGCGGATCCCTTTTCCTTGAGGCGCCAGTCCATTCTCCTGCGCAACTGAGATCACAAACTGAGTGGTTTCCATGAGTCTACGATTGACCCCATCTATCACTCCATTCTGTTCTATTAATCTTCCGGTTTTGTAAAGTACTTGTGCCCCATCTCCGCAAGAATACGCCATTGGAAGAGACTTTACACAAAGCATCATCAGGATCTGAGGACCATAAGTGGAGAATAACTGTTCTCCTTTTGCGATCTTGTTCTTGTCTGCCCAAGAAGGAAGATCTTCCGTCTCATAAAAATATTTTTCTAGATAGTCAGGCAAACCGGGAGGGATTGGATCCGAGTTCTTGGAAAGCGCATCAAAAAAGAGCATCGTTTTCTGTCTGTCAAAAGCTGATTCAGTAAAATATTTCGTGACAATCTCGTCTGCCAATGGATCAGTTTCTTTTCGTAATGCGCGTAACTCGCTCGAATTCATTCTAAAACTAAAGCCTCTTATCAGGAATGCGCCAGTTTTATATTTTGATTTTTAAAAAGAAAGCACTTGTAAAAAAAACCGTAACGAATTCCTTGAAGCATGCTTTTTGGATCTAGAGTTCACAAAAAATTTTCCCTATTCTTCTTAGCTATAATTTCTTTCCTGGCTCCTAAGTTAGAAGCCGTAGGACTTTTCCAACCTTCTCATAACGCGAGATACGGCGGTATGGGGGGAGTGAATTTAGCCATTGGGGGATCCCCCATGGACATAGGGACTAATCCGGCTAACTTAAGTCTCAAAAATCGAAAAGAGTTGGAGTTCGGAATTTCTTTACCGTACATCCGTACAGTATACAAAGACAGGTTCTTAGATCCGGACCCAAATCTTTCCTACGAAAACTCGGAATCCTATAACGTGCTCGCCCCGCTTCCCTATTTCGCGATCCGAATTCCACTCGGCGAAAAATGGACTTACGGCGGAGGGATCTATATACCGGGCGGAGGAAATGGAGAAGTTTCCGGACTTACAAGGATCACGCCTAACGGCCAAAGTTTGAACAATTGGTCGGGAATGACTCTCCCAAGTCCGATAGGAGATTCGAAAAGAATACAAGAAAGTTATTCTTCTACTTTTTATCTAGTCAAATCCACTCATGCACTCTCTTATAAGATCGGCGGACTTTCTATAGCATTCGGAGTTGAAGGAATTTATTCCAGACAGATCGCTTACCAAAAGTTTTATGATATTACGGGAAATATTGAAGTGCCCGGCCAAGGTTTTGATTATAGAAGTAAAAGTGCATACGCACTCGGCGGGATCTTCGGGACTACTTACCAGATCACCGAAACTTTAAAGATCGCTTATTCTTACCAGACTTCCGCAAAAGTTCCTTTGGATGGAAGTATGCAAGTTGGTCCTTATCCAAGTAGAACAGGAGTTTCTGCGACATTTGCAGTTCCAGAAAGACATGGTTTAGGTTTTTCTTATGGAACAGATACCTTTAAGATCGGAATAGACGCATTATATTATAATTATTCTTCTTATACTTCTACCTATAAACAAACATTAGCCGCTCCTGTTTTTCCGACTGCGTTTGGACAAACGAACGTGATCCCTCAGAATTTAAGTTATCACGATTCTTGGGCTTTGGGAATAGGAGGAGAATGGATCGTAAACGATTGGACTTATAGACTAGGTGCAAGGCATAACTCAGGAGTCTTAAGATCGGAAGGAACGAATGCGCTACAAGCAGGGATTATGGTCCAGGATCTGGTCTCAGGTGGTTTCGGATATTCTACCGGAAAATGGAAATTCGATTTTACTCTTTTATATTATCTTCCTGCAAGAGTTTATAACGGAGGTTCTGCAGATTGGAACTTCAATCATGCTGTATTCTCAAATGACGATATCCGAGTGGCGGAATTCAAACATTCTTTAAGATCGGATATCCCTGCGATATTATTGGGAGCCAGTTATTCTTTTGATTAAGATTTTTGAATGGAGCCTTCTTTTATTAGAAGAACGGAACTCGCCAGAAGACAAAACGCGATAAAATCGAAACTGAACGCTCCCACTTGTCCAAATTGCCAAGCGTATCTTATGCTATTCCAATGTTCTGGGATAGTATGAGTAACGGGCCATTCCTTAATTTGAGAAGCGGCCGGTGCCACAAATAAAAACCAAACTCCTAAAGAAAAAATAAAAGAGAAGCCGCTCAAGACAGTATAACGAAAGGACCTTGTTCCCCTGGAAAGGTAGGCGATTGTAAAAATAAGAAGAATGGAACCTATCTGCACGATAGGACCTATGATCGCAAAATATTTATACAAGCTTGTCTGCACTTGAAAATACAGATCAGCTTCCCAATGCAATTTAGGCCCAGCCTCCATTACATGTGCAAATCTCATTCCTAAAGTTAATGCGGCTAAAATAAGGGCGACAAATCGGATCTTAGATAACATATCAGGCTCCTTTCCATTTTCTTTAATTTCTGCTTCGAACCAAAAAGGTTACCGAATTTCCATAAAAAAAGAATCCATTTTCATTTGAATTTTTAGAAATAAACCTTATCACAGCTCACTATGGATTATAAACATCTGAGTTTGGAAAACAGGGACGGATTGTTGATTGTGCTATTAAACCGTCCAGAATCCAATAATGCGTTAAATATAAGGATACGAGACGAATTAGAATCGGTTTTTTCGGAATCCAAAAAAGATCCTAAGGTCAGAGGGGTCCTTTTAGGAGCGAACGGCAAAAACTTCTGCAGCGGGTACGATCTGGAAGAAGTAATCGAAACAAAACTGGATTCTTTCCGCCACCGTATTTTAGAATATCATTATGAACTTTACTCTTTTCCTAAACCTCTGGTGTGCGTATTAAAAGGTTTTTGTTCTGCAGGAGGTTTTGATCTCGCACTTTCCGGAGATTATATTCTAGCCGAAAAGAAAACATTCTTATTCCGACCTGAAATTCGTTTCGGAGGTCCTCCTTTGATCATCACTCTCGCAAGAAAAGTAGGTCCGACAAAAGCATTATCCCTAACATTATTAGGAGATCCAATCCGATCACAATATGCGCTGGAGTTAGGAATTATAGACGAAGTCGTTACGGAAGGTGACTCAATCGCAAAAGGTCTAAAAGTATTGGAGAAGCTCTCCCAATGGGATTCAAATCTTATCCGGGCAGAAAAAGAGATCTCGAATAATTTTTTCCAAGGAAATCTTCACGAAAATCTAAAAAAGGAATTCGATCTATTCAAAGAGTTTTTGGAAAATCCAAACTTTCTGAAAATTGTCTCCGAATATGCAAAATCTATTAAGCAGAAAGTCTGACTACGGATTGTTTTGGATAAATTCCGAAAGAAGTTCCGCAAGTAGTTCACCTTTTTCTTCCTGTAGAAAGTGTCCTGCTCCTTGGATTACCGTATGTTTTTGCCCTTTTGCACCTGGGATAGTTCTTCTAAAGAAAATATCTCCACCCTTGGTAATCGGATCCGAATCGCTGAACATAGTTATAAAAGGTTTTGTCCAATTTTTATAAAACATCCAGGCTTGGCGGTTCCTTTCCGTTTCTGGATTATCAGGAGAGATCGGAACTAAAGTAGGAAATTTTCTAGCTCCCGCTTTATAAGACTCATCCGGATAAGGAGAATCGTACGCATGAACAATATCGGGACTTAATTTACTCACACATCCGTTTTGGATGATCTTTCCTACCGGAAGTTTACTGACCTCTTGGGAGAAACGAAGCCATTTCAAAAAATCTTCCTTAGGAGGAATATCTCCCGTAGGCAAAAAAGTATTCGCAGCGCATACTCTAACAAATCGAGAATCCAACTCCGCCACAGCTCTTAAGCCCAAAAGCCCTCCCCAATCTTGACAGAAGAGTGTGATATTATGCAAATCCAAACCTACAATAAAGTTTTTCAGCCATTCCACATGATTTTTATACGTATAAGTTCCTAGATCCGTGGGTTTATCCGATTTTCCAAAACCGATCAGGTCAGGTGCGATCACTCTATAACCTTTTTCTGATAAAGGAGGTATCATCTTTCTGTAAAGATAAGACCAACTAGGTTCTCCATGTAATAATAAAACCGTCTCTTTTGCACCCTTAGGACCCTCGTTCACATAATGCATTTTGAATTCTCCTACTGAAATAAAATGAGGAGAGAAAGGATAATCCTTTAAGTTGGAAAAACATTCGGAGGGAGTTTCTAAATAAGTTTGCATACCAAATCTACCAGAACGGATGTACTTTATACAAGGGCTCAGATCATAGATCCTAGGGGAATCTTGTCAAACTTCTTCCCAAAAAAGTCGAGTAACTCAGATTTTCTGATTTTAAAAACCTGGAAGTAAGATCTTGTAGGACCTCCAACAAAGAGAGTTTTATGTTCGGAAAAAAAGCACAGAAAGTTACGATTTACACTTCATTTGTTCTATTCGGTTTGTTCTTATTGGTTTTATGCCAAACAGCCTGTTTGAGCTCCTTCGGAGGAAGCCCGAGCGGGACTAGACTGGACAAAATGAAAACTTCCAAGATGTTCCATGATGGTAAGTTCGAAAACGATCCGTTTGTTCCGATGCTTAGCTCCGGAGATTATATAGGCGTTATGAAAAGGCAACTTTTCGGCTCGGAAGTGAGGATTCCCCCCTCTCCTATTCCTGTCCAAAAACCGGACTTAAAAACTTTTTCAGATCCTGTAACACCAGGACTCAGGGCAATTTGGTTCGGACATTCTTCCGTGCTGGTCGAGATAGACGGGATACGTATTTTCACCGATCCTGTTTTTTCCGGGAAAGTTTCTCCGTTTGAAAGTATCGGCCCCGGGAGACTTTTCCCTTTACCGTTAGAACTATCAGAACTTCCTAATATAGATGCGGTCGTGATCTCGCACGATCATTACGATCATCTGGATATGACTGTTGCTCAATTTTTAGCAAAGAAGGGTACAAAATATTTCGTTCCCTTGGGTATAGGTGCTCATTTGGAATCCTGGGGAGTACCGGAAAACCAGATCATAGAACTGGATTGGTGGGAGAAAGGGAATATTAAGAATATTGAAATTATCTGCACTCCTGCAGTTCATTATTCAGGAAGAGGCCTATTCAGCGGGAAATCCACTCTCTGGTCTTCCTGGAGCCTGATTGGACCTAAACATAAATTTTTCCATAGCGGGGATACCGGTTACTCTTCTCATTTTACTGAGATAGGTAAAAAGTTAGGACCATTCGATCTAACTTCAATCAAAGTTGGAGCTTATGATTGGACCTGGGAAGGAATTCATATGAGTCCTGAAAGCGCTGTCCAGGCCCATTTAGATCTCAAAGGTAAAACTATGCTTCCGGTGCATTGGGCGACTTTCAATCTTGCTATTCATTCTTGGGATGAACCAATTTTGAGAACAAAACAAGGAGCCGATCAAAACGGTGTCCGCCTAGCCACTCCTAAACCGGGAGAATGGTTGGACCTACAAAAGGATCCGGTTTCTGAATCTTGGTGGGAGAAAGTAAAATAGTTTAGGAAAACTTTCTTACCAATTCCAATCTGGAATTTACATGAAGTTTTCTGAATATACTTTTGATCTGCACTCTGACTGTCCCTTCTTTAGTTCCTAGAGAAGTGGCAATCTCTTTGGTTCTTTTGCCGTCCACGATCATATCCAATACTTTCTTTTCGCGATTAGACAACACCTCTACTTCCTTATGGGAAGTTTTACGAAAAGAATGGATGACTCTGGCGGCAAGCCCGGGAGAAAGTATCCCTCCTCCTTCCAAAAGTATCTCCGCTTTTTCCTGGATATCTCCTACATCTTTTTTTAATATATATCCTATCGCTCCTGCTTTTAATGCCTTGAATAAAGCTTCTTCGGATTCGAATGCGGATAAGATCGCATAATTTGTTTTAGACTCCGTATAATATCTTTCTAAAAGAAAATCCAATCCGCTCTTGCCGGGAAGATCTATATCCACGAATACCAAGTCGTAGGGAACATCCTTGTCCTTGGGGAATTCTTCGGCGGAGTTATAAACTTCTACCTTAGTAACTCTATTCAATTTTTTTAATCTTTCTTTGCACTGGCTCGCAAATACTGGATCGTCTTCTAGGATCGCTATTTTATATAATTTCACGAATCAAATTCTCCGTAATTGACGGATCGGGATCTCTAAAAAACCTTTGAAGTCTCGATTTTCTAGGTTTTCTTTCCATTCCCCGTTGATCGCCGAGGTCCTATATTGGATAGTTTTGTTCCCTTTGGAGCCTATTCTCATCTCTTGAAAATTCGTGCGGGTTCGGATAGATATTTCTATAGAATCTTTTTTGGGAGAAAAGGTCCAATGAGAAGTCCCAGAACCGTATTTTAGATCGTTGGAACAGATCTCCGTTACAATCCCCAAGATTTGTTCTGCCTTTTCAGTATCTATATGAAAATCTTCTTCTCCTTCTCTTGTGAATCTAACTTTTCTTTCCGCGTTACCGTACCTTCTCAATAATAATACACGTATGCCGCTCCAGACATCTTCCGAGATCAACTTCACATCTACCATACTTGCGGTGATCTCTCTAATTCCTTTAAAAATATCTTCGGATAATTTTTCCAATCTCAGAAGTGCATCCGTATCTCCGCTCTTATATACTTGGATGGAACGCACCAATAGATTTAGATCGGTCACTTTTGCTCCTAGATAATCGTGAAGATCTCTAGTGATCGCTTCCCTTTCGTTATATAATCTATCCTGCAATTTTTTGGTCTTTTTAAGATGTTCTATTCTGTATCCATACCACCATGTATTGCATAAACAGATAAACAATTGGAGTGCACTCATATTACTTATCTGCACCCATAAGGTCCTGTCCGAAAAATATCCGCTTCCTTCCGGGAAGATCCTAAGAATATAAAAGGCAACTACTGAAAAAGAATAGATCGTATAAAAGATGGGCCTTCCGTTAAAGAATAAACTCACTAAAAAAAGAATCACTTGGTTGGTGATCCACATATTATTATCGTAAAAATAATACTCGTTGTCGTGGAATTGTGTCTCTACTTCTAAGACTAATAAAATAAATAGTGCACCGAATACGATCAGGTTCTTTTTGAAATAATTTTTGGAGTAAAATCGGATCACTCCCAGGCTGAACAGACAAATAAATGCGGAGATCAAATCCAAATAAAGCAAAAGATGATTGGACCGAACGTATTCTAAGATCGCTCCCCAGATGGTGATCGCACATACGATCCCGAAAAAATAAGAGGCAATTCTATAATTTTGGGAATAGAACTCCTCGCTTGCAAATCTATCTCTGTCCTTTTCTTTTACTATTTCCATATTCGCTTCTGTTATATGTGTAGATCATCGTTTGGCACATGCTATCTATCTGAGATTAAAACTCTATTCGAATATTTGCCCTCATTAAGATTTTAGCGACATAGAATCCAATTTTTGTTTTCTCCCAAACCAATCTGATTTTTTCCTTCTCCCCTACCTCAAGGGGGGTATTGCCCATTTGGGTCTTAGCACTTAAGTTATACGGCAATACTTTTTCCCTTTCGGACCGCCAAAGGGAAAAGCCCACTTCTCTAATGTGAGAAGTATATAATCGAAACTTAATATTCAAAAAGATTAGGAAACTAAAATGAAAACCAAACTGACTATGATCTTATTGATCTGTTTGAACTCCTTTTGTTCCGGAACAAACTCCGGACTTTCTGCCCTGGCCGCATTCTTCGGTCTTCCCCAAACTCCTTCTTACGGAAATGTTCAATTTGCCGTGAATGTTTCTAGCTCTTTAGCAAAAGTAACCGTCACTGTAACAGGCACAGGGATCTCCACTCCTATCGTACAGGATTTGGTAAAGGTAGGAAATACTTGGCAAGGAATCATCGGACAGATCCCAGCAGGTACAGACAGAACATTTTCGGGAGAAGGTTATAATGCCTCGAATGTTTTGATACAACAGGGCCAGGTCACTGGAGTTACGATCATTGCGAATTCGATTACGAATATTGTTCTAGTTCTATCCGAAACAGATCCTTCTCCCCCCTTTTCGAATGCAGCTCCTATCATAGATTCTTTGGTGGCATCTACAAATCGGGTGGCCCCTTCTTCTTCCATAAATTTGAATTCTACGGCGCATGATCCGAATCCTTCTGACACCTTGACCTATCTCTGGTCTTCTACTGGGGGAAGTTTCAATAATTCGAATATTCTAAATCCAGTATGGACTTCTCCTTCTACGCCCGGACAATATACGATCACATTGACCGTAAGCGATCCATTAGGTGCAAGCGCCAGTCTTAGTTTTACAGCAGATGTACAACTCGGATATGGGACAGGTTATGGAAGTATAAATGTAGGTTCTAATTCTTCTCCCTTTGTAACGAACATTATATCGGACCCTTCTAGTATTGCTCCGGGTGCTTCTACAAACATCTCCCTGACTGCGTTTGATCCGGATGGAAACACGATTTCCTATTCTTGGAGCTCTAGTTGTGCAGGAAGTTTCGACGATGCGAATGCACAAAATCCTGTATTCACTGCATCTTCTTCAGCAAGTCTAGGGCCTTGCACATTAAGTGTTTCATTGTCCGATGGAAATGGCGGATCTAATCTGGGATATTTCACGATCCAGATCTCACAAACCCAAACTGTGAATCTTGCTCCTCAGATCTTGTCTAGCTTTCAAACCGGTTTGGCTTTAGATCCTTCCGGCACCATGGTGTTTAGGGTAACTGCTACTGATCCTGAGAATACTCCAGTTTCTTTCGCTTGGAACTCTAGCTCAGGTACTGTAGGAACTCCAACAAACACGATCAATGGAAATCTAACAACTAGTGAGATCGTTTGGACGGCTCCAACCTGCGGATCTAATCTTCAAGTTTCCGTCACCGTTACGGATGGAGATGGAAATTCGGTGAATCTAAATTATCTTCCGGTAAATATCAACGGTGCTCCGAATTGTGCATTCACTGCTTGGGCCCAACAAGCCTTCTTGAAAGCTTCCAACACGAATGCAGGCGACAATTTCGGAAGAGCCTGGGCCTTGTCCGGAGACACCATTGTGATCGGAGCTCCTTTAGAGGACAGTAACCAAAACACGATTACGAACGGATCCACGTCTAGTTCGGACAATAGCACCTCTGGTTCGGGAGCGGTTTACGTTTTCAAAAGAAGCGGGAACACTTGGGAACAACAAGCCTACATAAAGGCGCCTAACGCGGAAGAAGGCGACCTGTTCGGATTTTCAGTTAGCATTTCCGGAGATACGATCGCGGTAGGCGCCATCCAAGAAGGTAGTAACCAATCTACGATCACAAATGGAACCTCCGCTTCCTCGGATAATAGTCTGACGTTTGCGGGAGCTGTTTATGTATTCGCAAGGAATGGAAACATTTGGAGCCAGCAGGCATATATCAAACCTTCTAACCCATCTGCATACGACGCTTTCGGATATTCTCTTGCTATCCAAGGAGATACATTAGTCGTAGGTTCAAAGAACGAAAGTGGTTCTCAAAATATAATTTCCAACGGCCAACCTGCTCCGAACGACGATACTCTTTTCCAAAGTGGTGCTGCTTACGTATTCAAAAGGACCGGAACAAATTGGGTAGAGGAAGCCTACATCAAACCTTCCAATCCAGATGCAAACGACTCCTTCGGCTATAGCGTTGCAATCAGCGGAGACAAGATCGCTGTAAGTTCTTATTACGAGAGCAGCAATCAAAACTATATTACGAACGGAAGCGGTGCGAGTTCCGACAATAGCTTAACTAGAGCCGGAGCAGTCTACATTTTCAGTAGAAGCGTAAATATCTGGACCCAAGAAGCATATATCAAACCTTCCAATCCGGACGAAGACGACCAATTCGGGGTAAGTGTTTCTCTTTATGGAGATACTTTAGCAGTCGGTGCTAGCGGAGAAGATAGTAACCAAAATAATATTTCTTCCGGCACAACTGCTTCTTCGGATAACTCCTCCCAGAGTTCAGGAGCAGTTTATGTGTTTGTCAGAAGCGGAAGCGGTTGGTCACAGCAGGCGTATCTGAAAGCATCGAATTCCGACCCCTCCGATTATTTCGGGGCAGCCATTAGTCTCTATGGAGATACGATTGCAGTAGGAGCATTGGACTCGAGTGCTCAGACCTTTATCTCTTACGGAAACACTGCAAGCTCCGACAATAGCGCACAGTATGCAGGTGCGGTATATATTTTCGAAAGAAACGGCGCAAGCTGGTCTCAGACTGCTTATATCAAAGCTCCTAACGCGAATGCTTATGACTTCTTCGGAGGAGTATGCTTAGACGGAAATAATCTTTTAGTCAGCGCATACCTAGAAAGCAGTTCCGACAATACGGTTACGAACGGGACTTACGGAAGTTCGGATAATAGCATGCAGTCCGCAGGAGCCGCTTACATATTCGTAAGGTAAGCAAGCTACTCGTCCACGAACAGCTCGTCGCAAAACGGGCTGTCTTTCGTGATCCTGCTTTCCAGAAGATTGAACGCAACCCTTCTGAAATAAGGACGAATTAGTTTTTCGTAATACTTCTTAGATCTTTGGTGAGCATAAGGATCCGTAAAGTAGATCTCCTTCTTCATTCTTATGTAATCGTTCTTGGTAGGGACCGTAAAATAGAGATAATTCGTAATCTTATGTAGTTTTTCAAAAACCTTAGGGAGATGTTTATCTTCTATATACTGAACTACCGAGTTACAAATACCAAGAGTGAAAGGAGGGAGGTGAATATGTTTCAGCTCCAGATCTTGGATGGTAGAATGTAAAAAAGAAAGATTATAAGAACGGATCCATTTCTGTTTTGCGATCGCATCTATCATTTCTTCCGAAGGATCGACTGCGAATACACGATTTGGTTGGAATATTTTTACAAATTCTTTTAAGAGCAAAGCCTTACCGAAACCGAAGTCCGCGATACTTCTCGGATGGACCTGCATCAGATCCAAAACAGACTTTATATATTTTGCATGTTCTTTCGCGTTAAAAGAAGCATCCACATCCTTTCCGCTTCCGTAAATCTCATCCCAGTAGGAAGTTTCGAATGGCAGACCGTTGGCTCCGTAAGCGATATAATCGGAGTCTTGCGGCTTTTTACTCATACATCAGGTGCCTTGGTAGAAGCAAGCCAGGAAATGAGGAAAGCTTTCAGATCATCGTAACCTTTTTGGTCGGAAAGAGCGGATTTGGCTTCGATGGATCTGGTTTTCAAGGTTTTCAAACTAGGATCAGTTTGTATCCTTTTCCATAAGAATCCATTGATCAGTATCCTTTCTCCGGATAAAAACAGGTAAGGAGTATTCTTCGCTTTTACTTCTCTCTGCAGAAGTTTTCTGTCTACCGCCCAGACTTCAGATAAAAGAATATAATCTTTTTCTCTTATTTCAGGATGAGAAGTGAAATGAGTCTTTTGTTTGGAAATAAAATACAGATAAGCGGAAAGTTCAGGAGAAACGTAGATCCTTTCGTCCGGATTGATGATCAACCTTCCCCTTAAAGATGCGACGTCCTTTGCAAGAGAACTTAACTTTGCCTTATCCACGCCTAAAATAGGGTGGATCGTAAAATATCCCGAGACCGCAATCAAAGCAAAGATCCCGATGGAAGCAGGAAGAGAGTTTAATTCCCTTTCAGAACGAAGTAAAAAATTACCCACAAATAGAATTAAAATAAAAGAACCGAAACCTAAAAGGTATTTCCATACGGATCCACCCATGAATGAAAAAGAATGAGCCCCGTAAAAATTAAGATTTCCTAATAGAACTATCCCCAGAACAAAAACGGAAAGATAACCGAATAAGAAAAGTTTAGGCAAATTCCTTCTTTTGAAAAATACCGACTGCTGTTTCTTCTTTTCTCTTATTCCCACTGTCCCGGCTTTGATCACAAAGATAGTAAACCCGATTAAGAAAAAAGTAAAATGGGAGAAAAATCCAAGCACAGTACAGGAAACTAAGACCAAAAGGTCCACTACCGTTTCCATTCGGAAGGAAAGAAATAAAACGAGCAGAAAAGAAAAGCTGACTAATTCTCCCAACATATTCAGAGGAATTAAGTAAGAGAATGGATTGATCGCCGCAAGATAACAGAACAGATAATGATTCAGTTTCCAGCTCTCTCTTTCCATAATATAAGCGCAAAGATGGATCCCTAAACTCAGGAAAAACGCTCCGAAAGAGAGATAAGCGGGTATATAATTCAAACCGAAGATCGATTTCCAAAAGGATAAAAGCAAAAATGGAAGAGGTTCCTGGAAGGAGAAAAATTTTCCGTCTTCGGATAGAGAACGTAATTCTGCCAATGTCCGGAAACTTTCTCCATTGGACGGATCTCCGTGCCAGGAATAGAGAAGAGTCAAAAGACCGGTGAGAAACAGTGTCGAGAGTGAAATGAGCGCGGGGTTTGCTTTTCTGTTTCTTTCCAAGTCCATGCGGCAGAATTCTCTCCAACGGATTTCGGAGCTACGTTAAAAATTTAGGTGAAATTATACCAACACATTTTGAACTAAACTAAGAGGCATATTCCGAGGGCAAGAAGATGGAAAAAAAAGACCATATCCTTTACGATAAGACCGGAAATCCTAGCAAAGAGCCGGCTTGGATTTTTAGAACTTACGCGGGTCATACAAACGCGAAGGAGTCCAACGAACTCTTTAGAAAAAACCTGGCAAAGGGTCAAACAGGCCTTTCCATCGCCTTTGATCTTCCCACACAATGCGGTTATAGCTCCGATCACGCGATCGCAAAGCCGGAAATCGGCAAAGTAGGAGTTCCAATCAACACTTTAGAGGATTTCCGCATCCTATTCGATCAGATCCCGATCGAAGAAATGAACACCTCCATGACCATTAATGGAACTTCGATGTGGCTACTTTCTCTCTATGTGGCTTTGGCGGAGGAAAGAGGAGAAGACGTTTCAAAACTCCAAGGAACTACTCAAAACGACATAATCAAAGAATATCTGGCTCGCGGGACTTACATTTTCCCTCCGGAACATTCCATCCGGATCATCGTGGACATGTACGAATATTGTTTGAAAAGAATTCCGAAATGGAACCCATCCAATATTTGTTCCTACCATTTACAAGAAGCGGGAGCAACTCCAGTGCAAGAGTTGGCATTCGCACTCGCAACAGGGATGGCCATCCTGGATGCGGTCAAAGAAAGAAACTGTTTCACTCACGAAGAATTCGAGCAGTGCGTTGGTAGGATCTCCTTCTTCGTAAACGCTGGTATCCGATTCATCGAAGAAATGTGCAAAATGCGGGCCTTCTCCGACATGTGGGAAGAGATCACCAAAGGAATTTATCAGGTAAAAAGCGAGAAATACCGCCGTTTCCGTTACGGAGTTCAGGTAAACTCACTCGGATTAACGGAAGAACAACCTGAAAACAACGCGTGGAGAATTTTGATCGAAGCTTTAGGAGTTACCTTAAGCAGAGACGCAAGATGTAGAGCGCTTCAACTCCCTGCTTGGAACGAGGCACTTTCACTTCCTCGTCCTTGGGACCAACAATGGTCACTTCGTTTGCAGCAAGTACTCGCTTACGAAACAGACCTATTGGAATATCCGGACCTATTCGAAGGCTCCAGAGTTATAGAAAGTAAAGTAAAAGATCTGATTGAGAACGCGAACAAAGAGATCCAAAAGATCAAAGAAATGGGCGGAGCGATCAAGGCGATCGAGAACGGATACATGAAAGCCCAACTCGTAAAATCCCAAGCGGAAAGACTCGCTAAGATCAATAACGACGAACTTATCATCGTAGGAAAAAACAAATGGAAAGAAGGGATCCCCTCCCCTCTTACAAACGATCCTGACGGAGGGATTTTCAAAGTAGATCCTAAATCCGCAGAACAAACCTTAAAAGTATTATCCGAAGTAAAATCAAGAAGGGATGCGAAGAAGGTCGCGGAAACTCTAGCAAGATTAGAAGAAGATGCTAAAAACGGAAAGAACCTGATGTTCGCTTCCGTAGAATGTGCTAAGGCTCTTGTGACTACAGGAGAATGGGCAGACACACTCAGAAAAATATTCGGAGAATATCGTCCATCCACCGGAGTAGAAGGACAAAAACTCAATCTGGAATCGGACAAAGTAGTAAACGTCAGGACCAAAGTGGAAAAATTCCAAAAAGCGACAGGCGCAAGACCTAAGATCGTGGTCGGCAAACCTGGGTTAGACGGTCATTCCAACGGAGCAGAGATGATCGCAGTTTCCGCAAAACATGCAGGATTCGACGTAATCTACTCCGGGATCAGACTCACTCCAGAAGAGATCGTACAATCCGCTGTGGAAGAAAACGCAAATGTGATCGGAGTATCTATACTTTCCGGATCCCATGTGGAACTTGCAGAGCAGATATTCGCAGAATTAAAACATTATAAAGCAGATATCCCTGTGGTCTTCGGTGGAATTATCCCTCAGCCTGATTTCGAAAAATTACATTCTATCGGAGTGAAGGCGATCTTTACTCCTAAAGATTATGATCTGATGGATGTAATGGATCGTATCATAGACATCGTATCCGAAAAGGTCCCAGCTTCCGTTTAAGGCATGACCGTACGGTTTGCAGAAAAGGAACTAAAAGAACTGATCCAAGAAGCTTCTCAAGGGGAAAAATATCCTCTTGCGAGGCTGATCAGCGAACTGGAAAAACCGGATTCATTCGAATTTCGTAAAGTTCTATTCAAAGAGCTGGAAAGCTCAGGCTTTAGCGGAGAAGGATCCGTCACCCTTGGATTTACAGGAACTCCCGGAGCGGGAAAGTCCTCTCTCTTAGGAGAGATCTCCACCAAATTTTTACAAACAGTTCCCGACAAAAAAATGGCGGTAGTTGCCATAGATCCTTCTAGCCATATAAGTGGGGGTTCTTTACTAGGAGACAGGACCAGGCTTTCTCTACCAGTGCGAGAGAAGAGGATCTTTTTCAGATCCCAACCCAGTCAATTGGAACTGGGAGGTTTAAATCCTTATACCTATCATGTGATCCGACTACTTCGTTGTTTTTTCGATTTCATATTCGTAGAAACAGTAGGGATCGGCCAGAATGAGATAGAAGTCTCTAAATTGGCAGATCTTTCCTTTTTAGTCATGGTTCCTTTAGGCGGAGACCAGATCCAATTCATGAAAAGTGGGATCATGGAAGTCCCAGACGCATTCATATTAAACAAATGTGATGAAGAATCCTTAGCCAGAGCAAGCTATCATACTCTTTCCACTACTCTTGAGTTTTTGAGAGATATTGTCCCTGGAGGAAGTATCCCTCCTATTTTCCTAACCAGTGTAAAAACTAAAAAGGGAATCCAAGAACTTTTAGATTTTGTTTTGAAAAGTAAACCTCATCCTAAAAGATCTTCGGAAACCAAGGTCCAGATCGAAAAATGGATTAAAACTGAGTATGGGAATTTTGGGCTTTCCTTCTCCGAAAAGTTAGGAAATATTTCCCCCAAAAATTATGAAGAATGGGAAAGTTTGTTTAATTCCGAAATTCGCAAAAGATTATCATAAATTCTAGATACTTAGACCTTACTTAAGTATTTTCAAAGAGGCGAAATAGATGAGATCAATATTCAAAAAAAGAAATCTTCTAGGATTTTTATCCTTACTTCTTATCTGCATCGTCCTAATTAAATCATCAAAACCTGATGTATCTCTCACTTATGATTCCAGAACTAAATCTCTCCAAACCCACTCATTAGTTCATTCAAGTTTCAAATCGGAAGAACTCCCCTATCCTGCAAAGTCCATCGATCCAAAAGAAGAATTTCTTCCGATGCCTGCCAATAATTATACAAAATTAGGAGAATCGACTATCTCGGTTTTTCCGGTCTTGCTTGCGGCTCTCGCCACTCCTTTTTACTATTTTGCCGGAAACCAAGGATTACCTTATTTCAATTTACTCGGAGTATTTATATACTTTTGGATCTTGAGAAGGTCCTGGAAAGCATCCAATTCCTTCATAACTATTGCATTCTTCGGATCTTATTTGCCCATCTTGATGATGGAATTTGCAGAACATACATTGTTTGTTGCGATCCTACTCGCAAGTCTTACCTTTCTATATAAAAAGAATGGAATTTATGCAGGGGTCTTTGCCGGAGCTTCTATTTGGTTTAGACATGAAGGGATCGTATTTGCCGGTTGCATCCTATTTGCATCTTGGATCTCAGAAGGATTTCCTCCATTTAACAAAAAGATAAAATGGGATAAGTCCCAGACATTTCGTTTCGGTCTTGGATTCGCACTCATATTCCTAGTTTTCATCCTATTCAATTATCTTAGATATTCTTCCCTTTTGGGGCCGAGATTCCACGCAAATTATGGGGAATCTGGAGTGAACTTTGTACATAAGATCCATTGGGCACTCGGTTTCTTATTCTTGAATACGATCGACGAAACAGTTCGGATCGGATTTTTCATCTACATGCCGTTTGCATTGATCGGATTAGGCATTCTTCTTTATAATATCCGTAAAATTTCCGTGAGAAGAAAAACAATCGTTCTTGGAACGGTGTTCTTTCTTTTTACGATCCCGTTTCTTGCTCCAAACTATGGATTCTGGGAATGGGGACCTAGGTATTTGAGTGCAGGGATCCCCCCTGTGACTTTGGTTCTACTTTGGTTTTGGAATGATCTATCTAGAAAGAAAAATCGACTCTTTCAAAAGTTTGGCTTTGGAACTCTGATCGCGATTCCTCTTATTATGACATTTATCGGTTTAAGTTTTTTAAACCAGTCCAGAAAACAACTCTTGAAAACTTATACTTTATTCCATGAGTTACAAGCGGACACATTCGTATTTCATGACTTTTCTGTAATGTACTTCATGGGAAATGATTATTTATCCAAGAAAGTCCTTTGCGCTCCTAAAGAAGATTCTCTTCCTGGGTTATTAGGAATAATCTCTCAAAAGGAAAAAGGAAAAAGGATCGCTCTCATCCAAATCAAAGAAGAATTGATCACTCCTGAAAAATTAGAAAAGACCAGAAAAAGCCCTGTTTTTGATATCATGCTCAAAACGGAACCTTGGAAGAGTAAAAATATCTCCTCCAAAGTTTCGGTGTTCTATCCGAATGTGCAAAGAATAGATTCTCCCTTTTTCGATATTTGGATTGCGGACTCCCAGACCCCTTCAAAATTTTAATAAATTATTGATTGATTAAAAAATTTTTTTTTGTCCAATCATTGGATGAATTTTTCACTCGGCTTATTCTTCTCAACCTTCTTACTCTTGTTTTCTTTCGGTTCCGCATTCTCGGAAGAAATCAAATTTGCTCATCCGGCAAATGCAGTCGGTGGCACATTCTCCGGTATTAAAAAAAGAGCGGAACTCCCCTCTCCTACCGTCTCCGGCGCTGGCCTAAAAGCGGTTGCAATCGTGGGTGAAGTGGACGGTAACGAAGGTCCCAAAACTAGAGAATATGTGAATAATATCAAAGGCCTAGTAAAAGTCCTAAAAGACAGAGGAGTTTCCGTTAGCGAATTTTATCCTCCGAATAATCCTTGGTCTGGGATAAAAGAAGCATCACAAAATTCGAATATAGTTCTTTATGCAGGACACGGGGTTGGAACCAATTTAGATCAATCTCCTTATGATCAAAAATCCGTAGGCGGATTTTATTTAGGAAAAGAATTCGTTTCTAATGAGCAAATTTCTTCAGGCCTCAAACCAGCGCCTGGAGCAATCGTCCTATTTTTAGGAGCTTGTTTTACTGCGGGAAATATGGCCTACGATATGGGAGTGATCCGAGATGAAGAGACCAAAAAAAGGATCTCAATGTATTCTTCTCCTTTTTTAGAAACTGGATTTAAAGGTTATTTTGCTACCTGGGCACCTTGGACGGCTCAGACAATACTCGCATTATTATTTACAAATAAAAAGTATGGGGATGTTTACTTCAGCCAAACAAATCCTCAGGAAGTGACTAAAATTTCTCACCCTCGTTCTTCCGGATCTTCTTTGTATTATCATACGAAACCTCCTGCTTCTAGACCTGTTTATGATTATGCGTTTGCAGGAGATCCTTCTAATGTTTTGAGATCGGAGAATTCTAACACGGAGACTGAAGTCAAAATTTCGGAAGAAGAAAAACTGAAACAAAATCGAATCCTGATCGCAAGTCTTTACGATAAGAACGAGAGCAGATCTTTGGAGTCCTTGGAGAAAGGCGCAGATCCGAATGCGGATTATATGGGCTGGAAACCTATCCATCTTGCGATCGTATTCGATCTTCCGAATGTAGTAAAAGAATTAGTTCGTAAAAAGGCCTCCATCAACGCTCAAGCAGAAGGTTATACTCCTTTGTCTATGGCGCTTGCTTATGAGCGTAAAGAGATCGCGGATTTTCTGGAAAAAGAAGGTGGAACCAGAAGCAGGGCCGCATTTAAAAAACCGAAGTTTCCGAATTTGAAAAAATAGAGAATAGACCCTAAAACCTCAATAATCTATAAACCAAATTCCGGAGAAAGCTCCAAAGATAGCCGAGTAACATTTGTTTTCCTACTTGGGCATACATTTGTCCTTGGCTTGGTATTCCGGCGGATCCCGAATTGGATCCTGAAGGTACGTTTGCATACGCGTCCAAGTATTGTTGTTTCTGTTCCGGAGTGAGTAATTTCCAAGATTCGGGAGGAAAACCGGGTGGGATTTTTTCTTCTTCCATAGGCGAGAGAAGATAAGCCTACTCCGCGAGTTGGTCAAGAAATTCTTTCCAATTTTTTAATATAGGGTTTGGAACTAAAAACCCGTTTAATTCGGGAAAATCCAGAATTGAAATCCATCTAAACTTACGGCCCTTAAGGCATATGGGGGTCCAAATACTAGTGGAATACCTGCCAAACTGGGGGTATTTCCAAGAGTTAGGGTGGATTTCGGCCGATTCTAGGAATATTTTTTGCAACCTACCCTCCCAAAAATGCTCATATATTTTAGAAAAAAAGGGAGCCCTCCATGGCAATCATTCTAAGTTTTTTTGCGGCACACTGGATTTTAGCCGCTTTCGTTCAATCGTTCTATTTACATCGTTATTCTGCTCACCAGATGTTCAAACTGAACCGTTTCTGGGAAAAGTTCTTCTATTTCTTTACATTTCTTGTGCAAGGATCTTCCTTCCTCAATCCAAGAGCATATGCAATTCTTCACAGAAGACATCATGCTTACAGCGACACCGAAAAAGATCCTCATTCTCCTGTAGCTTCTAAAGGGTTTTTAGATATGATGTGGACCACCGCAGTCGTATACGAAAACATTTTAGATCGCAAAGAAGTAGTGGAGAAGGAATTCAAAGGAAATTATCCTGAGATCCCTTGGTTCGATCGTTTTGCAGATTCTTGGTATATTCGTTTATTCTTCGGAACTTCTTATACTCTTTTCTATATGGCATTCGTTCCTGCAGACGCAGTTTGGCTGTATGCTCTATTACCGATCCATTATCTAATGGGACCAACTCATGGTGCAATCGTGAACTGGTGTGGACATATGTATGGTTACCGCAACCACGCAAAAAATCCGGACAACTCCAAGAACACATTACCTGTGGATTTTTTGATCATGGGAGAATTGTACCAAAACAACCACCATGCTCACCCGAACTCTCCGAACTTCGCGTTCCGTTGGTTCGAGCTGGATCCTACTTACCAAGTGATGAAGATCCTACATTTTATGGGAATCATCACGATCCAGAGAGCAGTGTGGACCGAGAAAGGAAGAAAAGAACTTTCTGGCACGGCTCCTTCTCCTTTAGCTGATGTAGCTTAAAGTTTTATTAAATTAGTGAGTTTTTACAAGCCGCTTGGAAACGAGCGGCTTTTTTTATTCTTCTCGCATCCTATCCAAGTCCCCTCTCATCTCTTTGTCATATTCTTCCATTAAGAGAGGATAAAAGTCGGAGTTTAATTCAATTTTCCCGTTCAATACCAATTGGAATAATGTGCGAACCAATTCTTCTTTATCGAAACCTGTACAAATCCACTCCAAAAGTTCTAATGCAAGATCTAGTCTACCTTCTACAGAGATCGTTTTGCGAAAGATCTCCAAGACTTCCTTTTCTTTTCCTGCTTCGAGGAAACTTCTGAGTTCCACAGGCATACTTTGTAATAAGATCTGTTTTTTTGCGTTCGGAGTAAAAAGGAATTCCGGCTGTCCTTCGGGTAGATGAGAGAGAATTGCCTTTTGAATTTCTTCTTTAGAATGTCCTAATTTAATTAGGGTCCTTCCCAAGACCTCTCCTAATACGAAGTCCTCTAAAGGGTGAAACGGAAATCCCTGCTTTTTAGATTCCTGATCTTCCATCTTGTTAGAGTTCCTACCGACCGTATTCCGGTCAAGCAGAGAGAATAACCGACTAACTAACTATTAGGCGGAATATTATTGTAACCTGAA
Organism: Leptospira johnsonii; assembly: GCF_003112675.1. Lineage (NCBI taxonomy): Bacteria > Pseudomonadati > Spirochaetota > Leptospiria > Leptospirales > Leptospiraceae > Leptospira > Leptospira johnsonii. The sequence goes on along the minus strand of NZ_BFAY01000012.1, from coordinate 120,782 downwards.
TTTCACGAAACCTTAGTACGAATGGGATTTTCCCAGTGTAATGTTTGGGTCTCTTTTTCAAAAGAAAAGAAAAGGCTAAAAATACAAAGTGCGCCTTCCCGATCTAGGGAGATTCCATTTCCGGAACATTATATGAGCTTTAGACAAAAAATTTTTCTCATTCTGGGAGCTAGTCAGCTTCTTTTAGTACTTATTCTTGCGATCACATTTATCCAAATGATCGACCGAGTAAAAAACGAACCCCAGGATAAAAGGGCATTAGACCGCTCTCTGGAGTTCAGGAAGGAACTCAAACATAAGGAAGAAGTCATCCGACTTCTTCTGAAAGAAATAGAAAGAAACCAAAAGACTCTTTCTATTTTAGAAAACGGTTTGGGGAACCGAGGTATCCTACAAGGCAACCTGGAATATATCAAAGGGATCATGACTCAGTACGGTCTTTCGATCTTCGAGATCCATGATAAGACAGGGCATGTTTATTTTAGATTCCATAGACCTACCGACTACGGAGACGATAAGTCAGGGCAAAAGATAGTGCAAGAAGCTCTTCAAGGCAGGATCGCTTCTACTCTAGAGATAGGACATAGCGGTCTTGGTCTTAGGGTCACTGCCCCTCTTAAGAACGGCGGGATCATGATGGTGGGTCAGGTGGTAGACGATAAGTTTATCCAGGCAATCACGGGTTCGGAAGACGTTCACCTTGCTATCTACGAAAAAGAAAAACTGATCTCCTTTTCGGATAGCACCATCTCCAAATATTTAGGGGATAGAAAACCGAAGGACCTTACGGGAATTTCCAGATTCACTTTGGAAGGAAGGCATTATTATCTGACTCAAGTCCCTTACGAAAACCAAGGATTAAGTAATCTTAAATTAGATTTCGTTCTTTTGATAGATGAGACCGAGTTATATGAATCCACTCGAAACCTTTGGTTATATTGTGGATTGATCGCTCTTGCGGTTTTCGGCGGCATTTTATTCGCATCTTATAGATTCTCGAGAGATATCATAGACGCTGTGAAGGCTCTGAACTTCGCAATGCAGAACCCAAATGAGGACGAATCCAAAATTGTGGACTTAAATCGTTCCGACGAACTGGGAGAAATGGCAGAAGTATTCATAGAAATGAAGAAGGACCTTTTGGACCACCAAATGTTCCTAGAAAAGAAAGTCGAAGAGAAGACTAAAGAATTACAGGAAACACTGGACGATCTCCGCGCCTTGAAGGAAAAACAGGACGGGGATTATTATCTAACTTCCCTACTTCTCCGTCCTCTTGCTACCACTAAGTATGAAAGTCCAAATACTAAGATCAGCGGTATATTAAGACAAAAGAAAACTTTCGTTTTCAGAAAGAAGGAATCGGATATCGGCGGGGACCTAGTTTCTATCAGCGAAATCACATTGTACGGTAAAAAATACCTAAGCATCATGAACTCGGACGCAATGGGTAAATCTATCCAAGGCGCGGGGGGTGCACTCGTAATGGGAACGGTATTCAAGGCAATTGTAACAAGGACCCAACTTTCCAGGAGCAACCAAAAGAAAACTCCTGAAAAATGGCTCAAGGATTGTTACACTGAATTACAAAACGTATTTGTTACCTTCGACGGTACGATGTTAGTTTCAGCGTTACTCTGTCTGATGGACGAAGAAACAGGAGCGTTATATTCTATTAATGCAGAACATCCTAATATGGTATTGTACAGGGATGCAAAAGCTGGCTTCTTGGATTCAGACTTCCCTATTCGTAAACTTGGCTTCTCCGAAAACACGACAGAACCATTAGTGAGAGTGGATAAACTGGAAGCAGGAGACAAGATCTTCTTAGGATCCGATGGAAGAGACGATATTCTTCTTTATGATCCTAATTCTTCAGAGACTGTGATGAACGAGGACGAAAATTTATTCTTAAGATTCGTAGAGCTTTCCGGAGGGAATCTTGAAGATCTAGAAAGATTGATCAGCGCTGCCGGAGAAATTTCCGACGACTTAAGTCTTTTAAGTATAAGTTATAAAGAAACAGAAGTCCCTTCTTCCCGTACAAAATCGATTTCGGAAGAATATAACAGACTCCTACAGATCGGGATCAAAGAATACAAAAAAGGAAATACAGAAAAGACTAAGGAAGTTTTTGCACAAGCCTTGGAGATAGACGATTCGGATCCTGCTCTTTATAAACAAATGGCAAGGATCTGCATCAATGCGAAAGAATTCGTAGAAGGCGCAAAATATTCGGAAGCATATCTTTCCAAGATCCCATTCGACAACGAGTATATCTTCTATCTTTCCTATTGCCTCAGAAAGACCAAGGATTACTGGAAGTCTTTAGAATTCGCGGAAAAGCTCAGATCGAGAGAGCCTGAAAATATTAGAAATCTAAAACATTTAGTGGCTTTATACAGACTTACCGGAAATCGAATGAAGTTCAGGGCTACTATGTCCGTTCTGAAATTGATCCTGGCGGACTCGGATCCTAAGGCAAATAATTCTTCGGAACCCGCATTGGTTTGATTTTTTTCGTTTTCTGGGAGACCTAGATCCGTCCAAATTGGTAATCCATGTCGGCGGAAATGCGAAAAAAGATCCAATCTGTTCTGGTAGTCATCAAAAGAACAAAGTACGAATTAGATCTGGAGAGTTACGGCTCTTTGGATGAATTCAAAAGAGTTGCGCAGATCCAAAACCATTCATTCGAAAGGATCTACCAATCCCATCTTAGACAGCTTCATAGTAGAGAAGAATTAAAACACACTTTCCCAAATGGAAAGTTTATCTTCCGAGAAGAATTAGAAAATATAGATATTTCTGGCTACGATCTGGTGATCGCACTAGGCGGGGACAATCATTTTACTTACGTTGCCCATCATGCCTTAGACAATTTAGTTTTGGGATGCAACTCGGATCCTGAAACTTCAGTTGGCGCCCTTCTATCCTTTCATACCTCCGATATTTCGAATGCAGTTTCTCAAAATTGGGAAAATACAAAAATAGAAGAATGGCCCAGGATCAATGTTAGGATCGAATACCCTGACGGCAAATCGATTGAGACATTCCATGGGATCAGTGAAATTTCTATCCGGAACAATAGTCCTGATTTGACTAGCCGCTTTTTAATTTCTCATGAACAAGTCACCGAAGAACAGAAATGTTCCGGCCTTCTGGTATATACCGGAGCGGGTTCTACCGGTTGGGTTATGTCTTGCGAAAATAAAGACGTAAGCTTTGACAAGCAGGAGCCCTATTTCAAAGTGTACTGTAGAGAGTTGCGTAAGAAGGAAAGTTTCCAGTACAAGCTGGATCACTTCACAGTTCGCAATTCTTTCCGTCTAATATCAGAAATGCGCGGGGGGATCTCTATCGATTCCTTGGCGGAACGTATTTACGATTTCCCTCCCGGGGCCAAAGCGGACTTTTCCGTTTCTCCGGAAAGATTGCGGGTGGTGGTGCAAAAACATGGATAGTTTGAAAATTCTGGAACAGGAAGCAGGCAAAGAGATCAAAGTATATTTGGTTTCCGGCCGACTAGACGAATCCACCTTTCCTCTATTTAAGGAAAAAGTATTGGATGTGAATCACGCAAACAATATTGTCCTGAACTTATCCGATCTTAAATATGTTTCCAGTTCCGGTATTCGTGCAATCTTCGAATTAAAGAACAGACTTACCGGAGAAGGGAAAAAACTTCTACTCACAGAAGCAGGAGAGAAGGTCATTCAGATCTTCAATCTATTAGGTCTTTGGAAACCTTTTGCACATTTTGAAAAAGAAGAAGACGCAATCGCTGCCTGTCTTAAAAACTAAGCTCTCCTGATCGCTACCACTCCAGGCCTAGGCATATCTCCCTTTGTTTTAGCGGGCCAACGGCTTGTAGGTATATCATAATCTTTCGTATCTTCTCCAGGATGCTGCACGGATAAAAATAAAAACTCTTCGTCGGGTGTAAACCAAGGGCCTGTGAGTTCCGCACCGATCGGAGCAGAAGCGAATTGGAATGCCTTACCTGCATCTTCTCCGCTTGTAGGAATAAAGAATAGTCCGTTATTGCCGAATTTTTTGAATATGGATTTTCCTAATAAACGAGTAGTCATGTCGGTCACCATCCAAAGATTTCCGGAAGAATCAAAAGCCAAATTATCCGGAGATGAAAATCCGCTCTTCCCTCCTCCTGCAACAAATACTTCGAATTCGAAACGAACCGATTCTGCATCAGAATTCTCTTCTTTGATCCTTACAATCTGTCCGTAAAAATTTCCATGAGAATCGTTATTTGTAAAGGAAACAAAAACAGATTTATCTAATGGATGAACTTCCAGATCTTCCGGCCGATCCATTGGAGTCCCGCCTGCAGTTTTTGCGGCGTCTCTGCATGATACTAAAACATCCGCTTGTGTTTTAAATTTAAGATTTCCTTCCTTATTCTTTGCATTCTTTAAATTCGGATTTTTTTCCAGATCCAATGGCACCCAAACACATTTTTCAAAATTACCTACGTATAATGTTCCTTCGTCCAAAAGTTCTGAGTTTAATTTTCCTTTTTTAGGATCGTAGTTTTTTTCGGAGACGAACTTATACACGCATTGGTCCTTGGAATCATCTCCCATATACACAACTAACTTTCCGGAGTTAGAAATAGTTAATGCGGCGTTTTCATGAGAAAATCTTCCAAGTGCGGTATGTTTTACCGGAATGGAAGAAGGATCAAAAGGATCCACTTCTATGATCCAACCGTACTCTTTAGGATCTTCCAGTTTACAATCTTCTACCACCATTTCGAAGTTTTCTTCACAGGAGAGAACAGTTTCCCATAACGTTTTACCTCCGGAACAATTTGCGAATGTGCCATACACTTTCGTTTTTCCGGAAATTGCATCGGAGCCTGCCACAGGGCCTTTGAGTTGGAATTCCGACCTCCCGTGTATCCTTCTTCCATATTTAGATTCCGGATCTAAGACCCATATACCATTGGATTTACGGAGCCCGATCACGGATCCGCCTAATGAGTATAGATATTTTTCGATCTGTTCTGGAGTTCTATTATTTGGACCCTTTTGGTTGTAATCATATCCTGTTACATAATATTCTAATTCGTTCAAATATTCGTGATTGGTCCAAAGAAGTGCAGAATGGTTATCATTCGGAAATGGAAAAAAACAATTAAAGTCAGCAGCGTAACCGAAAGTGTCTCCCTTAGAGTTTATCTTATCCCCATATGCTGCAATCAAATCATACTTAAAACCGGCTGCCAAGATCAGATCGTCTTGAACGCTCGGGCGTATCGGCTTAAAATTACTTCCGGGAATTTTGGAAGAGATCTCCCTTTTTGTTTTAGGAGAAGAGGAATGTGGAGAATGTACTTTTTTAGAAGGATCTTTTGTAGGTTCGGAAAATAGATCCAAGGTCCTGGCCGCAGTCAGAGCAAGCATTCCCTTTCCCATATATTTTAAAAAGTCGGATCTAGATACCTTCATATCCTAAGAATAATGCACCTGACTCTCTGGACCATTCGTTTTTTCTTCCTACAGAAAAAGGAAACTTGGTTGTAATAATCCCTATCAAAAAAGATGATAAAGACTAAGAATGAAACCGAACTCTACCCCATTCTATAAGATCCTTTTCATCATGGGATGGGTTTCTCTTGCATTTTTTCTTCCTCTTTCCGTCGCTGTTTATTGGGAAAACAAAAGTTTAGAATCGATCTACAAAAACCTATCTCTTCCGGGAAACAAAGAGTTCGGGGTCCTGGTGGAGAATACGAAACTCCACAAGTTAGGCAAAACAGTAAATGTTTACACCTACTTGGTACCAGATGAACAAGGCAAAAAGCACGAGGTCACTGAGGAAGTAGACCAAACCACGAATCGAAGAATGAGAGTGGGAGATACGGTCCAAGTCCGCACTTTAGTTTGGAATAGTTTTGGAAAAACAAAGATACTTGGCAGGATCGTGGGAAACACCGCCCCACCACCTGGTTTCGGCTTTATGCAGGACTTTTTGTTATTCGGGATCTTATTCTCTTTTGGACTGGTATTAGTCAGTCTCTACTTTAGAACCTTTAAGGCTGAGGTAGAGTAGTAGAATTAAATGCGCTGTCTTTTTTAAAGATCAGCTGCACCTGATAAGGTTCTTGAATATATCTCGCGGGATTCATCTCGTAGGAAATAAAACAGTAATACTTTTCATAAACAATCACGAACATAAATTCTTTAAATTTTATGTACTGCATTTGTTTTCTGATCCCGCGCACCCAAATGGAATCTTCAAACACACGCTCGTATCTTACAGAGTTCGCGTTTATCTTTTTTAGTTCTTCCGGATTCATCTTTTCCGGATCCCTTTTTCTCAACTCAAGCTTCAAGGAATGGATCAGGTTGTATTCCAACTTCTCCTTTTCTAGAACATCTAGATTGGGAAGGGTTTTAAAATAATATTCGTAGTATTCCTTATCTAATGACCTGCTGTCCTTATGCACTTCGCCTTCCTCCTCAGAGGACGGTTTGCCCTTGCTCGGCTCTTGAGAATAGATACCGGCAGTGGTAAGTAAAGTAAGTGCTATTAAAATCGGGAAAATCGGTGTCCGCATACCGGTACCAATAAAGATATCGGTACGATCCCCGATTTCCCCCTTTTTTTTTCGGAATTAATCCGAGGAAAGATCTTCCAACAGGTCCCTTTGGCGGCGGATCAGATCGCTCAATTCGTCTTCTCCGATCAGCTTGGCGCCTAATAGAGCCAGATCGTACACGGAACGGGCCAATTTTTCCGCCTTCTCCGGATGAATCCCCTTGGAAAGACCAAGGATATTTTTGACCAATTTAGATTTACGATTCAGTAGAAGAGTATGATTTTTCAAGAAATCCCCAGGCTTTTGTCCATACATCTGGCCCATCTCCGCCAAACGTCTTAGATGTTCCGGTAACAAGATCACGGAAGGAATATCTTCGGACTTCAATGCCTCTATTTTGATCTCCACACCTTCTTTTGCAATCGCCTTAGCAAAAATTTCCTTCAGTCTATCTTCTGTAGTTTTGTTATCTTGGTCGGCAAGATCAGGACTTGCATCCTTATCCAAAACTTGGTCCGCAAGTTCTGAATCCACTCTTTGGAATTTCCAATCAGGGTTTTTGCCTTCTAAAAATTGAAGGAAATGATTGTCGATGCGAGAATCCACAAGCAAAGCTTCCAATCCTTGGGACTTGAGAAGGTCCATATATACGGAAGAAAGTTCAGCTTCTCCCGCATAATACACTTTCCCGGAATTCTTTTCTTTATTTCTTTCTACGTACTCTTCGAGTTTCGTTAAATCACCGTTAGATGTTCGGAAGAAAATAAGATCTTTTGCCGATTCATAAAATTTTTCGTCAGTCATCATCCCGTACTTAACGAAAAGAGAGATCTCGTCCCAGTTCTTGCGGAATTCTTCCGGATTTTTGGTCCATTCTTCCTGTAGTTTGTCGGAAACCTTTTTAACTATATGAGAAGAGATCTTTTTTACCAAAGGATCGTTTTGCAGATACGATCTGGAAACGTTCAGAGGAAGATCCGGAATATCCAAGGTTCCTTGTAGAACGGTCAAAAACTGAGGCACCAATTCCTTTGCTTCATCGGATACAAACACATGATTACAATAGAGTTTGATCCCCATTCGGTTGGCGTCTAACTCATGTTTGAGTCTTGGAAAATACAAGATCCCTTGCAGCCTAAAAGGGTAATCCACATTCAAGTGAACGTGAAATAAAGGCTCACCAGCAAAAGGGAACAGATACTGATAGAATTCATCGTACTGCTCTTTTTTTACCGAAGAAGGTTGTTCGCTCCATAATGGGGTCTGCTTATTCGCCTTCTCCCCTTTTACGTAGATCGGAACAGGAAGAAAATCGCAGTATTTGCGGACCAATTCTTTTAATTTCCATTGGTCCAAATATTCTCCGGAATCACCGTCCAGATACAAACTGATCTTTGTTCCTCTTTCCGATCTATCACCTGGTCTTAGAGAAAACTCTGTACCTGACTCGCTTTCCCAAACAACGGGTGCGCTCCCATTTTTATAAGATTTGGTTTCTATTTTTACCTTAGAAGAAACCATAAAGCTGGAATAAAATCCTAAACCGAAATGACCTATGATCTCAGGTTTATCTCCTTCGGATTGGTATTTTTTTACGAATTCTTCTGCGCCTGAAAATGCGATCTGGTTGATGTAACGGTTTACTTCCTCGTCGGTCATCCCGATACCGTTGTCTTGGACGGTTAAGATCCTGGTTTCTTGGTCAAAGTCCAGATCGATCCTATAATCCGTCCCTCCTTCAAATTCTTCATTAAGGGAGATTTTTTTGAGTTTAGCGATGGCGTCACAAGCATTGGAAACCAACTCTCTCAAAAATATATCTTTTTCAGAATATAACCATTTTTTAATGATAGGGAAAATATTCTCCGTCTCTACAGAGATCCTGCCTTTTACTTCTTCGCTCATTCGGATTCCTCCTCTTTTAATTTTTCAGACAACCAACGAGAGATCCTAATAAGATTTTCTCTGGAAGAAGGTCCAAGACTCCTGTAGGTTTCGGTCAATGGAACCGTTTCGGACTTCCACCCTGCAAGAAGACTCGCCTCTTCCTCCGGCAATCCCTTGGTCATCACTGAATGTTTCAAAACAAAACCTCTTTTGGAACCTATCCAGAGGTCAAGTCGTTTCAATATTGCCTCTGCTTGGTATTTTTTACGCAATGTTAAAACCGCAAATGTACCGGCTCCTATAAATACGAAAGAAAGAAGAATGGAAACTAATAGAAAAGATCCGCCTTTGCCTCCAATATCCTCAGTTACAATCTCCTGTTTCGGTCTAGGAGGCCCAATCTCCAGGCCGGGGAAACGAAGAGAAACGGATTCATACCTTCCGGAACCAGGGTTGAAAAAAGTGAATTTCAGATCGTCCGGTTTCCAAGCTCCCTCCTTTTTAGGAAGTACCGAATAATGATAAGAATGATTTAGATAAAATCCGAACTCTCCGGGACCAAGCTCCCTAAAATCCCTTTGTTGTCTTGCTTGTAAAAAAGTGATCTCAGGATAACAAGGAGTGTTGCAGACACTCAATAAAGGATCCTTAATGGAGGAAAGGTTTCCGTTTCCGGAAATAGTGATCTTAAACTGAAAAGGTTCTCCTAAAAAACCTGCCTTAGGGTATTCTTCTAAACCTATCTTAAAATTACCTACCGCACCTTTAAACTCAATAGGAGCAGGAGAAGGTAAATCCTTTACGAAAATTTTGCTCGGGATCGTCTTGATACTTCTCATATGAAAAAAGGACTGCTGCCTTCCTTCCAAATGAAATACCGTAGAACCTAAAGAATATTCTCCTTTTCTCAAAGGAGTTAGAATAAAAGTTTCCTTATTATAAACTGCAGTTTCGAATTCTATCCCTTCGTAGATCACCTGTTCCGGGATCAAAAGATTGATGCCTGAAAGCGCCTCACTTCTGAAATAAGGAAACTCGATGGAGCTAGAAAAATCCCGATCAATATAAGGACGTATCGCATTTCTATAATATAATGTAAAAAATCCTAGAATAGGCTCCCCCACCCAAACCTGATCCTTATTCGTTCTAAATAACACCTTTAAATCCCCATCTTCGGGCCCTTCTGTTTCTTCGCTGAAGAAGTAACGATTGGAAAAAAATCCTGAGGATTTATTTGTAGTGGAAGTTCTGGGAGAAATTTCCAAGGCCATCATCCCTGATTCTACTTTTTGCCCGTCCACTTCTACTTCAATTTCCGGAACGGAAAAACGTCCAGGTGCAGAGACAGTGAGTCTATATTTAATTAGTTTTTTACGATATACTTTAAAGTTTACTATGGTGGTGTTCTCTTCCGTACCCCAATAGACAGCTTTGATCCCTTGTCCATTAAATTCTTTTTCTATTAAACGTACCTGAGCGCTTCCTTCGGTTTCTAAAATGATAAATACTGCATCTCCCAGATCCGCTCTAGTTTGACTGAGATAAAATTTGGGGGCCTGTGCGAGTAAAGGAAAAGCTACCAATAACAAAAGAAGAAGGAAACGTTTCACCAGAACACCTCTTTGTTCCGTGAACCTGGACTTCTTCTTTTTACCGAATCCAAATCCATGGACTCCATGATCCGATCCAATTCGTCTTCCATCTTGGATCTGTTTTTATCTTTCTGTTCTTTTGCGGCTCCGGACTTGGATTGTTTCTCCGCCTTCTCCTTTCCTTTGGAGCCTTGTTTAGATGCAGATGATTTTTCTTCCTTTTCTTGGGAAGTACTCTCTTTGTTTTCGGAACCCTCTTTACCTTCCGGAGGAGGAAGTTTACGCAACCATTCAAGGTTCTTTTTAGCGGATTCTAAATTAGGATTTTCTTTTAGAGAGCGAAGATAATGTTCCGCCGCTTTCTTACGATCTCCTAACTTTAAATAAGAATTTCCTAAATTAAAATGAGATTGCGCCCTTAGTTCCGAGTCCTTTGAATCTGCTGATTTTTCGAAATGACGGATCGCCTTGTCCATATTTCCCGATCTGTATTCGCAGTCTCCCCTATTGAATTCCAATCTAGGATCTTCAGGAAAATATGGATCTGCCTCCTTATATCTTTCCAAGGAACTCTTATAATCTCCTTGCTCGTAGGAATTCCTACCTTCTTTGATCCGATTTCCTCCGGGATCCAGCTCGAAGGAATAGATATCGTTCCCCCAAAAAGAGAAAAGAAACAAGAGAACAGGAGCTACTTTTTTGGAAAGTCCCGCTAAGTATTTTCCCCAGAACTCTAACACAAAAAAATCAAACAACAAAAGTAGAAGCGCAGGTATCAGGAATTTTTTGGCGCCTTCTGCCCTTCTTAAATTACGAATTCTTTGTCCCGTGTTTTTTTCCATGGAACCGATCCAGGATTTTATATCTCCTATTCCAGGACTTTCTGAATCTAAAGATAAAAATCTACCTTCGTTTGCATAAGCCAGCTCTTTTAAAAATCCAGGATTGGATTTGGAAATGATAACACCTGGAGAATTTTCATAAGGGGCCAAGGATCCGTCTTTAGTTAAAAATCCGTAAACTCTTGATCCATCCTCAGAATATCCGATAGGCCCTCCTGTTGGAGTTCCTACAGACCAAACCCAAACCTCTGCAGGAAACTTTACGATACTTGGAGAATCCATATCTTCTCCGTCAGAGATCAGAACCAAAATACGATTTCGTAATACCTGATTGGAGTTCAAAACTTCTTCCGCCTTTTTAAACGCAGACTTTAGATCTGTTCCTCTGTCACCCACTATGTCCACATCCAAACCCCTGACATATTCTGAAAATGCGCGAGCATCCGAAGTCATAGGGCAATACACGAACGGAGAAGCGGCAAAAACGATCATACCAAACCTATTCCCATTTAACTGAGGAAGAAGTCGCAAAATTGTTTCTTTCGCTCTAGTAATCCTAGATGGACGAGTATCCACGGATTGCATAGAAAGACTTACATCCACCAAGAATAGAAAGTCCACGCCTCTAGAGACTTCCTCTTCCTTAGACTTGGTCGATTCGGTCCTTTGGTATGCAAAATAAGAAAGATAAAATACGGAAGCAAGCACCAAGATCCTTGCGAGCACTATATAAAAAGGTGGAACCTTGGATTCTCTAGGCAGGCCGGGATAAGTTTTTTTCCAACGGTTCCAATAAAAATAAAATACAAGCTTAAACAAAGAATAGGCAAAAAAGATCAGCCCAAGCGAGATCCAAAAAGATTCTAAAAAAGTTTCGCTCATACGTAATACCGAAACACCCAAGATCTCAATAGCAGATCCAGACCCAATAACGCCAGCGCATAGGTCAGAAAAATTAAGGACTCTGATTCTCTCACTTCTTCCGGAGGTAAGATCAGAAGATCTTTTTCCAAAGAGTCGATGGAAGCCAAAACTTCTCTCAACTCGCTAATATCTTCCGCCCTATAAAATACTCCTCCCGTTCTTTTAGAAAGTATATCTAAAATTTCGAAATTCACCTCGTAAGATTGGTCCTCTTTTCCGATGCCTATGGAATATATTTTGACCCCTACACCTTTTGCGATCTCAGTTGCTGTCACTGGATCTATACGACCTGTATTCGAAGCTCCATCCGTTATGAGCACAATCACTTTAGATTTTGCAGGCGACCTGCGTAATCTATAACAGGAAAGAATCAGCGCGTCTCCAATGGCTGTTCCTTGCTCTGGGACCGTTTCTTCTTCCGCCTGGCTTAATATTTCTTCTAATACTTCTCTGTCGCTTGTCAATGGTGATTGCAGATAGGCTCCCCCCGCAAATACCACCAAGCCCAAACGATCATTTTCTCTTTTTCTAATGAACTCTTTGAGTAATTTTTTGGAGACGCCTAGACGAGTCTCAGGCAAGAAGTCCCTGCTTTTGGACATGGAACCGGAGACGTCCAATGCAAGAATGATATCTACCCCCTTAGTCTCATCCGGAAGGAATCTATATCTTTTTCCGGGACCTGCCACTGCAATCACGAATAATGTCAATGCGACAGGCCGAATCAAAGGCGCCACAGAAGATAAAAAACGTTTTAACTGAAATGTTTCGGATTGGACCCTTCCAGGAATCCTAAGCTCTATACCCAAGGCCGGCTCGTTTTTCCAATAAGAATAGAACGTCCAGATCCAGATCGGAATAATTAGAAAAAGATAATATGGAGCTTCCCATTCCGTCATTTGGAAAGTGCCTCCTTCCAATAATCCCAGGCTCTTAACGCTTCGGCCGAAGAGATCTCCACTTCTTCTCCCGAATATTGTGCCTTACGGAAAGTATTCTCCCAAGTCTTAACTTCCTCTTCTTCCAATCCGAATGAATCATAAATACGCTGGAATAATTCCGCTTCGGTCAGGTGTGCAAACGGAGCATTCATCTTTTTGGACATATTCTCTCTGATATAACCGGAGAGAACCCTATAAAAGGTCCTGGCAAATACGGGAGGAGCATTGATAATCTCGTCCAATTTACTTTCGTATATTAGAATTTTCTGAACCCACGGATCCGCTTCTACAAGTGCGTCCATAGTCCTTTTAGATGCGGTCTGATTTAGATACCAAGCATAAAAGATCCCTAACCCTAATGCGGCAAGACCTGCAAGAATAGCCGCCAGTTTCCAGCCATACTTTCCCGAAAATTCCAGGGGCGGCAGAATTTCCTCGGGAGACTTGTCCTTTTCTCCTAAGGAAGAACGGACTATCAATACGGCTTCCGAACGGAATTCTTTTCCGTCCTGATCTTTCCAAATGATAGGAAGAGCGAATTTTCCAGAAGTGTAATAAACAACACTTAACTTGACCTTTGTGTCCGAAACTTCGGAAGAGATCACTTCGAATAGCGGAAGATCCGGAGACTCCGGATCAGGAACAATCCCTTTAGAAGGGATCTCAGGATTTTGGACTTCTCCTTGTTGGAATTCCAACAAGTATTCCGCACGGTCACCTATTCCAACTTCCTTAGGATCCCAATCTTCTTTCCAAGCGAAAGTGGGAACCGCAAAAAGCAGCAGGGACAAATAGAAAATATAGTATAAAAATTGAATACGATCCAAGGATCTGAGACGGAAAATTCCCGCCTTCATGACATACTTCTCCAATACTCCAGGAGTTTGTTGGGGTCGGTATCTTTTCCTTCCAGCTCCAGACATCTGGACTTAAACAAAAACTCCAAATTTTTGCGAACGCTCCCACCTACAGGAGAAGGAATAGCACCAGTTTCAGGATCTTTTAATAAGAAGAATTGGAAAAAACCCATGGGGGCACTCTCTTCCAAACGGTCCTTAAACCGGATCGCATGTAGAGTATGGAATTTTCTGAGGCCTGTGAGTTTTTTCAAAGAAGGAAGTCCGTGAAAATCTGAAAGTATATAAGAATCAGTGTATCTTCTGATCCTATTTTTCAAAAGTACGAATGGGAGTTTAGGATCCGTTTTTAGTTTCTTATGCGGATAAGAACGGACCTTCTCCAAAGCTGAAAGTGCTTCTTCCGTATTTCGGATATAACCTGTTTCCCATTCCAATCGATCGGAATATAATAATATCTTGGCGAGATTTCCTTTTCGTACATAAAGTAAAACTAATAGAGCCAAAACCTGAAAAGCATTTTCTGCTTTGGTCCATTCCGAACTGCTCCAATCCATGGATTCGGAAACATCCAGAAAAAAAACTCCAAGCCTTTCCTTCTCCTCATAGAATTCTCTTACATGTAATTCTCCGAATCTAGAAGTAACATTCCAATCGATAAGCCTTGTGTCGTCACCTACAGCATAAGGACGGACATCTTTGAAGTCCACTCCCCTGCCCTTTCTGGAACTTGTAGCCGTGCCTTGCCTATTTCGAAGAGAAAATCCTCTCTCCTTAAAATCCAGAAGTTGGATCAGGCTTTGGTATTCTTTGCGGAACATTTTAGTAGATTAGATTAGAGCACCTGAGTGGCGTCCGAAACGATCCTGACCACAGACTCGATCCCTACGTCTTCAGAGATTGCTTCGAACGTAAGTAAAATCCTATGCCGAAGGATTTCTGGAAGAACGGCCTTCACATCCTCCGGAGCCACATAGTCCCTCCCTTCCCATAAAGCTTTTGCCTTAGATGCTTTTAATAGGCTCAAACTTGCCCTAGGAGATGCTCCATGTTTCACATAAGGAAGAAGATCTGGAACTGTCTTTTCTTCAGGACGAGTATTTCTCACCAAGCGAACTATATAACTTTTTAATTTAGGTTCCACATGGACCCTATCCACCAAGGAAGAGATCTTTAGAACGTCTTTAGCAGTTGCAGTTTTTTTAATACGTTTTGGACCGGCTGCCAACCTACCATGTTGTTCTAAGATCCCGAGTTCTTCGTCCATATCAGGATAATCCACTAGGACCTTCATAAAAAAGCGGTCCATCTGCGCTTCCGGCAATGGATAGGTCCCGTCTTGGTCGATCGGATTTTCGGTAGCCAAAACTAGGAAAGGCCTCTCCAAAGGAAAAGTGTTATCCCCTATAGTAACCGTTCTTTCTTCCATACATTCCAAAAGAGCGGATTGTACTTTTGCCGGCGCCCTATTGATCTCGTCCGCAAGTAAAACCCCGGTAAAGATAGGGCCTTTGCGCGTAGTGAATTCTCCATTCTTAGGATTAAATACGACCGTTCCAATCAAGTCCGCAGGAAGAAGGTCAGGTGTAAACTGTACTCGTTTAAAATCCAAATCTAATGCGGAAGACAAAGATTTTGCCAGAAGCGTTTTGGCGAGTCCAGGCATACCTTCTAAAAGAACATGGCCCTGGCAGGCAAGAGAGATGAGTAGATTCTTAACTACCGCTTCTTGCCCAGTGATCTCTCCAGTCAGTTCCTGGCGGATCCGATCTAATGTATCTTTTGCAAAATGAATATCAGATTCAGATAAAGGAATATTTTCACTATCTTTGGCGATGGATTCCATAATATTTCTTTCCTATTAACGCTCTGCAAGCCAACGGCCTGAACTATTCGTGCCTTGGTAAGCGCCTTGGATTTTTTTACCGTCCAGATCTCCGGTATAAGTTTGGGTGAAAGGAACATTGCTACCTATCTCGGAACATCTTGCTCCGGCGCAGGATCTTACAAAACGAATAGACTTGCCCGTCACTCTGATCCCGGTCAAGATCTCGTTTGATCCTTTTCCCCAATTCGTAAAACGTAAAGTAGCTCCTATTCCTCCTGTTTTGCGAGGAAAGATACTCAGTATTCCTTTGTGGATCCCAATCTGTACCTTGTAAGTCCCTACGAATGATTTTTCAGCATCGCTCAAAGGAACTTGGTTCGGGTTTAAACTTTGCGCGTCTTCTAAAAATTCTATCTTCTCCACAGTTTCCAGAGGAATAGAAAAATCAGGGTCCTGCAATATAACATTTTTAGAATTTAATGAAACCAGGGTCCCTTCCGTAAAGGAACCGCTATACGTTACTTTTGCCTGTCTATTTACGGAGCTACATCCTCGGACAAAATATCCAAGTAAGAAGAATAACGGAGCAGCTACCAGTATCCCTAGGCTGATTTTTTTGAGATCGTTATTGGTGATAATTTTTTCCAAGGCAAGGATTCCCTTTTTCTATCTGTATCCATGTTGGAATTCCAACACCAATCAGAGAAGAATTTTATAGATTGAGAAAAGCCTTTCTAAAAGTTGGAAGCCCGGAGACAACTCCGAGCTTTTTGCACTTAAGAAATTTACATAAGGCTAAAGATCACTTACAGCCTTGCAACTCTCCCATTTTAGGATTTTCTCTACCGTTCACGTAATATTTTTTACCCTGAGGCGTGGTCCAACAATCGTTTTTTTGGTTGGTTCCAGGCATAATCGGCCCTTGTCCAATCTTGGCTCCGGACTCGTCATACTCGACCGCAGTTCCGTTCGCGGCAATTTCAAAGGACTTCTTGCCGTTTTTATAATATGCAAACGGGAAATCCGGCTTGTATTTGGCCTTCAGTTCGTCCGTTTTTTCGTCCATGAGCAGAAGGTCGAAAAGAAGTTTTCCTTTTCCTACAATCGTCCCGTCCTTATCGTATACTTCTGCGGAACTCATCATCATTTCATTCATCATGGTTCCTTTATACGCAGGATTTCCGTTGCTCCAATAGAAGGTCCAATCTCCCTTACGAGTATGATCCCTCTGGCCTTCCGCGAAAAGTTTTCCGTTTTTATAATATTCTTTCCATGCGCCTATTCTGAGAGATTTTTTATCCGCACCCGCGCCTTTCGGAGCGTAGTTACCTTCGGATTGAGTAGATCCGTTCTCGTAATAGTTTTTCCAATAACCAGTTTTTAGATCGTCCGAATTGTTTCCTTCGGAAGAGACAGTGTTCCCGTCTTTATGATAATTCGTTTCTTTACCGCTTTTTTTACCGTCTTTGAATTCGATTACGGATTTTTTGGCTCCGTCTTCGTTATAATAATCTTTCCAGGTCCCTACTTTTTTATCATCTGCGTAAGTGCCTTCGTCGCTCAAGATACCTTTGTCCGTTTTGGACCAGTATGGACCATTCTTCTTGTCGGCTTTGTAGATCGTGCTTTCAAGTTGGGTCCCGTCTTTTGCGAGTTTTTTATCTTCACCTTCTTTCACTCCGGCAACATAAGGAGTCTCTCTTAAAGTTTCTCCTGTTTCGTATAATGTTTTCCAGATACCTTCTCTTTTATCGTCCTTATAATTACCTACGCGGACCAGAACGGAGAATTTATTTTTTTGAAGATCTTCCTTCTCCACATATTCTTTCCAAGAACCGTTACGTTTTAGTTTTTTGATCTGGTCGGGAGTTAATGCGCTGGCTTGGTCCGGCGTACAAGGTTTACCGGCGCAGTCCAAGTTAACCGGACCTTCTGCCTTTAAATTGAATGTTTCTTTGAATTTTTCTACTCTGATATTCGGCTCTAAAATTTGGAACTCTGCAGCCTTGCCCTTGTTCTCAACGACGCTCGTAGAAGAACATCCGATCAAAAGAGAAATTGAAACCGCTGTGGATATAATTTTTTTCATGGGTTCGCCTTTTGGGGAAAATCTAACGAAGCAAAATTAAGGCAGACAATTCTTCTCGTCAACCTCCTTTCCCCGGCGAAAAGTATAGAAAGGAAAGCCGGCTTACTCTCCCGGATATCTCATTCTTAAAAAGCGTAAGAATGGACGGTAACAATCCACGGCCATATGCCCGCTGTCCGCAAAAGTATTACACTCGTAGTCGGATGCTTCCGCCATATCAATGATGGGGATCCCGAACTTTTGGTTGATCGGGCGGATTCTTTCCCACCAAGGAGCCGGGATATTCATTTCTTTCAGAAGATTTTCTAACGGTAAAGAAACTTCGGGACGGACCACCAAGGTAGGAACTCCCTCTTCTTTCACTCTATCCAGGATCTTTTCGTAAAAGGAAAATTGCATTTCGGAGGGAGAGTATTTAGGATAGATCCAGCCGATCGTACGGATAGAACTTGCTTCCAGTTTGCCGTAATCCTTCTCCATAAAACCGCCAGCAGGAGAGATCGCATTCCCCTTGTCTCTATGCAGAGAGTCTATCGTCAGTTTTTTGATCAGGTCTGCTTGCTCGAATTTCTTATTGGTAAGATGAGAATACACATTTGCCAGATACGGCTTGTTCTTACTTACTCCGAAGAAATAGTTAGCCAAATAATAGTTCACATTCTCCTTACCTAGATCCCAGGCATTGGAAAGTACAAATCTAAGATCGAAACTATTCGCTAAATTCGATTTTTTGAATGTAGTGCTGTTTGCATTGAATTGAAAAGGATCCGCTTCTAAAACCAAAAAGTCGGGTTTTACGCCTGCTTCGAATAATCTTTCCAAAAAGTATAAATAGTATGCAGGAGTAGTTACAGCAGAAGAAAGATTATATACTTCCCAGTCCGGATAGAAGTCCAGGATCTCTTCGTTCTTGAAGTATAACATCCTGGAAGAACCCATCAAAAGTACCAATTTTTTGTCGGACTTTTTCTCCGCGTTCTTACCGAACTTAGAGATCATCTCCTTTAAGAGATCCTGCTTAACGTCGTAATAGATATAGGTTAATTCTACTTTTACGTAGTCTCTGACCTTATCCAAAAAGAAAATTTTATCTAGAGCGAATATGAATATAAAAAGAAGTACGGGATAGAATAGAAAAGGATGGGTGAAAAAATTAATTTTTTCGTTCTGTTTGAGTTCGTTCTCGGACACGAACTCAAGACTCCCCGGCTGACCGGGGATGTCAATAGATTATATCAAGCAGTTGCGAGAGTTTCGGTAGCTCTGCGGCGCTTTTGAAGATCTGCCAACCATTCTTCGGCTGCTTTGCAGTATCCTACCAAACGTTTTACGTGCATACGACGTTCAGGATGTAGGATCTCCCTCGCTTCGCGGACGATCTCTTCTACTATTTTGATATGAAAGGAAAAGTGGCTGGTGAATAAGTTAAAGTATTCTTTGTCTGTATTGAGCCAATCTTTGGATTGGATATCATTTAAGAAGTCTTCCATCTTAGTGATATCTGAATCGAATTCGGAATCGTACGGAGAGTTTAAAATCGAAATCGTATCCGTGATATCCGTAAGACTTTGAAAGTAAGCGTCTAGTTCTGGAAAGTTCACTGTATACCGCCTTGAAAAGCAGCTCGCGGGCTTTGGTCTCCGGAGGGAGAAAAGAACCGCGAACACCCTATAATCGGGGCTCTAATGTCATCTTTTTTTAGGGACCCGAGAGTTCAAGCGGAAAATAAAAACACAATCCGACACTAAAGAGATATCTTAGTTCTTCCTGAGGTATTCTAGCAAATGCATACTTTCTTCGTCCCAGCCTTCGGAAGCAGCCTCGATCCAATGGTCGAATTTTTCTCCTGTAGGATATCCTGAGTTGGTGAGCTTAAGAAGAGTAGCATCTCCGTCTTTTTCAAACTCAAGCTTGAGTTCTATATCTCCTGCGGGATGGTTCTGCCATTGAAGTATCAACTCTTGAAAAGGAACGATCTTTTTATAAATACCAGTTGAAGTAAGTTCTCCTTCGGGGCCCAGATTCCAAGTCCAGGAGAAAGTGCCGCCTAGTTTAGGACGTCCGGTTACTTTATCCGCCAACCAATGGATCAACTCCTCGTTGACAGTCACCGCACTCCAAACTTTTTCCAAAGGAAAATCATATTTGAATTCTTTAATAATGCTTCTTGTTTCCATACAAATTTAAGTCCTTTAATGAAAGTCCTTATAAAGTTTTTTATATAATACTTTTTCCAAAAACGATGGAGAAATATTTCTCATCCATTGGACGAATAATCCGCTCTTGTCCATTACTACGAGTCTTGAGTTAGGATCTTCTATAGAACGGATCATCTTTTCTGCAACTTCTTGCGGAGTTTTACTTTTGCCGGAATAATGAGGTTCTTCCAATTTCTGGCCGTCCCCGTCTATACCGTTAGATCTTAGATTCGTTTTGGTATAAGGGGGACAGAATATGATAAAACGAAGACCTTCTTCCGAAAGTTCTATACGAGCGGATTCCATAACGGCATGTAACGCAGATTTAGAAGAAGAATATGCACTTCTCGCAGGGATCCCATAGAGTCCGCTGACTGTAGAAGTTACCATGACCGCTCCCTTATTCTTTTTCAAAAAAGGAAGAAGTCTCATAGTAAGAAATACAGGACCGAAAAAATTCACGTCAAACGCCCTTCGGAATGCCTCTATCTGCGTTTGGTCGAATCTAGAATGAGCAGTTATGCCTGCGTTATTGAAAAGAACATCAATACCGTCCGTCAATTTTGCAAGCTTAGCAACTGCTTTGTTGATCTCTTTCTCAGAAGAAAGATCCGCCTGAATATGAAAAATTTCCGCAGGTCGTTTTTCCTTCTTCTTGGAAATTTTACGAACGAGTTCCGGCTCTGATCTGGAAAGATTGATCAGCTTGCAAGGGACCTGGGACAAACTTTCTAATAAAGCCTCTCCTATCCCGGAAGAGCCTCCGGTAATTACGATTGTCTTGCCTTTCCAAAGATCAGTTTGCATCAGGCTTATTCTTTTATTATGTACGACCTATTCAAGGATTATTTTCGGCTTTAATTTGGCGGAGAAGACCCGACGGAATTGGATTCAACCTCATCCTGGATCAATCTAGCTTCTGCACGAAATGTCATATAAGACCAAACCCAAGTGATAAAGATGGAGATCTTATTCTTAAATCCTACCTGATAGAAAATATGAATGAATAACCAAACGACCCATCCGAAAAATCCTCTCAATCTGAAATTCCCGACCTGAGCAACAGCGTCTTGTCTTCCGATAGTCGCCATACTTCCCTTGTCTCTATAATGGAAAGGTTTTCTTTTTTTAGATTTCAGATCTCCTCTAATGAGAGCGGCAACATATCTTCCTTGCTGCATTGCAACCGGAGAAACTCCAGGCAAAGGTCTTTCTAAACCTTTCGAATAATTCGCAATATCGCCTATCACAAAAACTTCAGGATGACCTTCTACATTGCAGAACTCATCCACCATCACTCTTCCCATTCTGTCGGTAGGAACTCCTAAAGAAGCTCCGATAGAATTTGCCTGCACTCCTGCAGCCCAGATCACGGTAGAAGAAGCGATGGTTCTGCCTTCTATCTTGACTCCGTTCTCGTCTATTTCGAGGACCTTTGTTCCTGTTAGGACTTCCACTCCTCTTTTTTCCAAACGGATCTTTGCAAATTCGCTTAACTTAGGAGCGAATGCTGCCAACAGCCTAGGTGAAGCCTCGATCAAAGTGATCTTTGCTAAAGCAGGATCGATCGTGTGGAATTCGTTTCGAACGATCTCATGAGATAATTCTGCGATGGAACCTGCAAGCTCCACACCTGTAGGACCTCCACCAATAATTACATAATTCAGATGTTTTTTGGCAATTTCAGGATCTCCCGCAAGTTCCGCATGCTCGAAAGAAGTTAGAATTTTAGTTCGGATAGCAAGTGCATCCTTTAAGGATTTTAATCCTATGGAATATTTTTTCCAATGATCATTCCCGAAATAGCCGGATTTAGCGCCTGCGGCCAATATTAGATAATCATAATCTTCTGAATGTCCTTGGAAATAGACCTTTTTGGCCTGGACATCTATTTTCTCCACTTCTCCCAAATAAACTGTTACGTTTTTCTTGTCCCCGATAAGAGATCTGGTAGGGATTGCGATGTCTGCAGGACTTAACACTGCAGTGGCTACTTGGTATAATAAAGGTTGGAATAAATGGTGATTTTTTTTATCGATAGCGATAATCTCCAAATCTTCTTCTTTGGATAGTTTTTTGATCGCTTGCAATCCCCCGAAACCTACTCCGATTACTACTACTTTCTTTTTTTCACCCTTAGGCATTCTTTACTCCATTTTTACTCAAGACGTAATCCAGAAATCCTTCCGAAGCCTCGGAAACTATCTGGTGGACTTCTTCGAAATCCTTTAAAGTTCCGTAATATGGATCGGGAACCTCGGAATCTTTTCCTTGGCCCTTCTGGAACTTTCTGAACAAATGAATTTTTTTTCTTTCTTCTTCATTCGAAGCGAGAGCTCCTAGATCCTTATGGTTGGATCTATCCATCGCCAGAATAAAATCGTAATATTCAAAATCGGATCTTTTAAATTGTCTCGCCTTATGAGTGAGCTCTATTCCCTTCTTACGGGCGGTTTGCCTGGTCCTAGGGTCGGCCAATTCTCCGATATGGTAGCGAGAAGTGCCGCAGGAATCCACTTCAAAGAGAGAAGAAAATCCCTTCTTCTCTAGTAAATCGACGAAAGCGCCCTCTGCCGCAGGAGATCTGCAGATATTCCCCAAACATACGAAGAGAACTTTGTAGATATTCGAAGAGTCTGGAGTTCCTACCATATGCAAAAACCTTTATTTAGGTCCGATCTTCTCCCATAAAAATTCAGGGACCGATCTCATCAGAACTCCGACCATTGCCCAAGGAAACCAAGGAACAGTAGCGGATCGAACTCCCGATTCTATCCTATCGTAAATTTTTTTAGCGCCCTTTTCTGCGGAAACAAGAAAAGGTCGGGATTTCAACTTTTGATTGATCGGAGTATCGATAAAACCCGGATGAATGACTGTGACCTTCACTCCGAACGGTCGAACTTCTCCCCTAAGCGCTTCTAAATAAGTAGAAACTGCTGCCTTAGAAGTAGAATAACTTGCCGAACCAGGAAGACCTCTAAACGAAGCAACGGAAGAAATTCCTACGATCTGTCCTTTTTTCTGTTCTCTAAAGATCGGTTGCAAAGCGGAGATACCGGCCATGAGTCCTATCAAATTTGTATCGATTACTGCCTTATCTGCTTCGAAACTTTTTTGACCGAAAGAAGAGTTGGTAGAAATTCCTGCGTTCGCAATGAATAGATCTACTCCGCCAAGTTCCTTAGCAAGTTTAGGAAGAACTTTAAAATTATCTCCGGACTCGGAAACATCCAAGGAAGCCAAGATCACCTTGCCTCCCTTTTTGAAGGAGCGGATCTCTTTTGCAATATCCTCTAAAACTTTCTTACGTCTAGAAGTGATTGCCAGATCGTGGCCTTCCTTTCCGTATAAAAGAGCAAGCTCTCTACCGATACCGGAGCTAGCTCCTGTGATAATAATTTTTTTCTTATTAGGACCTTTAGACATAGATGAAACCGCCAAGTAATTCATTAAATTGGTTTACCCCTAGGTGGGAAAAGAATTATTTTACCAGTATTCCATAACAAACCGGAAAGCTAGGAGTTCCTACTCGGAGCCTCGAGCCCATAACCCCGAACCAAAATGCGAAATCTACAAGAAGAACTAAAAGAAAAAGAAGAGGAAATCCAAAAACTCAAGGAACTGTTGGAGCTCTACGAAAGAGTTTCCAAGCTGGGAGAAGTAGAATTACTCGCAGCGGAACAGACCCTTAACGCCCACGAAACCACAGCGAATCTCGCTAGAAACGAACTCATAGAAATGAGAGACCGGTTCAAGGGCTTGGGTCAGGTCAATTCCGAAAGAAAAACCGCAATCTTAGAGATCGTAAACGATAAGGAAGCGCCACTTCCTAGCCTCGCGAATAAATTCGAAGAGATGGGAAAGAAGGACGATTATTTTTACTCCGACTTTTTCAGAATAATTGCAAATCTGGATCTGCCCGAATCCGAAGCAAGATCCCTCTGGAAAGAGATCTATTCCCATGCAGAAGGTTTAAGCAAACAACTGGGTAGAAGTATGAACTTCGTAGTCGCACTTCTAGATTATATTTATTTAAAGAATCGATTGATAGAAAACCCGAAGATCGTGGATATCTACTCATTCGAAGAGATCATCCTAAACGCAGTCATAGACGAAGGAACAGGGATCTACAATAGAAGGTACTTCAACCTTGTCCTAAACAAAGAGGTCACCAGAAGTAAAAGGTATAAAAGAAATTTCTGCTTATTCCTATTCGATCTGGACAATTTTAAGAAGATCAACGATACCAAAGGACATTCTTTCGGGGACGATATCTTAAAACTGGTGGCCGGAACACTGATGTATGCATTCAGGACGGAGGACATCAGTTGTAGAGTGGGTGGAGAAGAATTTGCGGTTATTCTTCCCGAAACCACCAAAGAAAACGCAAAAGTAGCGATCGAAAGATTCAGGACTTATTTAAGAAATTCCTCCAAGAACGATTTCGGGATAGAGGTTACAGTATCCGGCGGGGTCGCAGAATACCCTGGAGACGCAGATGAAAGCAACAGATTGTACTCGTTCTCGGACGCAAAACTATATGAGGCAAAAGCCGCGGGAAAAGACCGCATTACGTATGTCTGATCATGGCTCGCCTATCTGATATTCGATTTCTTTTGTAGTAATTTCGTTCAGCTTGGAGATCAAAAGTTCGTTTGTATTCGCCAAACGGTCTGCCAAAATTCTCACCATCTTAGCGGCAAATTCCGGATTAGCGAGTAGATATCTTTCTAATTGTTGTTTGGATTCTACCGCAACCATTTCGGTATCCATCACCGCTCTTGCAGTTGCAGTTCTTGGCTTAGCTCTGAACAAAGCCATCTCACCGAAAAAATCGCCCTTCTTCATCAAAGCCAAACGAGTGGCCGAGTTTTTATGAGTAAAAAATATTTCAACTGTCCCGGAGATTATGATATACATCGAGTTGTTCAACTCGCCTTCTCTGAAAATAATTTGGCCGGCCTGGATATTAATTTTATTCATGAATTCCTAACTTTTCGATTTAGACCGAGACATCTGAAAATCCGGTCCGTCTTATCTGACTTCGAAATTTTCCATTTCCTAACTGGAGATCCCAAGTTCCGACATCCCCTAGGATATATCATCGGGTTAAAAAAGACAATCTTTGAGCCAATTCCGGAGTGAAGGAACTCCCCTCCCCTATCATCCTGTTGATATCAGACGTTCGTAAAATTATGTCTCATCAGGACATTCCGTTCTTAAATCTAGGGTCCTGGACCACACCGGACTCACGGATCTCAGATAAAGAATTCGCATAAGCAACCAGGATCTTCAAAGCGAATACACTTCTTTCTCTGATAAAACTATCTTCCGGAGATACAGGTTCTCCTCCATTGATCAGATGTTCCACGTCCCTAAAGATCAAATGTTCCGGGATATAACAGATCTTTGTATTTTTATAACTGCTCGCCCTCATCTCGTTGATCGGAAAGGCCCCACCTCGACCCGAAGAAACAGAAGCAAGAAGCCCAGGCTTATGACCCAGCTGAACAAGACCGGCATGAAGGAAGAAATTTTTAATAGCGGGACTCGCCATACCTCCGTACTCGGGAGTGATGAAAACAAAACCTTCCGAACTCTTTAAATTTTCGTCGATAGGTTTCCAAAGGCCTGTCCAGACCTTATCGTCGCCTGTCTGAGTAGAATCGTAAATGGGAAGAGGATTTTTTCCCAGGTCTAATGTCCAAGTATCCACGGACATTTCTTTTAATTTAGAATTTAAAAATTCGCCTACTTTAGAGGATTGAGATTCTTTTTGTTGGGAGCCAACGATGATTCCGATTTTCATTCTATTCCTTTATTAGAAACCCGAGCGCGGATATAAAAATCCGCCCGAACGGTCTTATGGGAACAAGATCAAGAGCCTAGAGTTTTCTCCAACGAGAAAAAAATCGTATTAGCTCAATCCGTATTTTTTCTTCAGGTTAGAAAGTTCCCTTAAGAAAGATTCTCTATTCTTAACGCTCAAATGTTTAAGATCCAGGGTAACCCTTTCTCCTGGCTTGCGGGGTGAAATCGTTTCACCCCCCCGTCCTTCTTTCTTTTTCAGAAGGGTTTCCAGATTTTTGACAGAAAGGTCGCTCCCACTTTTTAACAACTCAGAAACGGATTTTTGATCCAGTCTTGCTATAGAGCTTAACTGTTTCACATATCTTTCGGTATAACCTAGGATCTTACCTACTTCTTCAGCGGTTTTTTTTCTTTCCTTTCTTAAGAATTGGATAGCACGACCTACTTCCCAAGGATTTAGACTTTTACGTTTTTCATTCTCCGCTAAAGCCATCTCATAACATCTGTCCTCGGAAGCTTCCGTTTCCACCACCGGAATGGATTTCCACCCTATGACCTTAGCAGCTTGGAATCTTCTTTCCCCTGCAACTATTTGAAACTTCTTACCTAACTTGCGGACAACAATAGGTTCTATCAGTCCCAAACGTTTCATGGATTCCACAAGATCGCTTACGTCTTCTTTTCCAAAAACCCTAGGCTGCTCGGGATTAGTAATAATATCCGAAAGAAGAATTTCTTTTTTGAGGGACTCATCCCCGCCGAAAGCTGTTAATAAATCCAGCCCTGCAAAATCAGCTCTTTTTGCCATTCGCTCTCCTCATCACTTCTTCCGCTAGGGTAGAAAACATCTGCATTGCCTTAGGATCATATTCGGATAAAAGTTTACGTTTTGCTTGGGACTGAGGAATCGCCTCTCTTCTATACACCACGGAATCAAACACCGGGAAATATTTCCGAACAGTTTCCGCAAGACCAGAGAGCGCCCTAGAATCTTCGTACTGATTTAGTACCGCACCCAAAAGCCCAAGACCTGGATTAGCTTTTTTACGTATCTTCTCAATTGTACCATGAAGATCTTTCAGACCCTGCACACTAAATGCACGAGTCTGGATCGGAACCAGAACAAGATCCGCGGCGATCAAAGCGTTCTCCAAGATCAAACCAAGAGAAGGAGGACAATCTATAATAATATATTCGTAAGAAGAACGAATTGGCAATAAAGCTTCTTTCAAAAGATCGAAATCATCTCTCTCATACGGGGTTGTAAAATTCGCCAAATGAATAGAAGAAGGAACCAGATCCAAACCGGGAGCAAGATTTACGATAATTTCGGAAATATCTACCTTAGATTCTTCCTTATAACCCAAACTATGAAAGACCGATTTATCGGTCTGGCCAACATACAACTGAGTGATATTCGCCTGAGCGTCCCAATCTAATAGCAGAACTTTTTTACCGGACTTCGCTAATGCCTCTGCCAGACAGATGGAAACCGTGGTTTTACCTTCTCCACCTTTTTGATTGGAAACCGCAATGATCACGGATTCGTAGGAGTGTTTTACTTTTTTGGAGAAGTACTTATCCAAAACTTCGGTCTTGTACTTGCCCTTATTGTCTTTGGGCAAGGACCATTTTTCCGCCTTCTCCAGAAACTCATCTTCCGAACTTAATACGTATTCGGAGAGGACTTCTTCCACACTTAAAACTTTGGCTTTCACTTCAGACCTTGACCCTGATAATAGATCAGCGTCCAGACCGGATTTGTCAAGAAAACCTATGTCTCATTTAGGTTTAAGAGCGAAAAAACCGAATTGAAACGATAGGGGAGGGGAAAATGCTTAGGTCGCTTCTCGGAAAAGGAATTCACTGGGGATGAAATCATTTCACCCCTATTCTAGGATGAAATGAAAATTCAAATTCGAATTATAACCGCACTATTCTGCCTATTTGCCACTGCCGGGTTAGCTGCACAGGAGCCAGAATCTCCCAAAGAGATAAGATCTGAAACAAAACTCCCAGGAAACGCGACTTCCCAAACTAAATTCCAAGCCATTCTATCCGAATTAATGAGCAGAAGTTCCATCACGGGGATCTTTGGAGAGAATGGAGGCCAACATATTTTCGAATCAGGCACAAAGTTTCCGAATCTTTCCGGACTAAAAGCAGGATCCAGGATCACCTATAATAGGGAATTCGAATACGGAGGGATCGGTTTAAAACATTGGTGGGAAACCTGGGAGATCAATCTGGAGTACAGGACCACTTTCAAGAACCAAAGAACCGGAGAGGGCAGGGACGAAGACTTTTTTTTAGGAACTGTGAGCAGGGAAAAGGGAACCAAGATCGATTTTGCGAACGCAAGTTTTTACGATACACCTTATACGTTCACTGGGACCCAAAACTTTGCAGACGGCAGAGGAAAACTTAAAATGAAAGACGATAGGATCGGATTCCTTGCAAGAAAATATTTCGGAAGCGCAAATCCTGATCCAAGAAAACCTGGCTCCAGTCTCTACCTCACCGGCGGCGCTTATTATACATATTATAAATATTACCTATACGATGTGATGCAATGGATCGCAACATCGCCTGTGACCTACGGTCCGATCGGGATTGGGCTAAGTTATTCTATCTCAACTTGGGAGATCCCTTTCGGATTCGGTTATAGATATTCCAACGGAACTTTGATGTTAGAGGCAGGTCTTTCCGGAAACGTTTGGTATTCTCATTTTAGAGATTACCATTACCAGAGAAATTTAAATTTTATAGGAGATTCCTCCGGCTTCGGACTGGAAACGAATTTAGGCGCAGGTTACATTCTTCCCTCTTGGTTATTTTTCTTAAAATTAACGGAGCATAGATTATACGGAGAAGGAAGTTTTCAAACCCAAGGAGGCCTGAGTAATGAGGACATTATTTCCAATTATTCAGGAAGTTACAGGAATTATCTAAGCACAAAACAGTACTCAGTCGAATTACAGGTTAGCCACTTTTTATGAAAAACAAACTTCTTTTGATCAACTTGGGCGGGCCCAGAAACTCAGGAGAAATCCCGAAATTTCTGAAAGACCTATTTGAAGATCCATTAGTTTTCGATCTTCCGCTCCCTGAATTTCTAAGGATCAGACTCGCTCGGAAAATCGCAGAGACAAGAGCCAAAAAAGTAGAAGAAACTTACGCATCCATGGGATTCGGAGGAGGCTCCCCTCTCGTCTCCGAAACTGAAAAACAAGCAGAAGGATTAAAAAAACTTTTAGAAGAGTCCGGAGAAAAATGGGAAGTCAAGACAGCAATGTGCTGCGGCTATCCGGATATCAGAGAACTTCCTTCAGAATGGACAGATCCTAAAGAAGGAGTGGTGCTTCTGCCCTTATTCCCTCATTTTTCCAGATCAACAGTTCTTTCCACAGCAATGCTCGTGGAAAAACAATTAGGATACTGCCCAGCCTCTAATCCACTTTGGGTTAGGCCATTCTCCGACAGAAGAGAATATTTGGAATCCATCCGAGATTTGATCCTAGATTTTTTCCAAGGTAATCTTTCCGAAAAAGATTTTTTACATATAAAACAAGAAAAGATCCAAGACTGGCAAAACCTAGATATAGTATTCAGCGCACATGGAATCCCGCTTCGCCTAATAAAAAAAGGTGACGTGTATACAAGAGAGATCGAAGAGAATGTTAAAGCTCTCACTTCTCTTTTAAGAGAAAAAGGTTACCAAGGACAAATACATCTATCCTACCAGAGTAGGGTAGGGCCGAGCAAGTGGACCACTCCCAATACTTTAGATAAGATCCAAGAGTTAGGAGAAAAACGGACCAAAAGGATCGCAGTTTACCCGATCAGCTTTATCAGCGACCACCTGGAAACATTAGAAGAGATAGGAGTCCAGATCAGGGACCACGCTCACCAAAACGGAATTTTAGAGTATTATAGAATTCCAGCTCCAGGTACTTATCCAGCATTCTTGGAAGCGTTGGCAAAATTCGTATTCGAGGCTAAACATTTAGCGCGAAAAGGCGGACACTTGAGCTGTATTTGCAAGGTTTCAGGCGGATGGGATCCTAAGAAGGAAAAGATAACTTGCGATTGTGTGTAATATGGATCCATCGGTCAGTCGGTCAATTCAGGATTTGATATTACCGGCCTGTAGTAGTTCCAACATAACTGTAGTAAAGGATCTAAATTTTTCACTGCTATGTCCAATTTTTCAAAACTCAATTGATCTAGAGATGAAAACTTAGTTCCATAGGAGAGAAATATGGACGAATACTTAATCTTAATGCGACTGGATCTGATCACTAAAGAGGCTCAACCTTCTCCGGAACAAATGCAAATATATATGAAAATGTACCAGGACTGGGTGGGTGGCATTGCCGCTCAAAACAAATTTGTAGGCGGCACAGGATTATCCACGGAAGGAAAGGTCATCAAATCCGGACAAATTATCACAGACGGACCCTTCGCAGAAACAAAAGAATCCATAGCAGGTTTTATCACGATCAAGGCTAAAAATTTTGAAGAGGCCGCCACTATCGCAAAAGAATGTCCCATCTTAAGAGGGGAGGGGAATAGCGTAGAAGTGAGAAAAATCGTAGGCACGGACAATACACGTTAGCCGACACACTAAACGACCAAGTTTTATGCAAAGTTCGGAGATATTGCCTCACCTATTCAGGAATGAATACACTAAAATTGTCTCCGTTCTTTGCAAGCATATAGGTTTCGAAAGACTTGAGATTGCAGAAGAGATCGCAAGTGAGACATTCTTAACTGCAACGGAAACCTGGGGGATCAAAGGAAATCCACAAAATCCCACCGCCTGGCTTTATTCTGTGGCAAAGAATAAAGCCAAAAATTATCTGCAAAGGAATTCGATCTTTCAAAACAAGATCCTTCCCGAATTGACTAAAGCACAATCGGAGCCTTTAGAGTCAGAGATAGATCTTTCTCCGGAAAATATATACGATAGCCAACTTAGGATGATGTTCGCAGTCTGCCATCCTTCTATTTCTTCAGAAGCGCAAGTTGGACTTTCTCTTAGGATATTATGCGGATTCGGGATTGAGGAGATCGCGGATGCATTCTTAACTAATAAAGAAACAATCAACAAGCGGCTATTTAGGGCGAAAGAAAAATTAAGAGAAGAAAAGACCCTAATCCAACTCCCTGAGCCGGAAGAAATAGAAGATCGATTGGATTCAGTACTTTCTACGATCTATCTATTATTTAACGAAGGGTATTATTCTATCAGCCAAAATAAAACCTTACGCAAGGATCTTTGTTTAGAAGCAATCCGTCTGTGCAGCATGCTTGTAGAAAATAAGATCACCGATAAACCTCAAGTATATGCACTTCTTTCGTTGATGTGTTTTCATACGTCCAGATTCGAAGCAAGACAAGATGATAATGGAGAACAGATCCTATACCAAGACCAGGATAAGAATCTTTGGAATTACGATCTGATCGCCAAGGGAGAAATTTTTCTAAACAAAGCAGCTAATGGGACCAAGCTCACAAAATATCATTTGGAAGCAGGAATTGCTTATTGGCATACGCAAAAGGAAGATACGAAAGAAAAATGGGAAAATATTTTGCAGTTATACAATCGTCTACTGCAGTTACAATATTCTCCTATTGCGGCTCTGAATCGAACATACGCTCTTTCTAAAGCAAATGGAAAAGAAGAGGCAATCTTAGAAGCTGAAAAATTAGACCTGAAGGAGAATCATTTTTATTTTGCTCTTTTAGGAGAATTGTATTCTGATATAGATAATACAAAGTCGTTAGAAAATTTTCGTAAAGCTCTCTCACTTGCAAAAACATCTCACGATAAGACAAGTATCCAGAAAAAGATCGATCAATATCCTAAGTAAACACCATGCTTAATACCAAGAATACGAAACATATTAGCGTTACTATCCCAGTTGCCCAAAAGACAGCGTATGAATATCTTTCCGAACCTAAAAATTTTCCGGAATGGGCCTCCGGTTTATGCAAATCCATTTCTCCTTTAGGAAACGGAGAATGGTCCATAGATTCTCCTATGGGCAAACTTACAGCAAAATTTACGGACAAAAACCCATACGGGATCCTGGATCATTACGTGATCTTTAGCCCTGAAAATATTTCCTATAATCCTCTTAGGATCATAGAGAACGGGGAGGGGAGTGAACTCATCTTTACACTTTTCCAAACGGAAGGAATGACTCCCGAAAAATTCGAAGAGGATTCCAACTGGATCAAAAAAGATCTAGAGGAACTTAAAGGAATTTTAATAAATAAATTCGCCCGCTAATCAGACCGAAAGGTCAGGATAATAAAGGGAGAAAGCCCGCCCTAAAATGGATTTTAAACCTATTCCACTCCTAAAATTCCCTTCTACTCTGATCTCGGGAGGAAGGACTCTGTCTAAGTCACGATTGAAAGCATAAAGTTGGGGCCCATAAACCGGA
The DNA here is from genome assembly GCF_003112675.1 of Leptospira johnsonii. NCBI lineage: Bacteria > Pseudomonadati > Spirochaetota > Leptospiria > Leptospirales > Leptospiraceae > Leptospira > Leptospira johnsonii. The sequence continues at coordinate 88,790 of NZ_BFAY01000012.1, read as the reverse complement.
AGAGCATCTTTCCAAACAGTCACATAGTGATTCAATGGAATCCCGCTTTCAGAGAATAATTTTTTGCGATCTGCTTCCACCACAGAGATGATCTCCTCTTCCGTTCTGGAGGAAATTTCTCTATCGCCTGCACCACCCATGATAAAAGTTTCCGAATGGATCCCGTCGGAGGTCCTACCGGGAAATATAAAATCGTTAAATAAGATCCCTCTGGATCTGATCCCCAATTCGGAAGAAAAACTTTTATGATCTTTAGGGAATAATATCCCAAACCCTCTTTTTCCATTTAGGATGGAATCTTTCCCGAAACGGGTAACACTCACGATCGGTAACGTGTCCAACATTCCTTGGTAGGATTTGAATTCTTTATATTCGGATTTTAAAAGTTTCAAGGCAGTCGCTAAATTTGTCGCGATCGTGATCTTGGATTTAGGATAAGTCGCTCTCAATTCTTTTAAGCTAGTAATATCCTGATTGTATTTGATTTTTCCTTGAGAAGATACTCTTGCTTCCAGGGCCCCAAGTAAAGTACCGAGGCCTCCTCTAAAACTTACGGTCCCTCTTCTGCCCGGGAGAAGTTTCGGCTTTCCTTTTCTGGAATTTCGAAGATGTAGAATGTTTTTCCAAAGAGGAGCCTGTTCCGGAAGAAATTTTCCGAGCACAAGTTCAGCAGACATTGCATCCAGATCACCGGCATATATGCCGCCTAACGCAGGCTCTAATACTTTACTAAGCGCCTTTTCCCCTAATACTCTTTTGCCCCATTGGTAAATGGATTCACCCGGGAGAGGTTGGGCAGGAACGGTCAATATAGAGAATGCGAGAGATATTATTTCGAAAACAGAAAGAGGCATTCTTTTCATCTTTCCGTCGGAAAATATATAACGTTTTTTAGATGCAGTACTGGAGAGTAAAATGTCCAATCCCAAACGGGAAGCCAGGCTTTCCAGTTCCCAACAATTCAGGATTCCATTGGCCGCAGTCTCTACGATTCCGTATTCCGTTCGGACAGAACGGATCAATCCCCCCGAACTTTCCTTTTTTTCAAGTACTAATACGGACTCACCTTTCTCTAAGGAAAGGAATGCATGCAGAAGGCCGGTAAACCCTGCACCGATTACTATATGATCAGGAACCCATTTCGCCACGGATACAAAGTAATGGGATGGAAACTATTGGCAATAAAATCCTAGATTTTCCTTCAAAAGGAAGAAAAGTTTTTATCAAGATCAGAACTCGAATCGGTAACCCATAGTATATTTGGTTTCCATTCCGGAGAAGGTCCCATTGCTGGAAAATCCACTTCCCGCACCAACGCTGGAAGGCAATGCGGATAATACCATTCCCTTGCTTTGGCCGTCTGAAAACTGGACTACTGATTTGATAGAATTTGCGAATACATAGGAATCGATAAGGTTTAGGATGTAAATCCCGCCTAACACGTACAAGGCGCCCTGGTATTCTCTAAAATTTTTGTCGGCTTCTTCTCTCTTTAGCTGAACTTGACTGGATTGATTCGCTAAATACGCATCTAGCGGTGATAAAGACGGGGTAACCGCCGCTTGGGCCTGACCAAGTGCAGCAAGCGTTAGACTTTCTCTAGTGTATGGATTTCCCAGGTCTCCGTATTCTCTTACCGAAGTTCTATAGACCCTGAACTTATCGTAGGCCACAAATGCGGCCGCGGCAAATAGGGTAGGGTAAAGAAGGGACTGAAACTTTCTGTCCGTATAATATTGTCCCCAGCCAGGTACGACTGCGGATCTCATGAGTGCGTTTAGAGGACGTTTTGCTTCTTGTTTACGAAGTTCTTCCTGGCGGCGAGCTTCTTCGTCGGCTGCTGCTTGTTTTTTTAAGTCTTCTTCTTTTTGTTTTTCTTCTTCTAAATGTCTTTGGGCAGCTTCTTTATCTTCTTGTTCTTTTTTGTCCGAGGCGAGTTTGTCTTCTTCCTCTTTACGGATCTTCTCCTCTTCGTCGTCGTTCACATCTTGGAAAAGTATTTTCAGGATCAGGTCTTTATCTACTTTACGTTTTCCTGATTCTGTTTGAAGAAGGACTGAATGTTGATTTTGGGTGATGATATCACCTTTTACTTTTCCACCTTCCCTCAATAGAACGGTGACAGGGAAGATCCCCATAGGAGCAAAAACGATCAATAAGATCGGGATAATTTTTCTTAAATGTATAAATGACATTTCAAAAACGAAAAAGTGTTAAGCCACTAAAGTCCCCAAAGTATTGGACGAAAAGAAATTAATTTCCAATGAGTCCTTTCTAAGGGAAGAAACAGCTATTGGACCCGGATATTTCAGAAAGAGAGTCAAATAGACTGGGAAAATACCTTGGTTTCAGGACTTTTTCTTCTCAAACGCATGTCCAAACCTGTGCACGCATTCCTTAAGAAAGGCTTTCCCAGGTCCGTCAAAACAAGGGTTTTTCCTTTCCACTCTATTAAATTATCGTCTTCCATACTGGTCAAATAGAGGCGAACCTCTTCAAAAATCGGATCCGGAACTTCTACTTTTCCCAAAGTAGAAAGTTTTAGAATGAGTTCTCTTTGAGCCAGATCTTCTGAATTTAATTTATGTCCCCTGAGTATTGCCTGCCCGTTTTCCGAAATCCTTCTTTGGTATTTTTTCAGGATCTTTTCGTTCTGATAGAAACAATCCCAACTATCTGAAATTGCAGACACACCTAAACCCAAAAGTAGGTCGGTGGATTTGGTAGTATAACCCATAAAATTTCGATGAAGATTCCCGTTCTGATAAGCGGCGTAGAGTGAATCAGACTCTAAAGCAAAATGGTCCATTCCAATTTCTTTATATCCCGCGCTTAAAAAGAGTTCTCTTCCGATCTCATAGAGTTCTCTTTTTTCTTCTCCCTTAGGAAGATCATCCTCTGTGAACAATCTTTGCGCTGCCTTGATCCAAGGAACGTGAGCGTAACTGTAGAATGCGATACGATCCGGTCTAAGCTCGAGTGTTTTTCGGATCGTCTCCTTCATACTTTCCTTAGTTTGTTTAGGAAGCCCATAGATGAGATCAAAATTTACGGAATGATAACCTAACTTGCGGGCGCCTTGTGTAATTGTTTCAGTTAGTTCATAAGGCTGGATGCGATTTACCAATCTTTGCACTTCCGGATCGAAATCCTGAACTCCCAAGCTAATCCTTCTGAATCCGTATTTTGCTAAAACTTCAAGTTGAGAAAGCCTGGTCCTTCTTGGATCTACTTCCAATGAGAATTCTGGAGAATCGGATACATTCCAAGAATCTAAAATTGGCTTTAATAAACTTTCCAGATTGGATTCGGAAAGATAAGTAGGAGATCCTCCTCCCAAATGTAATTCTCTCAACTCACGTTTGGTCAGTTCAGGAAGTTCTTCTTGATATTTTCTAAATTCCTGCAGGACAGTTTCTATATAAGGATCTTCTACGGAATGATTTTTAGTGATAGAAGTATTACATCCACAAAAGGAACAGAGTGTTTCGCAAAATGGAATATGCAGATACAAAGCCACGGAAGAATCATCAGGAACCAACCTTCTGCGAAGCGCATCTATCCATTCTTCTCTGGTAGGATTATCCTCCCAATAAGGAACAGTAGGATAACTAGTGTATCTAGGCGCCGGAACATCATATTTTCGGATCAGATCGGATTTGGAATTCATACAAAGGCCTCACGGATTGTATTTACGAAAGTTCTAATATTCGCTTCCGGGGTTTTTGGCAGGACCCCGTGTCCCAAACCGCAGACCCATCCCGCTCTTTTTTCCGGAGCGAGATCTAAAAACGGCCTGATCCAACGGTTTAAATATTTCTTAAATTCTCCCGGCTCCATAAATAACAATGCCTGGTCAAAATTCCCCTGCACAAAATGAGAGCCGTTCCCTAAAAATTCGACTATATCGGTTCGATGATCCATTCCGAATCCTGTAAGACCGGAGACGTCCCTAAGAGATTGTAAAGAACCAGGAGCCAAATTTTTTGCATAATAGCCGATCTTGCCAGGAAACGCCTCCACCAAACCTTTGATAGAAGGCAAGATCGCCTCATGGAAGAATGCTGGAGAAGCATCTCCAGCTGCAGTGTCAAAAATCATTACGATCTCGGCCCCACCTTCCAATTGTAGACGTATATTTTCTTTTAATAATGCCAGGATCTTCTCGTAAAAGCCTTCTCTCAACTCCGTAGAAACTTTAGGAAGTATTAGATTTCCATCATGTTTTCCCTGGGTGGCATAACAGAATAAGGTCCAAGGCCCTCCAATAAATCCGATCAAGGATTTATCTTTTGGGATCCTTTTTCTGGTACGGATTACTGCTTCTTTTTGGAATCCCATAAATTCCACCGCTTCTTTCAGGGGATAGAATTTATTCAGATCTTCTAATGTAGAAAGATGCCAACCTAGTTTAGGACCTTCGTCTCCGAAACGTAAACCCATTCCGAAAGCCTCTAAAGGAAAAAGAATATCGGAAAATAAAATTGCAGTATCGAAATCAAAATCGTCCACCGGACCGAAAGCAACCTCCGCCGCAAGCTCAGGGACCTTGCATAGCTCCTCGAAAGAATGTTTTTTTCTTAAATTTTGGTAATGCCAATGATATCGGCCGGCCTGGCGCATCATCCAGATCGGAGGAGTTACTTGTGGCTCCAGTTTAAGCGCAGCTTGGAATCTAGTATTAGACATTTTTTAAGTCTCCGATCCATTGGTAGCCGACCCCTCTCACGGAACGGATCGCATCTTCGCCCCTATCTCCGAAGGCTTGGCGTAATCTAACAATGGAATTATCTATAGTTCTATTTGTAGGGAATTTTTCCTCTCCCCAAAGGCGGTCCAGTATCTCATCTCGGCTGACCGTTCTTCCTCTTTCTTCCACTAAGAAGTTCAAAAGAGCACAATCTCTTTTCGAGAGATGGATCTCTTCTTTGGAAGGTGTAAGAATACAATATCCGTAAAAATCCAAAAGATAACCTTCGTACGAATATTTAGCCTGCTTAATGGAATGTTTATGAGATTCTAATACGTGTTTGACCCGAATCAGCAATTCTTTCAGGTGGAATGGCTTCGGTATAAATTCTTCTGCGCCTAATTCGAATCCCCTCAAACGTTCCGGAGCTCCTGAATGTGCAGTCAAAAATAAAAATGGAGGGCAGTCCTTTCTGGACTTCAATTCTTCCGCTAATTCAAATCCGTCTCCGTCAGGTAAACGAACATCTAAAAGTATAAGATCAGGCTTGGAGTCTACGGCCAAAACTTTTGCGGACTGAGCGGAAACTGTCCAGACCATTTCATACCCTTCTTTTTCCAAACGTTCCTTTAAAGTTTCACCTAAGGAGCGATCGTCTTCGACTAATAATAATTTCGCTTTCATACGTCGCTTCTCCCTTTAGAAGAATAAGAGGGAAGAACGAGCTCCGCCAAAAATCCTCCCGATCCAGAATTCCGAACGGAGAAATTTCCTCCCATTCTTCCGGCCAACTTTTCGGCGAGATACAATCCCACTCCAGTCCCACTAGTGCTAGTATGTCTTAAGAATAATCTTCCTAATAATTTAAAATCGCCTGAGAACCCTTTTCCATTGTCTTCGAACTTGAACCTGATCTTATTCCCGGAAACAGGTTCTGAAATTATTTTTACCTTTGTGGCTCCTCCGTGTTGCACTGAGTTTTCCAGAAGATTTCTAAAAATACTTTCTAAGGCTCTCCTATCCGCTAACACTTTGGTTTCTCTCCATTCTGTTTGGATGTCCAACTCGGACCATTCTTCTCTTAGACTTTCTTCCCAGTGTCGGAGGTCCAACTCCTCTAAATATAACCCTTCGGATCTCATGAGACTGGCCAGATACAGTGCCTTATTCATCTGGGATTCTATCCGATCTGAGTCTTTTAATAATCTATGAAGAAGTTTATCTTTGCCCGCATCCACACCTTCTTCCAATAAGCTCTCGGCTTGCAATCTGAGACTTGCCAAAGGAGTTTTCATTTCATGCGTGACTGTAGAGAAAAAGTCGTGAATGAGTTTATTTCTTTTTTCTTCTCGGAAGGTAAGCCAAACCAAGGTAACCCCGCCGCTTACTAGCAAAAACAAGAAGAAGGCGCCTTCCATTTTGATCATGGAACTTTGTCTTTCTAGTTTATCCAAGAAATCATCTTCAATTCTATATCCCGGGCGAGATGCAAGCTCGGTAGCCATTCTATTCTGCCTTAACCCCAAAAAAAGCCACCAGACGCCGAGAGAGACCGTGGTCACAACCCAGATAACCGGCAAAACAATCTTTTTGGAATCGAAGACCTTCATACTTTCAATTTTTTTAATGCGGAATCCGCTTTCTCTAATGTTTCGGAAAGTATTTTGTCAGAATGAGCGTAGCTTAAAAAGCCGACCTCGTAACCTGAAGGAGCCAGGTAAATTCCTTCCGAAAGAAGCGCATGAAAAACTTTTGCAAAACCTTCCTTATGACCTGCAGGGATCTTATCCACAGTACGGATAGGGGAGGGCGATTTTTTATGGAACCAAAACAAAGAAGAATGTATACTCGAATCCCAATCTCCCTCCGGATCTCTCTCTCTTAAAATAGAGACCATTCCGGACACAAAAGACTTGGTTCGATTTTCCAAAATATTATACACATTCTCTTTTTCACATTTTTCTAATGTGGCAAGACCTGCTCTCATTCCAAAAGGGCTAGCGCTCAAAGTCCCCGCTTGGTACACAGGTCCCTGAGGAGCGACCAGATCTAGTAATTCTGCCTTTCCTGCGTAAGCTCCGACTGGAAATCCTCCGCCGATGATCTTTCCGTAAGTCACAAGATCAGGTGCAATTCCCAATTCTCCGCTCATTCCCGTTAGAGCAACTCTGAAACCGCTGATCACCTCGTCGAAAAGCACAAGACTTCCGTGCTTTCTTGCAATCTCAACGATTTTGGATAAGAATTCTTTTCTTTGTATTAATAAACCGTAATTTGCCGGCAAAGGCTCAATCACTAACGCGGCAATATTCTTGCCTTCCTTTGCAAAAAGTTCCTCTACAGATTTTTCGTCGTCCAAAGGAAGTACCAAAGTATTTTTGATCAACTCGGAACCTATCCCGGCGCTATCTGAAGAAGATTCTCCTGCAAGCCCGGAGCCAGCCTTTACGAGCAGTGCATCCAAATGCCCATGATAACATCCGTCAAATTTGAGGATTTTATCTCTACCGGTTGCCGCCCGAGCCACACGTAATGCGCTCATTACCGCTTCCGTTCCACTGTTCACGAACCGGATCTTTTCTACCCAAGGAATTCTGGACACGATCCATTCCGCAAGTTCCAAAGAATAAGGCTCTGCAGCTCCGAAACTCCAAGCAAGTTCCGCGGTTTCGGAAACGATCTTTTGGACGTCTTCGTCCCTATGGCCCAAGATCAAAGGCCCAAAACTCAAACAATAATCGATATATTCTTTTCCGGAAACGTCCGTAAGTCTTGCGCCTTTTCCAGACTCGAAGAATACAGGATCTCCCCCTACGGAACGAAAGGATCTAACGGGAGAATGTACTCCACCCGGTGCTACTTTTTTTGCTCTTTCAAAAAGTTCCTTAGAACTTGGAAACATCAGCTTAAAATCTCCTTTCCTCTTCTCGCCGCATAAGTGATCAAATAAGATGCACCTGCTCTGGAAAACACCTGCCAGGTTTCCTTAAGAGCATCTTCAAATTTACAAAATCCATTTTCTGCAAGCATTGCAATAGATGCATATTCACCGCTCACTTGGTAAGCTCCCACAGGCAGCCCAGTTTGCTCTTTGATCGGCAAGATCAAATCTATGGAAGTTATTCCAGGCTTAACCATTAAAAGATCTGCGCCTTCTTCCGTGTCTCTCAAAGATGAAAGAATGGAATCTTCTCTGTTTCTCACATCTATCTGGTAAGAAGATCGGTCCCCATGTCCGGGAGCGGACTCGGCGGCTTCTCTGAACGGACCGTAAAAATTACTCTTGAATTTCGTAGAATAACTCATGATCGGAACATGCTGAAATCCGTTAGAGTCCAGAATATTTCTGTGACTTCGTATCCTTCCATCCATCATGTCGGAAGGAGAGATTCCGTCAGCGCCGGATTCTGCATAACAAAGCGCAAGTTCTGAAAGTCTTTTGACAGAACTGATATTATCTATTCTACCTTTCGGATCCAGAAGTCCGCAATGCCCATGGGTGGTCAAAGAACAAAGACATGTATCCACCCAAAGGAAAATTTCAGGGAATTTAGATTTAATATTTCCTATTACATTTTTATAAAACGATTTAGGGATAGAATCATTCGATTTTTTCTCAGGGACCAGGAATAGAAGGAAATGTTCCACCCCATTTTTTACATCCGATTCAATCTGAGAAAGAATGGATTCGCTAGTATCGCGGAATACTCCGGGCAAAGAGGACATTTTTTCGGGAGATTTCAGGCTTTCCGCCACGAATATGGGCTGGACCAGTTTTTTAGGATTTAAACTCTCCGAAGACACCAAATTTCTGAGCGGGGCGTTGAGGCGGTTTCTTCTCAGGCCCAACAAACTCTCGGAACTCATACAGCACCTCTTTTTGTAAGGAAATCCGGGACTTCTCCCTTGCAGGTTCTTTCCCAGGATTCAAAGTTCGGGAATGCGAAAATTTTCGCATCTTCACCTAATGTTTTTCTAATATATTTATACGTGGCTCCGGTCCCGCAAGAATGGATCCTGGAACCGATTTCCGGATTTTTTTTATAAGCTCGATCAAATTGAGAAGCGCTCATCCAGAAAAAATGAGAATACCCGGAAAGATCCGGTTGCTCCGAATCGAAATCCACTTTATAAGTTACAAATCTTTTCCAAACACCTTCTATGATATCGCTTTCTTCATGAGTGAGTTTGATAAAGTCAGGATTAGATTCGTAAAAACTAACGATATCTTTTGCATCTTCTTCACCTAAGCCGTCCGTGGAGCCGTTTATCCATACGTCCCTAGATGCCAACTTCTCCCAGGTTTTTGCACCTGCCACGATAAAGATTGTATCTACACCGGGCAATTCCCAATCCTTCGGCAAAGAATCCGCCCTGGACACAAACCAAAACTTTTCTTTCGGAAGAGAAGTTTGGATAGGAGAACGTTTCATTCTAAAGCCCTGTCTCGGTTTCGGAAATACAAGATCCAGGGAAGAAGGCAAAGGTAATTCCTTTCCTCTCCACCTGTCAAAAGCGTCTAACTCGGAACCCGAATCCGTTTTTCCTCTAACAAACAGAAAATCGGAAGGCCCGCCTAAGATCACGGAAACTCCGATCTTTTGGTGGCAACCTCCGCCAAAATAAGAGAGAATTTTTCTCTCTTCTAAGACCGCTTCTCCTTCCTTTGGATTAGAAAGCGGAAGTAAAAGTTTTTTAGTCTTTTCGTCTCCCTTTCTGATCTCAGCCGCAAGCGCCCCTTGCGCAGGTGCATTCGGATTTTTTGATAAAGGAAGAACCATAAAAAGTTCATTTGAGATCGAAGTTCTGATCTCTTTTCTGAGTTCGGAATATTCTTCCGTAGAAGAGAAGGAGAAGTTCTCGGATAAAAGTCGATCCAATGCTGCCTTAGCAACTACAAGCCCGGAAACCTCAGCATCCGCCTTCCATTTGCGAAGCCTGGTCTGGACATTACCTCTTACAGGATGAAAACTGATCGGTAAATTTTGGAGACGAGAGGGGAGTGCAGTAGGAAGAAATGCAGAAAGATTATATTCTCTCCTTGGGCTAGAAGAATGGATCTTAATTTCTTTGGGAGGATTCTCGTAAGAAGATCTTTTAAAAAGCAGAACGTCTCTTTGGTCTGCACGAGGCAGCACCATTAAAATTTCCGTGCCTTCGTGTCCTTCCAGATCCAAGTCTTTATAGGAATGAACGACTACATCCACATTGCCTTGGACTAGTTCCTTAGTTAAATCCTGGGTAAAAACACCCCTGCTTCCCATTTTCCAGAGAGGAGTGCTTAGGTCTTGGTCCCCGCTTGCTTCCTTGAAAAAAAGTTGGAGCTCCAACTCAGGATACAATTCGCGCAATCGATCTTGTACGAGGCAGGTCTGTAATTTTGCGAGGGAACTTTTTCGGGAACCGATTCTTAAAAAGTCGGACAAGGTAGGTCATCCCAACCGAATACAATTTGATGAGCTTCCAGTTCTCTTTCTTCTAAAAGCTCGTCTAAGACGGATTTTAATTCTTCCTTCACTTTTCTGGTCCTTTCTTCCGTTTCTTTTAAAGAAGAAAGCATCTCTGCAAAGGGAATATATACGATATCTGATGGCCAAGATTCTTCCAAAGGTTCTTCTCTAAAGTCTAAGACCAGATTTCCCGGAGCCAATTTATCCATCCAGGCGGAAAAATCCATCGGTGCGGCGATCACCCAAGCTTCTCCGTTAGGAGACCAGTCTTCCATTAAATGAGAAGCAGAACCAGATACGGAAGATAAAAATTCCAAACGATTTGGGTTACGTCCGACAATCTTAGTCTTTCTGTTCGAATGAGAAAGCCAAGGAAGGATTTTTTCCGCAAGCTGCCCTGTCCCAAAAAGTATAATTTCCTTAGGAGGATTTGTCGCTTCGGATAAATACTTATCCGCCAAACCACCGTAAGATTGTTCTCCTAAATTTTGCAAATAACCGGAGCGAAGAGTTCTGCAATCTTCAATCAGATTATCTCTGAGTTTTGCGAGATACTCTCCAAAAGCGAGATCAGGCAATTCTTGAAATCTTTGTTTGAACTGAGAGAGAACTTCTGTCTCTCCAAACAATTTGGATTTTAAACCTGAGATAATTTCGAGTAGAAGTCTGTATGCTTCGTAACCGGATTTACTTTCCCAATGAGAAGGAAGATCTACCGGATACGGATGAATCCTGGAATCGGAAACGAGAACAGTACGCATACAAGTCTTCCAAGAAAACGTATCGGGAAGAGAGAGCAAATCCCTATCGGAAGATTCAGAGTGAAAAACTTGTAATGTGGACCACATCTATCTTCGATCATACCTAATTCGGGGCCTTATTTGTCAAAATACTGTCAGAGAGATTCGAAAAATATTCCTCTTGCAAGTGTTGAGAACGAATTGCAAAATGACCTTTATGGTTTGGGACATAGGATTCCAAGATAAAATTGTTTATCTAGTAGTTAGCTCTGCAGCGGTGTATCTGGGCTTTCCGCTCGTTTCTTCGCTTAAAGGTTTATTCAGTAAAACCCAAACTCAAGAGACAAGTTTCGGATGTTACGAGGCTGCCTGCTCTGCTTGCGAAGTAAAGATTGATAAAAATCAAAAAGTCTCACCTAAACGAAAGCACGGATAATTCTAAAAGAGTCATCGCGATCCCATCTTCGTTATTCGAATATCTGGTAATATAAGAAGCACCTTCTATCAAACTGGGCACCGCATTCTTCATCGCAAATCCGTATCCGGAAGAAAAAAGCATTTCTCTATCATTCAACTCATCTCCAAAAGAGATCACGCCTGCCTCGTCCAAACCGGAAATTTTTAAGTAAGATTGGATTGCCGTCCACTTGGAAACTCCCTTCTCCAAAACTTCCAAACAATAAGACACTCCGGGAATTTTAGTAATCACGGTCCTATACTCGGAAGATTCAGGCAAGGAGAGAAGTTCCTTTTCTAATTCGATCAATTCTTCCTTTATTAAAGAAAGATAACATACGACAAGTGCGCGATCGGAAGAATGCTCCAGAAGATCACCAACCACCTTTGTCCTCGCGATATTCCCACCTGAATAATGATGATATTTTTCATCGGTGATAGGAGACTCGATCAGGATATCTATTCCCTCCTCGAACCTGTCTACATGGAGGAGGGGAGAATAGCCCTTCTTCTTTGCCAAAGATAAAACTGCAAATGTCGCCTTTTCGGAGATATACGTTTCCGAAATCCTTTCTGCATTCGGAGAACCTCTGAGCACCTGCCCATTATTTGCCACCACGGTCACATTTCCTCGGAATTCCTGAGCGTATGGAAGAGCAGAAGAGAACCTTCTACCCGTAGCGATAATCAGTCCGACTCCCTGATCCAATGCAGACTGTAGAACGTAATGATTCAAACTGGAAATGGAAGCCCGAGAATCCAGAAGTGTCCCATCCAGATCCATTGCGATCGTATGAAAGGGGAGAGGCCTGTCCAATTTTGGGAATTTGTGATAATTCGAAAGAGTATCCAAAGCGACCTGCGATTCTTTTCCAATAGACCCGGGGGCAGGAGTTCCTTCCACCCCCTTTTTTCGTTTTCAAAAGAATCAAAACTGATTGCCTGGAAGAATGGAACTCAGTCTGGCATATTCTCCCTGTCCGAACGACACATTCATCTTCTATCATCTAATTTCCGGAAAGACCAAGTCCCCATTTTCCATCAAAGAAGAACTCTACGATGTGGAACAACTGAACCAATTCGCAGATAAAGGAAAATTCCAGGCCACGAAAATTTCCTTCGCAGCTTTATTCCATGTAGCGGACAAATATTCTCTTTTAGACAGTGGCTCGGCACTTGGTAGGAACTGCGGCCCAATTATCGTAAAAAAAGCTGGTTCCTCTGTAGGAACTCCAAACGGAAAAAAAATTTTGGTCCCTGGGCTCTGGACCACTGCCAACCTACTTACACATTTATATTTAAAAGGGGATTTCACACCAGTTCCCACACGCTACGATCTCATCTTGGACAAAGTAAAAAATGGAGAAGCTGACTTCGGAATAGTCATTCACGAAGAAAGATTCACTTACGAAGCAAGAGGACTCGCCAAGGTAGAAGATTTAGGAGAATGGTGGGAAGGAAGCACCGGAGCACATATTCCGCTCGGATGCATCGCGATCCGCAGAGATCTGTCTTCCCAAATAAAACATGACCTGGACTCGGCAATTAAGGAAAGTCTTTCCTTAGCTTACCAAAACAGAGAAAGTATGTACGATTATATCTTAAAACATTCTCAAACCACAACAAGAGAAGTAGCGGATGCGCATATAGATCTGTATGTGAACGAGTTTTCTAAAAGTTTAGGAAAAGAAGGAGAAAGGGCAATCCGCTTATTACAGCAAAAAGCCCTTGAGACAGGATTACTTCCTCCAGAAAAAGAGAAGGAACTATTTCTTTAATTTTTCAGTTCTCTCACAATATCCAAACTCGCAGGAGATTGGTTTAGAGTGTAAAGATGGATCCCAGGAGCTCCCATTTTGACCAATTCACGGCATTGGTTTACGGAGAAACTGATACTTCTTTTATAAAATTCTTCCTGGTTATCCTTTACTTCTTCCAGATCGGAAACTAGTTTTTCAGGAAATTCACAGGCAGCCATCGACTTAAATCTTTCTATCTGAGTAAAAGATGTGATGGGCATAATTCCCGGAATTACAGGGACATTGATCCCTTTTTTGCGGATCAGATCTAAGAAAGATTCGAAATTGGAATTTTTAAAAAACAATTGAGAGACCAGGTAAGAAGCACCCGAATCCACCTTGCGTTTTAAATTATCCACATCGGATTCCAGACTCGCAGCCTCCGGATGTTTTTCCGGATAACAGGCAGCCCCCATACAAAAATCGAAACCTTCTTGCTTAATAAAGGAAATGAGTTCGCTCGCGTAGCCGAAACCGCCCTCTACTTTTTTAAAAGCCTCTTCTCCCTTAGGAGGATCTCCCCGGAGAGCCATTAGGTTTTCGATCCCGGACTCTCGGATCTGTTTTAAAATAACTCGGATCTCGTCTTTATTGCCGCCCACACAGGTAAAATGAGCCGCCGCAGGAAGTGAAAATTTCTTAGCCAATTCGGAAGTGATACGTATGGTCTTATCGCGAGTAGAACCTCCCGCTCCATAGGTCACAGTGATATAACCCGGGTCCACCTTGGACAATTCTTCCACAGCTTCGAATAATTTCGTTTCTCCCTCCGGAGTTTTAGGAGGAAAAAACTCGAAAGAGTACACCGGCGCTTTTGCCGTTTTATAAATTTCTAATATCTTTTTCATTCTAACCTTTCCCCATAAAGGACGGGGAATTTTTCAACTACAGCAGAGAAGAACCTGAATAGGTCCCCTGCCGTTTCTTTGTAAGCCGAGAGATTTTGCTACAAGTGCCCCAGGCTTTAAATTTTCAGGAGCAACTCGGACAGCATGGCCTCCGGTAAGACCAGAACATAATAGATCTCCGGGCTGTACAGGATAAGACTGTGCTTCTACATTGGCAAGGACCACGCCTGCGATTGCGACGAGCCATTGACCTTCTGTTTGGGGTTTGTCTCCCAATACCAAGGCAGCAGATTTTACCGCTACACCTACGATATTCGTAGCGTTCGGCTGTCTGGATTTATGAAGTTTACCGTCTTCTCCCATGGCAAGAAGATCCCCTTCCGCTATCACGTCAGTTGACTGCACAGGAAAAAATTTAGCGATACAATCCGTACCTTTTCCCGTTTGGAGATATACTGTTCCTAGGAAATCGGAATCACCTTCTGCCAAGATCGCTTTGCCTGAACCGGTTTCGTTCAAGCTTGGGATGCCTTTTCCGCTCGCATATACTGCATGGCCTGATCTAGAATGGAACCAGCCACCGAATCCTCTTTTGGCCAGACCTAAAATACCAGCGGATTCTTTTTCTCCGGATGCGCTATCACCTCTGACTCCGAATTTTTCTCCGAAGCCTAAGATACCGGAGAATCTACCGGAACCTACGATACCAGCTCCTTTTTCACTCTCATTCCTTGCATACGCAAGTCCTGCATTTTCAGGAGGAGGGGAGATATTTGCATAAGGTGCCTCTATAGAACCTTTCAATCTCAGATATCCAGTATGGGAACTAAAATCGTGCTCCTTAGGAGCGTAGTCATGAGCATGAGGAAGAGGCTGTCTTGCATCCGACAATCTAGGATCGTCGGAAGAAACCACATGACCTGGGATGGACTTTCCTTTAGGGGCGACCGTCACAATACCAGGATACTCGGTACTAGCGTTACGCAACCTTTCATCGTCTCCTTGGACTACAGCACCTTCTTTTGCCTCGCCGGACCGAGCCAATTTCACAATCCCATAAGACTGAGGAGTGGAAATTTTTAATCTCTTATCATTTCCTTGGACAGCCGCATCTGCAGACTCTTCTCCATTGGAAGCGAATCGGACAAGACCAGGACTTTCCGTGCTGGCATGCCTAAGTCTTGGATCATCAGAAGTGACCACTTTCCCAGGACTTGCATCTCCCGGAGGAGCTAATTGTACTAAACCGAACTTTTGGTTGGTTGCATGTTTCAGACGATCATCATTTCCCTGAACAACGGTGCCTTCTTTAGTCTCACCGTTCTCCGCAAGCTCAACGATACCAAAACTTTGGGTGCTAGAAGGTTTCAAACGATCATCATTTCCTTGCACGACTCTATCTGCCCGATTTTCGCCGTTAGATGCAAGGCGCACTAGGCCATAAGAGGCTTCAGTAGAATGTTTTAACCTTCTATCATTTCCCTGAACAACAACTCCCTCCTTGTCTTCTCCATCGGAAGCGAGTTCTACGATACCTTTGTATTCGGTAGAACCGTCTCTCAACCTTCTATCATTTGCCTGAACTGCGGCGCCTTCGGAAGTTTCTCCATCGATCGCAAGTCTCACAAGCCCCGATCTCAAAACAGTAGCGTAGGGGAGAGGCTCTGCAGTAGGCTTATGAGTCAGCTCGCTTAAGTACGGAGCTGCATATAATTCTACCTCTACAATGCTTGCGGAATACTTTTCTTTGTTCTGGATCTTACGAGGACGAGAGACGAATTTCAAAAAGCGAATATTCGTAGGTAAAAATCTCCACTGGTACCAAGTTCCCAATTCAGACAAGAATTGGTTCTCTTCTAAAAGCTGGTTCCAAGTTAGATCGTCTTCGCTATAATATACCGTAAAAGTTTCCGGAAAATGTAAATGACCGTCTTTGGGCGAAAGAACTCTCAGTTCGTTCACTCTGCTGATAGAACCTAGATCCATCAGGAAAAATTCTTCCTTAGGCTGATTGGATTCTAAAGAAGACCAACCGTAATCCGGCCTTTCATCGATCAGATTTTCTTTTACCCAAAATCTGTCTTTTTCGGAACTCACTTCTAACTTAGTGACTCCTGAGATCCCGACTTCCAAAGCCCCGATAGAAACTTTGAATTTGGATCCTTCTTTCTCCGAAACCTTACTGACTAATTTGAGAAAGTTAGCGCGGACCAAGGAGAAGTTCCATTGCCCCACTTTTTTATTTAATCTTCTGAAGCCTGTCTCTTGCAGGATCGGTTCCCAAACTTTTCCATCCAAAGAAATTTCGAATTTAAAAGAATCAGGGAAGAATGTGCCGGATTGTTCCGACTGGTGCAATTTGATCTGATTAAAACTAGAGCCTGGATTTAAAACTAAGATTAAGACGCCGACACCAGGATGGTCCAACTGCTCAGAATAAGAACGAAGTCCTCCTTCCTTGAATTCGAACGTACCTTTGGTCTTAATTTCATTTACTTTAACTTGTCGAGGATGGCTGATCCGGATGGATTCTTCATTCATAAGAGCTTTGCGTGGTCCTTTTTATACATGTATCCGGTTTTCTTCGGCTTTTGCAGAAAATATAACCAGTATCGAGGGGTGGATTTTGTCTGTGAAGTACTTTGTAATGATCATTCTAAGAGTCTCTGGAAGCGCATCCTTTACCAAAAGAGTCTTGCCGTCTGGCTCTACCTGAACTTTCTCCAATACTTCTACGCTACTTCTAGAAAGATTCCCCTTGCACCATTCTATAAACCCCATCCAAGAAGCTTCTTTTCCTGGAGAATGTCCCGAGCCTTGGGACTGGGTAGGGGAGGCCTGCTCAAAATTCGGCTGCCTGGTCCCGGACAGATTTTTGCAAATGCCGCGGATATAATGTAAATTCTCACCGAGCCCTTGCGCCTTTGCAATCTCCATTGCCTCGGACAGAATGGTTTCCCCATAGCGGTCCTTTAAAGAATCTAAACTCAAATCTTTTTTCTCAGGACTAGGTTTTTGGTTTTGGGTATTATGGATGGTTATATTTATATTGTTTGGGTTTCCATTTAGACCCCCCTCCCGGCTACCCGACACCACCCCTGAGGGCGCCCCAAATCCCCCTCCGGGGTTTCCAAAAATAACCCCCTGGGGTGGAATTTTGGACCCGGGGTAGTTGAAGCAAAAATAGTAAGTGGAATTCTTATGACCGGTCCCAGGAACAAATTGCAGGAGGCCTGCTCTTACTAGGTCTTTCTTTCCTTCATTGATAGATTTTTTAGTCTTTAATCCAGTGAGCCGGATCAGGCTTTCGTTGCTAGGCCAGACTGGCTTAAAGGTCTGGTCACTAAATTTAAGCAGGACGAGATAAAGAGTCTTTGCCGCTGGGGACAAAGTGGCCCAAACCCCGGAATCTATGATGTCCGAGAGGAATTTTATATATGGAAAATGCTCGCCCATACCTTGGATCCTCTTTTGCCCTGGAGGCAAAAAAATTAATTTTAAGCAAAAAATCCGAAGGTAGTTGACATTTATCCGACATAAGGTTACTTATGTCTCATCCAACAACATTCCTTCGGGAAGGTCCGGCCCCTGGGCAAACCAGGGGAGTTTTTTTGTATCAGACCCAACGGCAATGTTTCTTCCTTCTCTCTTCCAGGATGGGAGAAAGTACTACATTTCCGTTTAGAATATTATGTCACATATTGGGGTTTTTTTCCGCTCCGTCAACTCATTCCCGATTTTTTCAGCCCAAGCCTAATAAAATCTTTTGCTAAGTACATGTTTGTACTGTTATAATTCGTTTAACAATAGATGTTATTCGATATTGGATTTGAGTTTAGGATTTATTTTCCGAATTTTTTGGAAATTTCTTTCTTAACGAATTTATGAAGTTCGGAAAGAAAATCTTCGTCTTCGGTGGAGATGATTACGCTTCCGCCTTTTTTTACGATCTTATAAGGGTAGGGAGAGACCGCCGAGTTTTCGGATCCGGTACTGGTTCTGATCTGTGCGGGGGAGAATAATCCGCCTTCTTCCGCTCTGTTAAAAGTTTTTGCGTCTTTTACGGTTTTCAATTCTCCGGAATTGAATTTTTCTAGGAAATCTTTCAAAGTACCTTTTTTAGCTGCGGAAGCAGCTTGCACTAAAAGGTTTTTAGATTCTATTCCTGCTTCTTTACAAACCTTTAGATCTTCTTTGGAAAGAGAAGAAATTCCCAAAAGCTCGGTCATATAACTTCTACTTTTCCCGAACATGTTTCCTAGTTCCAGGTCGGTATAAGAAAAAGAAGTTTTGAGATGGGTCATCGCTTCTATCTCTTCATAAGGAGATAAATTTTCTCTTTGTAGGTTTTCTATGATTGCGAGTCGGAAAGTTTCCTTTGTGTCTTTGTCTAAAATTTTACATTCTACTTCCGGCCATTTGAGAAGGCTAGCCGCATGGTATCTTCTCTCCCCGGCGATGATCGTGTAAAATTCATCGTCCGCTTGCTTGGTGACTAGGATAGGTTGAAGAAGCCCGTCCTTATCCAAGCTCTGGGCAAGTTCTTCTACGCCTTTTTTTCTCTCTTGTCTGGGCTGACTTTCAGAAGGACGGATCTTATCCAGACGGATCTTTCGGATGGTGCCTTCTAATTTTTCGGCCTGGAATACATCCGCAAGAGAGCCTAATCTTTTACTTTTGGAGCTCATTCAAAAATTCCTCAATGAAGCCTTCATATTCCTGGGCCTGACGGCTGGACTTATTATATTCATAAACGGATTTTCTTGCCAGGTGAGATTCTCCCACTGCCACCCCGTCTGAAATACTATTATCAAAAATCCTGAAATATTTGGTAAGAACAGGAATAATCGTTTTGGTAAGAAGCGTCTGAGGTTTGAGTTGGGTGACCAGGGCTCCCATAATTTCCAAACTCGGATTGATCCTTTTTTTAATACTAGTGATCGTTTGTTGTAGTCCCAAAATTCCATCCACGGAAAACTTTTCCGCCTGGAGAGGGATAATCACATAGTTGGAAGCAACAAGAGCATTGATGGTAAAAATAGAAAGGCTAGGTGGGCAATCGATCACACAAAAATCCATTTCTTTTTCCAGGTCCGCAAGAGCGTCTCTCAAAATATAGGGTGCGTCTACGATTGCTGCGATTGTCTCCGCTTCTGCAAGGGTCAGCCGAGAAGGAGCAATGTTTAAATTCTCAACCTCGGTCTTGACCATGACTTCTCTAATCTTCGCCTTGGATTGGAAAATATTATGCATGGATTTTTCTAGCCCTTCCGGATTCAGGAAAATCCCTGTGGAATTTGCCTGAGGATCGATATCGATCAGCAGAGTTTTTTTACCTCTTCTGGCGAGACCCCAGGCTAAATTCAGGGAGGTAGTGGTTTTACCTTCTCCTCCCTTTTGGTTTGCGATGGATACTACAATCATTCTGTTCCCTTGTATCTCAATTGTCGGATGTCCGACACCCCGTCCTTACTTCTCCCGTCCGAAATCGAAAGAATAAAGAGAGGAATTTAATCAAAAATAAAAATTAAAAAGTCAACTTCGGGACCGAAGCCAACACTATATTTCCATATAAGAAGAAGGGGGAGAGCATTCAAACTAATTCTTAAATTTTCAAAAATTTGCAGAAAAATCAGATCCAAATGTCGGACGTCCGACATTCCAAAGAAAGTCCAGGTACATGGTTGACACCATGCTTAATTTTAAACATTTTCCCTTCTATGCTATCCGCTCCGGAAGAATTTATATGGGGGAATCCAAATCCTAAAGAACTTAGGATATTGCTACCTCTTGCATTTCCGGAATGTTTAAGATTAATCGAAGGCCTGGCCGGACTAGCCGCTCTGGTCTCGGAATCGGATCCTTCTTCCTTGGAGGAGGCGGGTTCCTGGGGGTATGGAGAAGATGGATTCTTCTATCCTTTTCTGACCAAGGGCTCCCAGATCCGGAGCCGTTTGGAAGGAAGCAAATCCCCATTCTTCTTACCCAGATCAGGAGAAGTGGAACTGTTTCGAGAAGATTCCCTGGGATGTTTATTGTCCCCGGTTTTGCTAGATGGCAAAATGTTCGGATTCTTCCTGATAGAACTTCCGAACGAAGCGGAAGAAAGTCAAATTTTGCTCTTACATTTACTCTGCCAAAAGGTGGCGGGACTTTTAAAAAAAGGATCGGAACCTTCTGCCGTATATAGAACTTTCGAGGATATAGGGCCGGATCCTTTGGGGGAGTTGGTTTTCAGATTGGGGAATGGAAAAAATTCCCAACTCGAAAAATTCAAAGAATCCAGAAGTATCTGCATTTCCGGTCCGGCTTCTTCCGGAAAAAAAACCTTAGCAAAATGGATCCAAAAAAGGGAGTTCCCCGGCAGGCCGATTTTGACGGTTTCGATTCTCCCAGAGCAGGCGTCTAAGTTAGAAAAGGCGCTGATCGATTGGGAAAAAATGGCCGAGTCCGGAACATTAATTTTAGAAAATTCTGAAAACTATTCTTTGGCCCAACAAAGAATCTTATTCGAATATTCTCAGAGAAAGTCCGGAAAATCCCGTCTCATTTTCTTAGAGAACTCGGGCAAAAAACCCGCGGAAGAGTTTTTATATTTTCGTTCTCTTTTGGCCGAAAATAGGTTAGAATTACCGGCCTGGAAAGACTGGGCAAAATCGGATAAAATAGCGGCGGTTCAGCCGATTTTTCAAGAGGTCTGTGAATTGCATGGCCGTCCTGATTTGGCGCTTTCCGGGGACGCGATCGAGTCTTTGGTTGAGAATGCTTCCTGCCAAAATTTAGAGGATCTCCGGAACGCGATCGAAGAGGCAGTTTTAAATTCCGGTTCTGGAGAGATCCGAAATTCCGATCTTAAAAAAGAAGGTTCAAAAGGGATTTCGCTTCCAGATCCGGAAGACCTGGATTTGCGAAAAGCTGTGGAAGCCGTGGAGCGTCAAAAAATTCTTTTGGCGGATAAATTGTTCGGCGGCAACCAAATACGAATGGCAAAGGCCCTTGGAATTTCCCGAGGATCTCTGCAATACAAATTAAAAAACCTAGGTTTGGGCTAAAATTTTGGAATTAGATTCCTTATACGAAGAAAGAAAAACTCCGGCCGGATTTTTGGTAAAAGTCCGCCTAGGAAAAATGACGTACGTAGTTTTTACCTCCAAGGGACCGGAGGTTCCGAAAGGGGCCAGAAATCAGTCCATCGTAGTTCCGGTTCCTAGAATCGCATTTTTAGGGGAGGATTTTGACCTCTCCCATTTTAGGTTAGGGGAGCTGAGTTTTGTTAACGTAAAACAGGGAAAACTTGTTATCCCGTACCAACATTCTAGTTCCGGAAACGAGGTTCGGACCATCTTCCTAAATAGCGGTAGTGAATGCGATATTTTACCCGTAATTATCTACCACTACGAGCGGGTGGACAGCCTAACCAAAGCTAGAGAAGAAGGTGTGGAAATGCACCACCTAGTTTTGGACGAGGAGTTCCCACGCCAGGAATTGGTAGCCCTGAAAATCAGGTTTCCTTCCTTGAATATGCTCATCATCAAAAGAAAGGTGGCCCAAAAAATCGGGGCAGTGGGGGAAAAGCCGTCGCCTGGAAAAGAGGAGCTGGAGAAAAGTTTAAGAGAAGAGTCCAGCATTGTAGATTTCAATAAGGTACGAGCTACGGATTTATTGGAGAAGGGAAACCTGAACATGCACTCCAAAAATCCGGTCTTCCTCGCTAGGATCCATCTCCGAAAAATGGAGCTGGAAAAAGTAAAACAGTTACTTTTGGAATTCACATTGAAGTCGGAAGAAGTCGCATTCATCCGCACCTTCTTGGATGTGATGATCAGAAACGATGACAATAAGGAAGAGCTGAAAGGCTGGGCGCCAAAATTAAAAAATTTGGACGAAGGATTCCGGCTCGCCGGCTTAATTTTGGAGACCAAGGAAAAAGAATTCGAAGCGGAACTAGACAAAGGTTTCTCTAAAGATATCGCGAGTATGGTCTACGCACTTTTGGAAAAAGAACAGGACAGAGCAGAGAACAAAGAGCAGGAAATTGTGCTCTGGGAATGGAAGCTCCGGGCCAAGAGACTATTCCGAAAGACCGCCTAAAATCCTAGAAATACTGTAAAAAAAGCTTCCATTTCCCTCAAAAATGGTTAAAAATGGGCTATACTGTCATGTTTTTTCGAATGAGACATAATTTTTTGGCACAGTTCTTGCTTATTGCCTCCTTGGCTTTGGGCTCGAGTTCTGCCTTTGCAAAAGAGAGTTCTAGTTCAGAATTTTCTTCTCAAATGATTGTCGAATCGGAAGAATCGATTTCGGAAGAACTAAAATCCATCTACCAAGAAGAAGTGGCTCAAGTGCTCGCCGAAGGAATTTCTTATTCTGAAGAAGAAAGATTGTCCGACTTTCCTGATCTAGATTCTCTTCTTGCGGATGAAGTAGTTCCTACCAGAGTCGAAAAAATTTCGAAAGACCAAAAAGTGGAGAAGTGGAAATCTTCTAACTCCAAACTTGGAATTCAGAATCGAAATATGGCTTCCGAAATTCTTTCGGAGTCTTTGATCCTTTCTCAAAATTGTGTGCTTGGTCTAAATGTTTTATTACCTGATTTGAAACCGGGGCAGGTTGGTCTGGAGTTCCTACCAAGGTCCCAAGCCCAAGGTAGAACCGGCGGGGATGAGACAACTTCAGTCGAAGGAGATTCTTATACCAATTTTCTGTCTGGATGTCCTCGAGTATTCTCTCTATATTTAAGTGGGAAAGGTCCTGCTACTGAGTCGGCATGTTTCATGGAAAATCAAGGAAATCTGCACTTATGGTCTGGAGTTCCTACCACCGAAGGTCGCTATTTCGGGAAAACTGGGGAGAAAGCATTGGGATCTGGATTCGGTCCGGAAGTTCACCAAATACGGGGCATTGCCAGGGCTTCTGAGAAATCCTACAAATACTGGACCTTCTCCGGTGCCAGCGAAAAGCCAGGGTTGGCTCGCTCCAGACACAAAACGGTAGTTACAGAATTCTCTGCAGAGAAAGTTGCTGCCCTGATCCCAGGCCAAGAACTGCAATCATCACTCAAAAAGGTACCCTCTAAGGTCGGACAAGACTCACACAAATTTTCTTCTGGTCGTCCGACCCCAGAAATTCTAACTTAACAAATATGGCCGTGAAGATCAAACGAACCTCTTTTCAGAGGCTTCTGAATGCGATGAAGAAAGTCACTAGCGAGGTGAACGATCACGAAATTCTTCGCAGACTAGAAACGCTCATGGTCACCAGCAAAGAAGATTTGAACCAAGCAGTGGTTCGGTCTCTTTTAGAAAATCCTTTGGACTTCGATCCTAAATCTGTGCCTGAGCCCTACGCTCAGTACGTTAGACATTTCGTATATATGGTGAAACGAAATAAGAAAATGGGATTGGATGTGAACTTCGACTCAAGCGCGATCGATTCAAAAAAGGATAAAAAGAAGTTAACTGCTCCTAAAAAATCCGTCCCAGCCAAAAAACAAACCCCCGCTCGCAAAAGAGCGTAAATCTCAAAAACTTCCCTGTGCCGCGCACAGGGGCAAAATCCAATTTCCATAGAACGGCAGTAATTGCTATTAAGCGCCCGCATATGGGCGGATGTTTGCATAAAAGGGCAGTTTCTGCTCAAAATCCGACTCTTGACGCCTGATCCGCGGCGCATACATAAGTGCCTA
The DNA here is from genome assembly GCF_003112675.1 of Leptospira johnsonii. Lineage (NCBI taxonomy): Bacteria > Pseudomonadati > Spirochaetota > Leptospiria > Leptospirales > Leptospiraceae > Leptospira > Leptospira johnsonii. Next base: position 65,119 of record NZ_BFAY01000012.1, on the reverse strand, counting down.
ATCATAGGCAAAAAAACAGGGTATCCGCCAAGGCTGAATAGGGCGGAATTTAGGGCGGCCCGCATGGGCAAAATGACGAAAAAAGAAGGTTTTCAGAAGAGAGAAGGGGACCGGTCCCATTTTGCATTCCAGAATCCTGTGTCGATAGGTATACTCAAAAAGTCGGTGCATTGACGCCGGTTCGGATATCCAGCAACGGCTTGGCATTGCCCAAAAACGAGCATTTATAAGGGCCGAAGGGGGTGCTGTTCCGTTTGAAAAATAGGCTCTGGATCGAAAAGGATTGTTCTTGGGGAGGCTTTTAGAGGGCTTTGCGAATAGGCTTTTCTGTAGATTGGAGTTCAAATATAGCGCCTCAGCGCTCCTTCTGCAAGGGATCTTCTTCTTTGCGGGACACCGTTACTGCCTATTCTACCCAAAACTGCCCTCTTCCGGGCGGGCATTCAAGGAGCTCCTGCCACCTTCAGCCTAGCGAGGAATGCCGGAAGGGATGGCTCAAAACCGGCCTCTTTTTGCCTTCACTAAAGTCGTAGTAGCGGGTGTATTCCTGCCATAAGGTCATGTGTATCAAATTAACACCCCCATGAGGTTTTGGCAGGCCTAATATAGCTTTCTTCTTGCGAAAGGAAGGCGTTTGGTAGATCCTCTTCCAATGGCCGAAGTAATCAAATTGAGGGTAAAATGCCATGCCTGCTCAAATTTAATCGAAGGTTCCGCTAAGTATGGTGGCGGACACTATGTCCCAGAGGGCGTAAACTTTGAATTTGTGGCCATCGGGAAGGTGGAAACTCCTAAAGGCCGCCGTGTTAAGGCAGAAATCACGGCAGACTGTCCCAATTGTGGAGTACGGTGTAAGTGGACTATTTAAAATGGATTTATATCGGGCTAGTATATGATTAAAAACAATCTATTTTATGCCCAGTATCATGCGAATTTGTTCTATTTAGGATATTGCTTAAAATTAGGTTAATGAATTTCGCTACTCCTCTATTCTTAATCTTTTTCTTGCTTATATTTGGGCTAAGATGGGTCCTTCCTAAGTTTAAGTTTCTTCCCGAATGGATACCAAAACCTTTTTTATTGGCTGCTAGCTATTTCTTCTATATGTCCTGGAATCCCAAGTTTGGACTTCTTCTTTTCGGGACTACGATCTTGGATTATTGGATCGGAAGAACAATGGATAAAAGTGAAGGAAGGGCTCGGGCAATTCTACTTTCTGTATCTTTGGTTTTGAATCTAGGGGTTTTGGGATTTTTTAAATATTTCATTTTCTTTATGCAGTCCGGAAATGCCGTATTATCGGCATTTGGCCTAAATTCAAGTCTTCCTGTATGGCGCATTGTGTTACCCGTTGGGATCTCTTTTTACACTTTTCAGTCCCTGAGTTACACAATTGATGTATTTCGAAGAGAAATTTTGCCTGAAAGGAGTTTTTGGAACTACGCACTCTTTCTCTCCTTCTTTCCTCAATTGGTTGCGGGGCCTATCGTTCCAGCTCGGACTTTTTTGCCTCAGCTCAGGTCTTGGGTGGTTTGGAAGGAACTCCCGCTCAGAGAAGGACTCGTCTTAGTTTTGATTGGTGTTTGGAAGAAGGTTGTGATAGCAGATCAGCTTTCGATCTTACCGGATTCTTTCTATCGATCTCCATTGGAGTTTTCGAGTGCCTATGCCTGGGCGGCTGTTTTTGCATATTCTCTTCAGATCTATTGCGATTTTAGCGGATACACAGATATTGCTTTGGGATGTGCTCTTCTTTTGGGTTTTAGGCTGACTGAAAATTTTAGGATGCCTTATCTAGCTTCCGGGTTTTCCGATTTTTGGAGAAGATGGCATATCTCTCTTTCTTCTTGGCTTCGGAATTATTTGTACATTCCTTTGGGTGGGAATCGTAAGTCTGATCTTCGGACTTATGTGAATCTGTTTTTAACAATGCTTTTGGGCGGTCTTTGGCATGGGGCCAGTTGGAATTTTGTGGTCTGGGGAGGGTTTCACGGGTTATTTTTAGGCTTGGAAAGAATGGGGAAAAAATTTTGGCCCGGTTTCTTTTCCGCCGAAAACGGCCCTGGAATTTTAGGAAAATTTTCCTATAGGATTTTTGTGCTCTTGGCTGTAGTTCTTTGTTGGGTATTTTTCAGATCTCCTAACTGGAAGACCACAGGGATCGTTTTCGAAAAACTTTTCGGTTTTTCGGCTGGAGCGGATCCGGCACTTTCTTATTTGCGTATTTTGTTTATTGGGTTCTTCTTATTTTTTGCGGCTACCTGGATTGGGAATCGAGATGAGAAAGATGGAAGCTTTCGTAAATTTTATGAAGGTTTACATCCGGCATTGTTCGGAATTCTGGTCGGGATTGGGCTTTTGTTTGCAGTTGTATTCTCTTCCGAGTCACAACCGTTTATTTATTTTGTTTTTTGAACCGGTCTTTGCAGATAATCTCTGATCTTTGCGTTATCTTCATAGATCCAAATTTTTCCGTTCCCCGACTCACAATCTAAGACACGACTAGGTTCTCCGTAAAACGATTTGATCCTGGATTCTCCGAGACCTTCTGGTAATACTGCGATTGGACCTTCCGGTGGAAATAGAAACCATTCTTTATTGGAAACTGAATAAGATCCTTCTAATGTGCTGAAATCTATCGGGTAAGCCAGGATTCTTTTTTCGGAATATGTTAGTATTCTTCTGGCTTTTCGCGGCTCTGAAAGTACGAAAACGAATGAATCTTTTTCTTTCCATTCATCCACGCAAACTGTTTCAGGCGGTCGGATGGATTCTCTCGGATCTCTGAATAGTGCCCCTTCTTCTCCAAATGCCGCGAATACACCGAGTCCGAAAATCAGTCCTAAAAATGCGAAATTTCTGGAATGGCTCAGATAGTTTTGATTTTTGATAGAAGGTAAAATCCCGAAAAGTACTGGAACCATTACGATTGCAGGAAGGCTGTATTTGAGCGAATTTTGGCCGGAATAGAGCCCAAGTAAGGGTGGTAAAAAGCAAAGACTAAGCTGGAAATATCCTAAAAATCCGTAACTATGCCCGGATTCTTTTCCTTTTCTTAGACATAGGATCCCGCCCAGGATTGCAAATGCGAGAAAGATCCCTGAAAGTTTTAAACTCAGGATTGCGGCGAAAAGATCACCCCACCAATGTGAGATCGACTCGAGAGTGGATAATTTGTTGGGTGAGTTGATCGTTAAAAATATTTTCATCAACGAATGAAGTCCGAGTCCGATCAACCCTGTGGCGAAAAATCGAATGGAGATCAACGGGAAAGAAGTTCCCCAACGACCGTACCTTCTCGCCCAAGATAGCATGGTGGGCAGATACAATTCTAAAATTAAGATCCTGTCCGAAACTGTAAGTAAGGCAAGTAAGGGAAAGACGGAATATTTTGGGACCTTCTCCCTTTTTAAATAAGGCCAGATCCAGAGTGTTGTGAGAAACGCGCTGATATGTACGGATGGGAAATATAAAAAATACAATAATGGAAATTTTTCAGCGATCAAGAATAGAGAAGAAAGTGTGAGTAAGCTGAATACATAACTTTGGGGCCTGGGCATTTTTGGCTCCATCGCCCGGATAAATTTTCCTAATAGGTATGCGAGTAGAGAGGTTTGGAAGATGGCGTAGAGTGTTAATGTCCTGAAGACATTCTCCGTTATATAGCCGAATATAAAAACTATAGGTAGGTCCGGAAAAAAATAAGGTGTGGGAGCAAAGGACCAGGTCCTTAATGAGCCTCCATCCCTAAGCACGTCGATCAACACGGAAGGAAGATACAGAGCTTCTATGTTCCAGAAAATTTCTTTAGGTGCAGTAAATAGGGAGAATATAAGTGAGGCTAGGAAAATAATTATCGAAGTCCAGAGCCAAACCACTTGGGAATCCTGGCCAATGCCTCATCCTAGGTAAAGTAGAAAATGCAACAATTTCTGGACAAAGAGGCAATTACTTTCAGTTTATGCAGCTGTGTCCCGTTCCAAGTTAACGATTATATTTTCGGTTGCGATCTCCGTAATTTTTTTGGACTTCTTCTTGTTCCGATATGCGTTTTGGCTCTTGCCTAACGAATCTTCCTGGGGCGCGGATTACTTTTATAATTTTTTACACGAGTTTAAAACTTTCGAAAAAATTTCGAAGCAGAAATTCCGCGTTTTAGTAATAGGTTCCAGCGTTACAGGCTATTCTATTAATCCTAAAGACCTAGAGGAAGAACTTCGTAAGGTCACAGGGAAAGATCTGGATATAATCTTTCTATCTTATGCAGGTATGCCGCCTATGGATGCGTACTTAATGAGGGAACAATTCCTAAGTTTATCTCCGGATCTTGTGGTGTATCCAGTGAACTTTGTGGATTGGAGATTGTATAGGGCCTATGTTCTGGATCCTAAGAATGGCAAGAACGAAACCGCAGAAGAATCCAAGCTGATCCTGGACGCTTTGGACTTCCGTGACGCCCCCCAATCTAAGATCATTTTTCCTTGGGAAAGTCTTTTGGAGTTTTGGGATTTGATCGGATTAGAGAAAAGTGCGGAATATCTGGCTGCTTCTATCTTTGGTTCTTATCGTTATAAGGAAATTTATTGGAAAATTTCTTCTTCTCTTTATGAGCATCGTTTCGGTAGGAACACCAGCTTTAGAGAATACAATGGTGTCGACATTCCGGAAAAAGTGACCTTTAGAGGTTGGACAGGGAAAGTTTTTTCTTTTCAGCCAAAACCGTATATGACCCACAAAGGTTTTTATATCCAGGTGGTAGAAGAAGTCCTGAAGGATGGGAAGCTGATCCTGAATTTAGAAAATTCTTCCCATTCCGTTCAACAGACCATGGAGTTTACGAGTCCCGGTTGGAAAAAAATTCTTCTGGATCCTAGGTTTTTGGAACAAGAGGAGAAGGATAACTGGATCCGGGTGGAGCTTTCCAATACTTGGATCCCTTATTTTGCGGGACCGGAACATAAGGACTGGGCTCGGGATGTTCTGGGCGTAAGGCTACAGCAGATCTTTGGGAAGGAAGATGATCTTTCACTTTTGGATCGAAGACCGGTGCGAGAAGAAAGGTTGGAAGACCTACGTTATCTAGGGATGTCCGACAAGGAATATGAAGAATACTTTTACTTTCGCCTTTTGACAGACCTAAAAAAAAGACCGGGATTACAGTACATTCAGGTGTTAGCGGACTCTAAGAAGAAGATCGCAAAGGAAAAGTTCAGGCCCATTCTTCATTTTCGTTACATGAAGAAGCTCATTTCTTTTTTCAAAGAGAAGGATCTGCCATTTCTCTTAATAAACAATCCTGAAAACCCGGTCAGTCTTTCCTGGTATGGGGATTCGGAATGGTATAGAGAGCATTTGTCTTATCTGGGTGAGATCAGCGGCGGCGGGGACAATTTTGTGGATCTAGGTCGGGCACTGCCTTCGACTGATTTTTGGGACTTCCATCATCTTACGTATGCAGGAACTCAAAAGATGAATTCTAAGTATGCAGCGCTCATATCAAAATTTGTCGAATGACAGTCCATGGTCTCGGAAAAAAATAGAAAAAAACAATGAAATGCGGACTTTAAGTTCGCGAGCGGTCAATAAGTTCTATGAGCAAAATTAACGTAGCTGTTTTGGGAGCAACAGGCTCCGTCGGGCAAAGGTTCATCCAACTTTTGGAAAACCATCCTTATTTTCAGGTAACCCATCTATGCGCATCCGAGAATAGCGCAGGCAAAACGTATGCTGATGTTATGAAGAAGCGTTGGAAGATCTCCGGCGATATCCCTAAATACGCTCGTGACATAATTATCACACTACCGGACCCTAAGATCACCCAAGGTGTTAAATTGGCTTTTTCCGGTTTGGACGCTTCTATTGCGGGAGAAGTGGAAACTTCTTTTGCCGAGGCAGGTATCAATATTATTTCCAATTCTAAAAATCATAGAATGGTGGAGAACGTTCCTCTTCTTTCTGCGGAAGTGAACGCTAACCATTTGGATGTGATCTCCGGCCAAAAAACTCCAGGAAAGATCGTGACTAACTCCAATTGTACGATCATGGGAGTGACCATCTCTCTCAAACCTCTATACGAAAAATTCGGTATAGAGTCCGTTATGTTATTTTCTATGCAGGCAATCTCCGGAGCAGGTTATCCAGGAGTTCCTACCATGGATATTTTGGGCAACGTGGTCCCTTTTATCGGCGGAGAAGAAGATAAGGCGGAGATTGAACCTCTGAAATGTCTGGGAAGAACTGAAGGCGGCAAGATCATAAACGCGGATTTTAAAATTTCCGCTCATTGCAATCGGGTCCCGGTTTTTGACGGGCATACAGTTTGTGTTTCCGTAAAATTCAAGAAGAAGCCTACCGAATCCGAAATTTTAGAAGCCTGGTCTTCATTTAAAGGCGAGCCTCAAGAATTAAAGTTGCCTCTCGCTCCGGATTTTCCGATTCTTTATCGTCAAGAAGAAGACAGACCCCAGCCTCGTCTAGACCTGGAAACAGGGAGAGGTATGACTACCGTAGTGGGAAGGCTTAGACCAGATCCGATTTTAGATTGGAAATATGTTGTCCTAAGTCATAATACGGTCCGTGGGGCTGCCGGTGCCGCGATTTTAAACGCGGAATTGATGTATCGGAAAAACCTACTCTAGTCGAAGAGGATGACTCATGCTGGATCCCCAATCTCCGGAACTCAAGGTAGCGGATTATAACTCGGCCTTACAGTTAACCCAAGCCTTAGAGGCAAGAGGGGATTTCCAGTACAAGGGAATTCATAAACTAGTACTGATCATTGGCGACTGGACTGAAAAGTTCGTAGCGAATAAAATTCTTCCCAGCGCGGAGCAGCTTGCAAGAGAGCTAACCTTGGATAAGGAAAGGGTAAACGCTTATCTAAAAGAGATGAGCGCTCGCCAGAATCCTCCTATCATAAAAAAGATCTGCATGGTGGATTATAATCCTACCGGAGATTCTTCTGATGGAAGGATCGCTTCTTTTTTAAGATTGATCACTGTTTTTGCCAGGCCTTCACAAACGGATGCGGGTTCTAGTCACAGATATGTAGACGGAGTGAACCAGACTTCTTTCAGTTCCATCCAAAGATGGGTGAAAGAGAAGAGACAATTTCCGGGGAAAGAAAGTTTCCAGAAATGGATCTATGATTGTATAGATAATAATAAATTAAGCGAGACCTATGCTTCTTCCGAGATTGGGAATTTGTTCCAGGACAATTTTGACGTTACTCCTGTTCTTAAGCAAACCACGATCAATATCCATTTAAAGCCGGTGCTCAAAAAACTGGTGGATTCCCGAATTCTGTATTTTTATAGAAATGAGAATGCGTTGAGTCCCGGCAACCGCTCCGTTTTTTACTATAATGTTCAGGATGAGATCATTGCAAGACTGGATGCATATAAAAAATATCTGAACGAAAGGATTATCCCGGAATTGCAGAGGATCGGTGTGCTTGGCAATTTTTCGGAACAAGATCTTCAGAACACTCGCTCTATTGCAGGACAAGTCCTTCCTTTTTTAAGCCCGGCTTACGGTGACCAAAAAACCGCAGTTGAGGAACTTCTTTCTCTGATCCATTTTGAAGAAGAGGAGAAGGAGAAAAAGGAAAAAGAAGAAAAGAAGGCCAAACTTTCCGAGTTACTGGACTATATTAAATCCGCGAATCGATTGGTGGATCTGAATTATCTTCGTTTCCGCGGAGAGCCTATTGAAGAAGAAGTCAAAAATCTGATCATCAATCATGATATGATCTTGAACTCTGATTTTGCGGATAAGAAGGGTCTTTATGTTTTTGTTCTTCATAAAGATTGTATCTCCGGAGCAGTCGAGACTGCCAAAAGGGTTTTTACCGCTACGGGGAACGATAGCGAGATCCGTGTTTTAGCAAAAATGAATATTCGGGACATGATGGAGTCCAAAGAGGCGAGTTCTCAATTTGAGAAATTGGAATATTCTTCTCTGTTTAAATATCTTCCTTTTATCACCAGATTTTTCAGATCTCTTTTCGGGAATAATGTAGTTCATAGATTCGAAGCAGAAGAGATCCGAGCAAGACTTGCTGCAGAGCAGAACAAAAAGATCTTAGAAGCGAGGACCAAAGTTGCTCAGGAAGAAAAGGTAAGACTTGCCGAGAGACGAGTAAAAGACAGAGAAGCAGCCGAATCGACCGCAAAGGCGAGAGCTGTGGCAGCGGTTGCAAATTCGGAATCGAGCGCTCCTGCAAAAAGTTCCGGATTAAGCTCCGAGCAAGAGGCAGAGGTCAAACGAAATCTTTCGGCGGTTCTGGACATTCTGGACCATGCTTGGAGTCATGATGAGCTCCCTGACAGGGAATATCTCTTACAAGGTTTAGGTGGGGATATGGACGAAAATACTCTGATCAACTTTCTGAAAAAGAATGCAAAAAAGGAAATCCATTCCTTTATGGTTAGAAATCAGGAAGAGCAGTATTCTTTTCCGATCCTTATCTCGAGAAGGTTCCTAAAAAAGAACGGAAAAGCCCTGCTGGATAAGGCGAAGAGGATCGTAGACGAGCAGAAAAATGCGGGCATGCCGGAACAGGACAAGTTCGATTTTTATATTTCTTTCGAAGATTTTCTGAATAGAACCCTTCCTAAAATCTGAGCTCGGATCATTAGGGCAATTTTAATAAAACCGAATATACATGAAAAATGAATTAGTTAATTTCAGAAAAACTAAAATTATCTGCACGATCGGCCCTGCGACCTCCGACAAAAAAATGATCCAATCTCTTGCCGAAGCAGGGATGAATATCGCCAGATTGAACATGTCCCACGGAAATCACGACTTTCATAGATCCGTGATCCGTGCTATTAAGTCTTTGAACAAAGACGTACTAAAACATCCGATCGCTATTTTATTGGATACACAAGGTCCAGAGATCCGCACAGGGGATCTGCAAGTGGATCATTTGGATCTCAAAGTGGGAGAATCTTTTACCTTCCATATCATTCCGGGAGAAGAATCCGAGGAACAATCCGTTTTCGTAAATTATCGGGATATCGTAAAAGACCTAAAGATCGGAGATAGGGTTACCGTAGATAACGGATTGATCAATCTTGTTGTTGAAGAGATCCAAGAAACCGCTCTGAAATGTAAAGTAGTAGACGGTGGTAAATTAGGTTCTCGTAAACATATCAATCTTCCAGGGATCCGCGTAAACTTACCTTCTATAACTCAAAAAGACCAAAAGGATATTCTTTTCGGTTTGGAAGAGGATGTAGATTTTATTGCACTTTCATTCGTTCGTTCTGCGGAAGATATCCATCAACTTCGTAAGATCATAGAAGAAAATAATGGCCATACTGATATCATTGCTAAGATAGAAGACCAAGAAGCAGTGAAAAATATGGTCGAGATCGTGGATGCTGCTGACGGCGTAATGGTTGCAAGGGGAGACCTTGGAGTAGAGCTTCCGATTGAGGAACTTCCTTTGATACAACGCGCTATTATTCGAGAATGTGCGATTAAGGGCAAAAGAGTGATTGTCGCAACCCACCTTTTGGAATCTATGATCAATAATCCTTCGCCTACTCGTGCGGAAGTTACAGACGTTGCGAACGCAGTTTTTGAAGAAGCAGACGCAATTATGTTATCCGGTGAAACTGCTGCAGGAAAATTTCCGGTTCGTTGTGTGGACATGCTTCACAAGATCTCGGAAAGAGTGGAGAAGGCGCCGGGACTTGGCTATGTTTTGGAAAGAGTTCCTTCCAACAAGAAGGAAGAAATGGCGAGATCGGCGGCTATGCTTTCCGATTCCATCAAATCACCGGCAATTATCGTGATTACCAGGAGAGGAACAACTGCTCTGAATGTGGCTTCCTTCCATCCTAGGTTTCCACTCATCTATGCTTTTACCAATATGACTACTGTCAGACGCAAACTTTGGTTAACCCGAAGTGTGATTCCGTACCGAATCGATTTTTCCAGTGACCCTGAGAAGACGATAAAATTGGCGATTGAGACCTTGAAGTCGAGTGGTCGAGTGAAGGACGGGGACCAGGTAGTGATTTTGTCGGATATTATTGCTGGTGCAGACCGGGTGGAGACGATCCAGATCCGAGAGGTGAAGTAAAGGGTGGTAGGAACTCCAGCTACTCTGAAGTATCCTCGACCTCTTGGTTTAGCAATTTTAGAACCCAATCTTGAAGTCCCAGGCTTTGGAAGGCCTCAATGATCATTCCAGTGTAACTAATGGAGGATTGTAGTCTTTCAAAACTCAGTCGAACCTGCAATTTTTTGATCTGCAGGTAGAGTTGGAGTTCTTCTTTACTCATTTTGGAAGGGTCTTTCCAGGGAGTGTAGTCTTCTCCCGCGAGAGGATTCAGGGAGAAGATGCGGGCTTCCTTGGTCTTTGTCTTATTCATGGGCGGGAGTTCCTTCCACTCTTATGCTTTAAGTTTCCGAATAAGAGCAAAAACACCAATTAAAGAAATAAAAAGGCAGAGCCCTCCAGTTCCTAACGCTGCAGGTAAGGGATCTCCTTCAAATTGCCTCTGCAAAAAAAGGAAAAAAGCGGCTAGAAAAAATAATACGCTTAAACTTATAAAGAAAAGAGCAATTCGGAAGAATATATAGGCCTGGATGCCTAATACAATCTTTTCAGTTGCGATTTTTTTTGCGTAGAGAAGAAGAGTTTCGAAATATTCTGCGATGGAATTAATGAAAGCGAGCAGGTGTTCCTTCAATTCGAAACTTGAAAATGAAGTCCCCTCCTGCTTTTCGCCATTTTCGTAAGGAATTTCTTCTGAATCCGTTGTTTTAGCGGCCAATTGATACTTTCCGACTTATTTTCTTCGACCGATAAGCATTCCAATAATTACGCCTATCCCGACTCCAACTCCTAAGCCGATCAAAGTTGCTTTTTGCGGGTTTTCTTTGATATAAGTTCCCGTTTGATCGATGATTTGTTTGGCCTTTTCGCTAGTCTCACCAGTAACTTGTTTTAATTTTTCCTTTAGATCGGATACGTGTTCCAAGTATTCCTCCCGGGCCTTACCTGTAATTTGTTTGGCCTTATCTTTTAAAATTTGGAGTTCTTCGCTTAGATTATCACCTTTAGACATAAGAACGCCCTCCAGATACTTTTATGTTAGTATAGCTCATCAATTTCAAGAATTTTACATCTTGAAATCATTCAATCGTAAAAATTAAGGACTTTAAATTTGACCGTAGGGATAAATAAGTCGATATATTAGGTCTAACCGGCAAACGGATAGAAATTGAAGCGAAAACCATTCCAGTCTATGCAAGGTAAAAAGGGGATGGCATATGAATTTAATATTTAAAATAGCAAAGATAAGAAGAACTCAAAGACAAAGAATATACAATAGAGCTTATCGCCAAGCTCTGAAACATTTGAAGCGAGAATTCAAGGCAGAAGCGGACCGTCACGCGCAAGCTGAGAAAGAATTAGAGAAATATTATCGTAAAGATGTAGACAGCGAAGCCAAAAAGACGCGCAAGAAAATCCAAGAGTTAGAGAACTATAAACTTCTTCTTGAAAGAAAGGAAATGGAAATCGAATCTAAGCTTGCTTTTCTAAATGATCAATTGCACAAAATCGAAGAGTTGAAGGCCAGAATGGATGGGGCTGTTAATTTAATGGCACGTGCAGGATCTCTTTCAAACGGAGCGATCGACGATGCTGAGAAGATCAAACAGGCTTTGAAAAAAGTGCTTTAATTCAGAGATTTTATGGGTAACTCTCCAGTTCCGCATTCAGTAGAGCAAATTAGGAAGGAACTCCCGCCTACTTGGAAAATAACTACGGTAGATGCAGTTTCGAAAATTGTTAGAGTATATAAGCTATCTCAATATTTAGACGGAATTAAAGTAATAACAGTCCTAGCGAACTTGGCAAATGATATGGATCACCATCCAGAAATTCTTCTTTCGTATAGTTCTGTTAGAGTAGAAGTTTATACCCATAGTTTGAAAGGCTTGTCCAGCTTTGATTTGCAATTCGCTCTCTCAGCCGAAAATCTTTTAAGCGATCTCTAATTTAAAACTGAATTGGTAATTAATAATTTATATCGTTACGCAATTTTTGGTCGGTGACCATCTTTTCTTTTTACTCTAAAATTTGATTTCGCTATTTTATATTCTAAGATCCATAGCTCTCGGAAGAATATCTTTGAATCGAAGTTCGCATGTATCGCAGCCTTTACTTGCCAAATTACTTTTTCTGTGTCCGAGAATCCTTTGGATTTATACTCTTCCAAAAGTAGCACAAATAAATAGCACATTGAAACTCCGTGACTAACGGCGAGACTTCTAAGTTGAGTCCAATCTTCTGGCTTTGGCCTAAAGTTGAATTTTATATATCTATTTTCTTTTGATCTTCCCAGAATGCTTTGGTATTTTGTATAAGTGGATTCAGCATTAAAACGTTTATTCGAATAAAAATTTCTTTGTTGGCTTGTGAGAGCTTTTCTTAGCAAACAGTTGATTCCATGTTTACGAACGTATTTTGCCAAGTGCGGGGGAATTAGAAGAGTAGAGACTTTGCGTTTTTTTCTAATTATATTTCCTAAAGATATGTTTTGGGAAAAGGAGCGGTGAAAAGTGGGTTTTAATTTTTCCATAAAAGAGACGGGTCTTGAAATGGAAAAAGAGAATGAATTTTTTGCAGGGATTACGATTTATATGCAAGATGGCATCTATTTTGAGAAGGAACTCCTCAAAGGAATCCGTTCTTAAAATGTTAAAGAACGGATTCTCAATAATGGGAAGATGAAAGATCTAATCTAAAATTACGATTCCTTCATAGTTGTCGGTAAACCTATAGCCGATCCCCCAGATTGTTTCGATCCATTCCGGTTGAGCTGAATTCTTCTCTAACTTGGAGCGAATTCTTTTAATATGGGAGTCGATCATTCTTTCAAATCCATCCCATTCCATACCCCAGACTGCTTCTAAGATCATTTCTCTTGAGAAAACTTTACCGGGAGAAGTCGCCATTAGCTGTAAAATATCAAATTCTTTTCTGGAAATGTTGATCACCTGGTCTTTCAAGGTTACCCTACGACGAACTGGATCGATTTTCAGAGACCCTCTGATGATTTCGCCGCCGCTTCCGATATTCGGTTTGATTCCGGCTTTTTTGTCCCATCTGCGGAAGAATACATCTACTCTGGTCTTTAATTCTCTTACGGAGAAAGGCTTTGTGATATAGTCATCTGCGCCTAACTCGAGTCCCATTATTCTATCTATTTCTTCATTTCGAGCAGTAACAATAAAAATAGGCGTATTCTCGTCAGATCTTCGGACTGTTCGACACACATCCATTCCGTCAATATCCGGCAAGGAAAGATCTAAAATTAAGAGGTCAGGGTGATTTGCCTTATAGTATTTAAGGCCCTCTTCGCCAGAAGTTTGAATTGTGGTCCGGTAATGAGCTGAATCCAATGACTTTCGTATTAAATTCCCGATGTCCGGATCATCTTCAATTACCAGAATGTTCTTCATAAGCGCCTCAGATGTATTGGATGTTAAATTTAACCTCATTACAACATATTATTCCCACCAAAATTGTAACATAGCAAAAAATGGGATTTTAAATGTATTGATTGGAAAACAAAAATTCGGAAAATGCTAAATGTTTGGCGTTTTTGAAGGTTTTGCTGTTTATCTTTAATGGCATTTTTAAAGAATTCTTATTTCTTAATGTGAAAAGTCTGGTTTTGGGCAGTTTATGAAATATAGTAACCCTTCTTTTCCTCGGAGTTGGGCCCTTATTGCGGTTTCGGAACCCGGATTGGATGTTCACGAAGTAACTAGAACCCTTGGGGTCCGACCGGACTTGTCGGTAAATAAAGGAGTTCCTGCCATCTCAGGAAAATCGGTTACTTCTTCCTTATGGCAAATCCATTCGAAAAGAGACGCGAGTTCCCCGTTAGAAGATCATATTCAAGAGTTATTGGAACGAATCGCTCCTCGTCGCAAAGAATTTCAAAGTTTTTGCGAAAAACATAATGTCGTACTATATTGTTCCGTTGAATTTAATAACGGTAGTTTAGAAGAAACCGTGCTGAGCGCTCGGACTCTTTTGTTGCTCGGAAATCTTGGGTTGAAATTGATCTTTCATGCGTGGAATGTTCCGGAAAGAAGGAGAAGGTCAGAGGATCAGAATTAATTCTTCTAACGAAAATGTTTTAATGTATTTTCGAATCGGAGGTCTCGGTTTGGAGAGAATTAATACTCGGTTTTTTTCTCGCAAATCCAAGGCGTATTTGATCAATTTTTCTATTACTGGAAATGGCAAAGTATCGAATTTTGATATTTCTAATTTTACATGCCGATTTGTTTCATAAAAAGCCATCGCTAAGACTGAGTTCAACTCGTTCAATACTTGGTCGTTCACTTCAGGAAGGAGAGGTTCAATCTCTACAGCTTTGGCCTTTTTTCTTATTTCGAAGTAACTGTATTTTCGGATATACTCCACAATCGGTTCCCTTTCTAAAGGATTTGTTTACTATTTTGAACAATCAAATTCAAAGATGAAGCTGAATAACTTAGAAATATTGTCATTTCGATCCAGATTTTTACATGCTACGAGAACTTTTTTTCATGAAAAAGGATTCCTCGAGGTTGATACACCATCCTTGAAGAAAATTCCTGGAATGGAGCCGTATTTAGATCCATTTGTGGTAGGATCTCCTTCCGGAGAAGAGAAGGGGTATCTGATTACTTCCCCGGAATATTCTCTCAAACAAGCTCTATCTTTAGGTGCAGAGAAAGCGTACGAGATTGCCCATACTTTTCGTTCAGGGGAGAAGGGGAGTTCCTACCATACCGCGGAATTTCTGATGCTGGAATTTTATCAAGTAGGCACTGATTTGCACCAAGCAATGGACCTTCTTGAGGAATTAATTCGATGGGTCACTAATAAGCTGAGTCTTCCCTTTCCGGAAAAACCATTTCAAAGAAAATCAGTGAAGGAACTCCTCTCCAAGTTGGCAGGTATAGATTGGGATAGAGATTCATTAGAACGAAAAATAACCGAATTGTCTCTCACGAATCTCTCTTTCAATTCCATGGAATATGAAGACTGCTTTTTTTTAATATTTTTAAACTTATTGGAGCCGAATTTCGCTTCGGAATTCCAATTCATCTATGACTATCCTCCAGAGATGGCTGCCCTTTCTAGAATTGAACTTGGGGCAGCGAAAAGGTTCGAATTGTATTTCGGAAAAATAGAATTAGCTAATGCATTTTACGAGCTTTTGGACCCGATAGAACAGAGAGCTCGTTTTGAAAAAGAACAAGAGTTGAGAAGAAAGTTAGGGAAGGAAGTTTTTCCAGTTCATGAGGAGTTCCTTCAGGCTTTGGAGAGAGGCATCCCCGAATGTTCAGGAATTTCGATCGGATTGGATCGTCTTCTAATGGTACTTTTGGGAAGGAACTCCCTCTCGGATATTAGCCCATATTGGCGAGAAATTTGAAAACGGTGGATTTTATTCTTCTCTGACTTCATTTAGAATTAAGAAAGCATCATGGATGGTTCGATAATGAATATAGGCCTCGCAAAACTTTTGTTGCACGGATTGTCGATCAAATTAACTTAAGATTCGATTTGCCCTAAAAAGGGTTCTTCGAATGAAAAGACCCCTGGCCTTTAGTGCGGACGGAGAATATGACTAAGAAGCAGAATTATTACGTCACTATAAAAGGCAAAAAATATGATCGAGGCTTGATTGAGTTGGCGGAAAAGGCCACCTCGGGTAAAAAAGACGGCCGTATTTCAATCGCAGATGCAAAGAAACTTCTCAACGCAGTGAAGGATAACAATACTTATACGGACGTTGAAAAGAAAACCATGGAATATGTCCGTGAGAATTTTCAATTTACTGCAAAAGCAGACGAGTGGTTTCGTACTGAAATCCGCAAATGGGCTGCTGAAAAATCTTCTCATCCTAAATCTTCCCCACAAGAGGAATATACTTCCCACGATGAAGCGATTAGTCTCATGAGTTCTCAACACTCAGACGCACCTTATAGAGGATATATCCCGACCCCTTCTGCAGGCCAGGCGAAAAAGCAGAATCGTATTCCCGTTCTGGTCCTTTCTCTCATTATTCTCGCGGGCTTTGGAATAGGGATCTACTATGCATTCCGAAACGGCGGAAAGAAGGCCGTTAGTCATACTGAAGAAATTAAAGAAAGCAAACCTAAACAAGTAGAGGAGAAGAAGGAAACTTCTTCCTCATCGGAAAAAGAAAGTATTTTCGGCTTCTTCTCTCAGAAACACGAACCCGCAAATCTTTCCGGGAAAGACGGGGAGCTTGCTTCTAAAATCCAATCTTCTCCGATCCTTTTCGATAAAAATGATATAAAAGTTCCTAAGTCCCAAAGAAGGATCCTGGATTCTCTTACCTTTCTTCTCAAAAAACATTCGGATATTAAGGTAGTTCTGATCGGTCATGCTTCATCCGAAGGAACCGAAGAGGTAAATCTGAAAGTTTCCCAACTCAGGGCCGAGATGGTCAGGGATTATTTATTGGGGAATGGTTTAGAAACTTCTCGTTTCATTTTAGAAGCGAAAGGTTCTCAGATAGTTTCCTCTCCCGAGGGGAAGGGACAAAGTCAGGAAAAAAACAGGCGAGTAGATATCCAAATCGTCAAGTGAAAGGGGAGTGATTTCCCTTTTCTTCTCTCTTCCAATTTCTGGTAGGAACTCCAGACACTTCTCCACATTCTCAGTCTAATCAAATAGTAAACGGATATTCCGTATTCTTAAAATTGTCCATTTGGCGGAAAAATCCTATACAAGCACCCCGACCCTAAGAGACGATGAAACCATCATCGGAGATGACAATGGCATTTGATATAGATATGATTCGTGCCCGGTATGAAAAACTCGGGACCCTGGTTAAAAAAGCCAGAGAAGTGGTCGGCAGACCTCTCACTCTGACCGAAAAAATTCTTTATTCTCACCTTTGGGAAGGAACTCCTTCCTCTAATTTCGAAAGAGGAAAATCTTACGTTGATTTTGCTCCGGACCGAGTTGCAATGCAGGACGCAACCGCGCAGATGGCCTTATTACAATTCATGTCCGCAGGTAGAAGTAAGGTTGCAGTTCCTTCCACCGTACACTGCGACCACTTGATCACTGCGAAAATCGGTTCCTCTGAGGACTTAGCGACCGCCTCAACCGAAAACAAAGAGGTTTACGACTTTCTTTCTTCTGTTTCCAATAAATACGGGATCGGATTCTGGAAGCCCGGAGCAGGAATTATCCACCAAGTAGTTTTAGAAAATTATGCATTCCCTGGAGGAATGATGATCGGGACCGACTCTCACACGGTGAACGCCGGAGGTTTGGGAATGGTTGCGATCGGAGTTGGAGGAGCAGATGCTTGCGACGTAATGGCTGGCCTTCCTTGGGAGCTCAAATGGCCTAAATTGATCGGGGTGAAACTGACTGGGAAACTGAACGGTTGGACTTCTTCAAAAGATGTTATCTTAAAAGTGGCAGGAATTCTTACCGTAAAAGGTGGAACAGGAGCAATCGTAGAATACTTCGGTGAAGGAGCTTCTTCTCTCTCTTGTACCGGAAAAGGAACCATCTGTAATATGGGAGCGGAAATCGGAGCAACTACTTCCACTTTTGCTTACGATGAATCCATGGAAAGATACCTTCGTTCTACTAGCAGAGGGGATATCGCCGATTTAGCGAACGGGGTGAAGGAACACCTCACCGCTGATCCGGAAGTATACGCAAACCCTGATAAATTCTTCGACCAAGTGATCGAGATCAACCTTTCCGATTTGGAACCTCACTTGAACGGACCCTTCACTCCGGACTTGGCTACCCCTATTTCTAAAATGAAAGAAGAAGCTAAGAAGAACGGATGGCCTACAAAAGTAGAAGTAGGGCTAATCGGTTCCTGCACAAACTCTTCCTATGAGGACATTTCTCGTGCAGCTTCTCTTGCAAACCAAGCCGCGGAAAAATTCTTAAAACCTAAGGCAGAGTTTACGATCACTCCTGGTTCGGAGTTGGTTCGGTTTACGATAGAAAGAGACGGGTATATTAAAGTTTTCGAAAAGATCGGAGCGAAAGTTTTTGCGAACGCTTGCGGTCCTTGTATCGGAATGTGGTCCAGAGTAGGAGCGGATAAAAAGGAGAAGAACACGATCGTTCACTCTTTCAACCGGAACTTCCAATCTAGGAACGATGGGAACCCGAACACATACGCATTTGTAGCTTCTCCTGAACTTGTAACTGCTTTGGCAATCGCGGGAGATCTTACTTTCGATCCGAATAATGACACTCTTACGAATGAAAAAGGGGAGAAGGTTAAATTAGATCCTCCGAACGGAGATGAACTTCCTAAAAGAGGATTCGATGTAAACGATCCTGGTTACCAAGCCCCTGCTGCAGACGGTTCTAATATTCAAGTGGTAGTGGATCCTAAATCCACCCGACTCCAATTGCTTGCTCCTTTCATTAAGTGGGAAGGCACGGATCTAAAAGGATTAAACCTTCTGATCAAAGTAAAAGGAAAATGTACGACCGACCATATCTCTATGGCGGGCCCTTGGTTGAAGTTCAGAGGGCATTTGGATAATATTTCCAATAACCTTTTGATCGGAGCTACGAATATCTTCAACGAGAAGATCAATAGCGTGAAGAACCAATTAGACGGATCTTACGACGAAGTTCCTAAAGTACAACGCCAATACAAAGCAAAAGGGATCGGTTCTATAGTGATCGGAGACGAGAACTACGGAGAAGGTTCTTCCAGAGAACACGCTGCTATGGAGCCAAGATTCTTAGGAGTAAGAGCGGTTCTTGTAAAATCATTTGCTCGTATCCACGAGACAAACTTGAAAAAACAAGGGATGCTTGCTTTGACATTTGCAGATAAGGCGGATTACGATAAGATCCAAGAAGACGATAAGATAGATATTATCGGACTCACCGATTTTAAAGAAGGAACTCCTCTTACTTTAGCTTTACATCATAAAGATGGAAGTAAGGACGAATTTAAAGTAAACCACACTTATAATGCTCAGCAGATTGAATGGTTTAAAGCGGGAAGCGCTTTGAATTTGATTGGCGGCAAAAAGTAAAACTTTTCCGAAGAGAGCCGGGGCTAGCTTTTAGCAGTCTCGGCTTTTTTATTTGGATTCCGGTTTTAGACCTTTCTGCAAGATCCTCACCATTTCTTTAATAGTAGCTTTGATTTCCGATTCTGGAATTTTATAAACCACCTGGGCCATAAATCCTAACGCGAAAGTTAAAGAAGAAATCCCGAATGCAACCGATTTCAGATCTGCTTTTGGATCGATCTCTCCTCGCTTCTTAAATTTTTCCAACTCTTGGATCATTTCCGGCAGAGCCTTGGTATAAATTTTGGTTTGGATAATTCTACTAACATCGGGATCTAAGATAATCCTACTGACTGCAACTTTCATGAAGTCGGAGTAATGTTTGAAATCGGAACATCTTTCCGTAATGGACTCAACCAATGCCTCGTCCAAATGAAGTTCCGGCTTGGTCTCTATTTCTTTTTTTCCTGTAGCTGAATCGCCTAGATCGTCTGTTCGAGTTAGGATTGCTTCTAAGAGACCCTTCTTCCCGCCGAAATAACGCATGATCAGAGCCTCGTTCGCTCCTGCAGACTTGGCGATATCCTTCGTGGTAGCTGCGTCATATCCTTTTTTGGCAAAAACTTGTATCCCAGCCTTCATCAAAGCGGTTTCAGTTGCCTTTCGGTCTCTTTTTTTAGGGCCCTTATGAGAGCCGTGAGCAGCCGCTTTGGATGCCTTAGTTTTTTTGACCTTCTTTTTAGGGGTTCGAACCATCTAACTGCCTATATGGGATGTATCCCGACCTTCGACTAATCAGCCAAGCGCATTTTTACTTTTTAGATCCACTTTACTCTTGCCTGTTCCGTTTATTTTCACAATATGGTGATAAGTAAGTGAATGATTACATGTGGATTTCTTGATCCACTTTGATCTGAAACTCCGAAAAAAGGGAACTTTCTTCAAATTTATGGTTTGGAATTCGTTTTTTAAAAAAAGCTTAAGTGGAGATAAGATATTTGTTTCTCTGCTCATTTTGTTAAACGCATTCCTTCTTCTTCCAGGATCCGGAGGAAACACAATCTTAACACAAGGGGACGAAGCGATGCATATCGCTACGATCCGAGAAAGTTTAGCCTCTTCTTCCTATCTTTTTCCTAAATTCGAAGGTGTTTTAAATCTCTACAAGCCGCCTGCACTGTTTTGGCTCGGAATTTTGTCGGATAGTCTCTTCGGTGTCAGCTTTTTTGCGGAAAGATTTCCTTCCTTTTTACTTTTTTTTGGGTCCTCTGTTCTAATTTACGCAGGCATTAGAAGGGCAGGTGGGAGTTCTAAACTAGCGTTCACAATTTCTTTTGCTTACACTTTGACCTTGGGAGTATTTAAATTCTCTAGATTAGTGATGATGGAGTCCTTACTGACTTTTTTTATCATCTTGGTTTCAGTTACGATCTTAGAATTCAGGCTCTCTAAGAATCGTATCTGGTTATTTCTCGGGGGCTTCTTCTCCGGAATCGCAATTCTAGTGAAAGGACCTGTTTTCCAGGTATATAGCGGGGTCATCTTAGGATCTTATTCAGTTATTGGGATTTTCCTTCTTCACTCAAATGGGGGATGGGCAGGTAAAAAAAGAATATGGAAGGAACTCCTCTCTCACATCATCTTCCATTCTTCTTCTTTGGTCGTTCCGGTAATTTGGATCTTGGTCCTCCTTTCCTATTCAGAGTTAGGAAAAGAATTCCTAACGATCTTTCTATTCACAGAAAATCTCGGTAAATTCTCAGCGGCGACCGCCAACCAGTCTGAATGGATTATCCCAATTGGATTTTTGCTTTATAGTTTTCCTTTCAGTCTGGCGGTTTTCTTTGGATTCTATTCCAAATTATTCACCAAGCCCAAGTCTTTGAGAGAAGTGGTCGGGAGTTCCTACCTCTGGGCAATTCTTGCCATCTGCTTGGTTCACCTGGCTCCGAACCGTAAGGACTTTTATTACCTTCTTCCTTTGATCCCCTTGGCTTTTTTGGGAATCGGATTATTCTTCATTCGAAAAAAGGAATATCAATTCTCAAGATTATTGTCTTTGAACTATTTCTTCTGTTTCGGGATCAGCGCCTTGGTCTTGGCTGGAATGTGGGGTTTTGGAATTCTTCTGGGCCAAAGTATCTTGGCGGAATTGGTTTTCACGGCATTCTTACTTTTGATTTTCTTATGGGGAAGAAGGATCCGAGACCAGAGGGCAGGAGTTCCTTCCTCCACTACCTTGAACCTCGTTCTCGCGGCAGGTTTACTCTCTTATATCCAATTTTCCATTCTTCCTAGAGTGAACCTTAGCGAAGTTCCGGAGAATGGACCATTCACAAACACAAAACAGATTTGTATCGTTTCTGAAAATCCTTGGACCGCTCTTACTTTTAGGAATGCACTTCCTGGCGCAGAAATCATTCATTCCGTTCCGGGTGCGGATCGAAATTGTGTGGATGGAACTAGGTACCTGGTCTTTTTCCAAGAGCCGATCCCTATTCCATCCGGATACCAACTTCTCCAGACACAAACTGTGTGGAAAAGAGATGTTACCCTGAAGGAACTCCTGAGTCCAACTCAAGGAAAAGAATACGTATATTTTTATATGCCTTCTCGGAATAAGAATTCCGAATCGGAGACTCGATGAGCCCAATCTCTTTCAGAAAAATTTTCCCTTATCTCCCCATTTTCGTTTTGGGTCTTGCTGTCGGCACATTTATAGCTTTCAAATATTCCAGAGGCTCTGCGGTACAGTCCGGCATGGAATGGGAAGGGAAAGAGATTTGTCTAGATTATTGTGATAATCTTGCGAAATGTACTAAGAAAGAATACCCCCAAACTTCGGAAGACCAATTGTATAAGGTGGAAAACGCCTGCTTAAGAGGTTGTAGAAAACATTTCGATAAGATGCAAGTATGTCTTCAGCCGGAGAAAATGGCAAGTTGTTCCGAATTGACTTCCTGTCTATTCGGAGAATTAAAAAAGTATTATTAAAACTTTCTTAATACTCTCCCTTCCAGAAACGATTCACTTTTTTTACGTAATCTTTCGTTTCCTTATAAGGAGGGATCCCGTCGTATTTTTGGACTGCCCCTGGTCCGGCGTTATAAGCCGCGATTGCCTTATCAGGATTTCCGAACTTCTTCATCATATCCGCGAGAAACTTAGTCCCACCTGCGATATTTTCTTCCGGATCGAAAGGATTTTCCACGCCTAAAATATCCGCGGTGCCAGGCATGAGCTGCATCAGACCGATCGCTCCTTTGGAGGAAACCGCATTCGGTTTAAAATTGGATTCCGCCTTGATCACAGATTTGACTAGGTTCGGATCCAAATGATTTTTATAAGATTCCCTTTCTATAATGCTAGTTAAGTCCTTTGGAGTCGGATCGTTCTCCTGGGAGAAAATTCCCTTCATTTTAGAGTCCAACTCTTGGGAAAATTCCGATTCGATCTTTTTTAGTGTAGGATCTCCTTCCTCGGCAGGAGGTTTCGGTTGAAATCTCTCTGTGATTCCCTGTATTTCTTCCATTCTGGAGACAATTCTACGATAAGATTCTAGGTCATCTAACTTCATACGCGCCTCTGGAGTTCCTACCTAAGCCGAAATGGCTAATCTTCACATCCTTATTATGTCTCTCGGCCGAAAATCCGGAACTCGTGAGTCTTTTTTGCAGGTTTTAGAAAGGAAATCCAAGGGTTTCTTGAAAAAACCCGGCGCCTAAGAACGATAGACGGCGTGATAGAAATAGAGATAGTCACAACACCAAGGCTCACAGCTTTTCCGGTATTTCTCGCTTTCAGTCGGGGATACTTTGAAGAAGAAGACGTACTCGTTAGAGTTCGCGCGCTCAAAAGTTACGAGGCGGTTCTTGCTCACTTAAGAGAAGGTAGGGCAGAAGCTGGAGAAATTCCCTTCACTGCATGGGCTCACCAACAACTCAAAAAGACTTCTCCTCATTGGACTTTTTATCGAGGGGTTATTTTATCCTGTTTGGTACATGGATTTTATTCCGCATCTTATATGGAAGCGGAGTCTATCCGAGATTCGTATCATAGTTTTTTACCGATATTACATCCTTATTCCTTGGACAGGTTCGTAGCAGAGGAATTTTTCCGTTCAGAAAATTATCATCGTCGAAAACCTGTACCTTATCTTACTACAAGACCTACGTTACTCGCTCATGAATTCATTCGTGCGGAGTGTTTGGGTGCGGCTGCCTCTTTACAAGAGTATCCATTTTTTGGGGAGAAGGGTTACTGTCTCACTGTGGAAAACGAGATCCCACCATATTATTTACCCACAAATATGCTCGTATTCACAGGAAGGTTCGCTTCTAAATTTCCGGAAGAAGCAAACAGAGTTTCAAGAGCGATCAAAAAGGCAATGGAGGATCTGGCGAATCACGTTGCATACGAAGGAGATTCTTTCGTAGCAGATTGGGTAGGACCTTGCCCTTGGAAGCCAGGAGAACTGGACGGATTCTACAGAAGGTCAGTACCTGAACTTGGAAAAATTTTATCCGGAATGCCTTCCTTCGAAGATGTACGTTTTGTGATGGAAATGTACGGAAAAACCTTCCCGAGTTTGGACGGGGGCAAAAAGATTTTGGAGAATTTGGCCCATTCGGTCGCTGATAATCCTTTTCCTAAATTTCCTACTTCGATTACTCAAACTAATTCCAAACTCTATCATGGTTATTATTCAAACGGAAAGAGTAAATTCGGGAATATCGTAAAAGATATCTCTCCACTCAGAAGTTTGGTCTCCGAAATGAAAGAATTGGCACTTTCTCTCTTTTTAGGAAGAAGAGAAGTTTCCTTAGATACCCAACTTCCCAAAAGCCCATTCCTTTTCATACGTTCCACAGTAAATGCAATATTAGATTATTTGAATCAAGAAATCCGGGATATAGAAGAAAAGAACAAAAGGTTATCCGAAGACAATTACCTCTTGGAAACCAGACTAGATATAAGCGATCTAAAACGCCAGACCACGGAAGAAAGATACCGTTATATGTTCGAATTCGCTACCGATGCGATGATCATAGTAAACGCAGACACAAGAATGATCGTGGATGCAAACAGAAGGTTTAGAGAAGTATCCGGATATCAAACCTCAGAGATCAAAAATATTAGACTAGCAAGAGTTCTTCCTGATATTTTGGAACAAACTGAACTGAAATCCCCCGGAGGAAAGGACCAAAACATGACTTTCATCCCGGAAGCAGGTTTGATCCTAAAAGACGGTACCAAATTTTCTGTGGGTCTGAGTGTAACAGGTTTCAGTGCAGAGACAAAAAGATTTTACCAGATCCAAGTAAACGATAACGCATTAATCCTCGAATCCGAGAAGATCAAACACGAGTTCATTTCCAATATATCTCATGAACTTAGATCTCCTATGACGAATATCCAAGGATATTTCGATCTTCTATTTTCAAATGATCAACTTTCTTTGGACAAGGATCAGAAGGAAATGACGGACGTGATCCGCAAAAATGTGAGAAGGTTGAATTTTCTGATAGATAACCTTCTACAATTGGAAAAGAAGGATTCACAAACATCCGAAGAGATGTACGAGATTTTTGATCCGTTAACAGTGATCGAAGAAGTACTTTATATAAATTCTCCTTCTGCATCCGAAAGCGGACTGACAGTCACCACTAATCTTTCCGAAGGGTTGAAACTAAAAGGAGTAAGATTCGAGTTCTCTCAGATCATCACGAATTTTTTCGTGAACGCGATAAAATACACCGAAAAAGGTGGGATAGATGTCTCACTTAAAAAACTCTCGGATAAAAAAGTAGAGGTTCGATTTACGGACACCGGGATCGGAATAGATCCTAAATACAAAGAACTGATCTTCGAGAGATTTTTTAGGATCCCTGACCAAAGGAATAGAACTGTGGGCGGTACTGGACTCGGACTTTCTATCAGTCGTACCTTAATCAATAAAATGGGAGGAGAAGTCATCGTAGAGCCAAACCAAAAAGGTGGCAGCATTTTTAAGGTGATTTTACCTTTGTATTCTGAATGAATCAAAAAAGAACGTATCTAATCTTATCCATACTCATCGTTTCCTTGATCGGAATTTTTTATCTTCTATTTCCGGGAACTTCTACGAAAGAAAGTACTAGTTACCAAGGAGGACTCTCGGAAGAAACCTTGACTCAAAAAGAAAACTCCTTATTCGAAGGAGGGACTTTCTTAGACTTTTCAGGGCATGTAGAAGAGACAGTATCCGGTCCAGTCGCAGTCGTTACGGAACCCGGTTCTAAGCCCACCAAAACGAAATCATATCTAGAAAGTTTAAGTCCGGAAGAAAGAGCCAAATTATACGATCAACTTTATGAAAAGTTTAAACCTCTTAGCGAAAAATTCCCGAACAATTCTCTCATTCCTAAAAAACTTTCGGAAGAAGAGATCGCTAAAAAGAAAGAGAATGAAGATCATTACTATAGAGTCCAAAGAGAAATTTTAGAAAGAAAGGATGTCCCGAAGGAAGAAATGTCCTTTTATCTAAATACAAAACTGAAACGATCCGACGATATGTTGGAGATCCTGAAATATGGAATGGAGAATTACCAAAAATTAGTGGGAGAAAATCCTAAAAATTCCAATCCAGAATATGAGAAACTTCTAAAGGAAAGATTGGATGGGCTTTCTAAGAGCAGGGAAGAAGTGATCTCTGCCCAAAAAGGGAAATTAAACTTATAAACTTTTACGTTTTCTTTTAGAAGTTCTTTTGTTTTGGGGAACTTTTACTTTTTTTGCGGCCGGTTTTCTGACGGAAGGTAATTTCATTTTATTTAATGTGCGGATGAGCTGCACTAGTTCTTCCGGATTCAAAACGGAAAGGATGGAAATTACCTTTTGAAACCCTACCTGTTGCAAAAGACTTACCGCGTTTTTAGTTCCTAAACCCTTCAATAAAGCCGGGATCTCTGAGATGGATCTTTTACGGATCCACTCCGCACATTCTTGCGGAGTTAAAGCCTTGGTCAAAGGAACAAAATCTTTTACAGGCAGAGTCTTGGTCAGCTCCAAAAAAGAATCTATGCCTATAGAATTCAAATACTCTACTGCAGAATCCGGTCCGATATTCGTTAAGATCTCCACGATCGTTTTAGAACCTATCGTGCTGTTTATCCTAGAAACGTTTAATGGTGAGATGGATTCCGCTAGAAATTTCAGATCCTTGAGACCTAGATGTTTTACGTAATAAACCAGATCGGATGGAACCGTGTTTTGGATCAGATCCACTAGGGTGGATTCTTGGATGGATTGTAAAAGAGTAACGATCTCTTGTTCGCTCAGATTTTGGCTTAAGTATAAAAGTTTTTTATGATCCACCTTTTCTGAGATGGAAAACAACGCCTCGTAACCTAGATTACGGAATAACTGGAAGGATTTTTGAGGTCCTAATTTATCCAGATATTCTAATGCGTTTTGAATGGTGGAGATTACCTTCTTCATCCCAAAATATCCGTTAGTAAGTCCAAAACCAAAGGAGAAAGAG
The DNA here is from genome assembly GCF_003112675.1 of Leptospira johnsonii. NCBI lineage: Bacteria > Pseudomonadati > Spirochaetota > Leptospiria > Leptospirales > Leptospiraceae > Leptospira > Leptospira johnsonii. The sequence continues at coordinate 38,517 of NZ_BFAY01000012.1, read as the reverse complement.
ATCTTTTAGAATGGACCTTTCTAATATTAGACGCCAAATCTTCGGAGATTTTGCCGATCCATAGATCCAATTCAGGTTCGGAAAGCCCTATAAACTCTTTCAAAGTTTCTTTTCTATAATGATTCAGTAATGTATCTCGGCTGACCGAGTATAAATTTTCCATGGCTCCGCGGACTTTTTCGTCGCTCGCAATCGCTCTTCTGATCCGATCCGTTCCGGCGCCGAATCTAGAAGTTTCCAATCTTCCCAGATCGCTAAAGCCTGTTTGGAAAAGGATTTTTAAAGTATTTCGGATCACTCCTTGGATCTCTTGTGTTCCTGAACCTATGGAAACAAACTCAGCAATCCTTTCCGTAAAAGTAGGCAATAGAGAAGATAAAAATTGAGAAATCTGTTTTTCCAAACCTGCCGCTTGGAAAACTCCATGCAAAGGATTTATCTTTTTATGAAATTCGTTTAGCACCTTCTCCAATCCTTGGGAAAAGATCGCCTGAACTTCGGGTTGATTCAAAATTCCTAGGATCAGATTTTTAGAGGGAGCAGCCTGTGTTCCCGCGATAAATTCTACGATAGAATTCATGGATTCTTCCGAAAGGAATTCATCTGCAGAAGAGTAGGGGAATGCTTTCTCTACCGGAAATTCTTCGGCTAAAACTTTTAGTTTTTCTTCCGGAAGACGAACGAGGCCCAAAACTGAAGGAGAGATTGAGAGATCTTCCGGAAAAATCTCTTCTAGGCTGGATCTAAATAAAAAATGTAAACTTTTACGTACGCTGTTTTCCAGAACTCCTGGTTTAGTGATCCAGTTCTCTACCCTGGTTTTACGGGAAACAAATCTTTTCCAAAATGCCAAAAGTTACTCCTCAGGCGCTGATCGTGGACCAAACCGTATCAAGTTTAGGAAGATGGTACGTGAGTTGGTTTCTATGGTATAAGACCAGATTTTTCTTCTTTAAATTATGAAGATCTTTCGGGATCTGAAATAATTTTTCCAAGAAAACTATATCGTTTCCTTCTAATTTCAAGAACCCTCCTTTTTTGGCTTTCTCTAAAAAAGAATCGAATGCATGTTTTAGTGCGTCCGTTTTGAATTTTTCGGAAATATAAATTTCAGGATGAGCATTTTTGATTTTCTCCGCTAAGGAAGTAAGGATTGAGAATAATTTCTCCTTACTCTCTTTAGCTTTTCCTTCGAATTTTAGGACCATATAAGAAGCCAAATTTCCTGCAGTGATCGTGTATCCGCTTCCTAATCTTTCTTTTACTATGCTGGAAACCTGGTCTGCATCCGCATTTTCCGGAATAGGGAATTGTTCTCCGTAACCTATATGAAGTTCCGATTTTTTAGAAGAGAAATAATCGTAGGTCAAAGTAAAAGATGTAAAATTCAAATTTTTGAATTTAGATCTAAGAAAATAGACTCCCTTTTTAACCTGAGCCATGTACCCGTCTTGATTAAAAACACCTTCCGGAAAAAGGAAAAGGTTTCTTCCTTCGGAAATTCGATCGGAAAGATAACCCCATTCTTGGTCCACCATATCTCTCAAAAGTCCTTTTTTCAAAAGTTCTCTTGCGTTATCCCTGAACGGTCTTTTGATCGGAACACAACCTATATAATCCAAATATTTTGGGATCATCCCTGATTTATCTACTAACAAGAAAAAGAGTTTCAGAAGTCCTTTCGGTTTGAACTCTTTCACTAAAAAATCTTTTCCTAATATATCTTCTCTAGCCGGGATCGCGAATTTAATCGAAGGGTGGATATGAGGGTATACCGCCGCAAGAGCAGGAACATCTCCTTCCCAAACATGGTTGGCCATTAGAATAGAAGGATAGGGAGCTTCTAAAATTTTTTTTGGATTACTCGCAGGGAAATGTTCTTCGAAACCATCGAATAGGATCCTTCTTGCCTTGAATACGATCCTGATCAAAAAACTATAAGTCTTAGTAGTATATACAGGCTGAACTTGTTTTGAGGTTTCGTTTTCAGTAATCGAAGTCATTGCAGTTCCTCTTCTCTTTTTACTCTGCTATTTTTTTGGGGACCGACTCGCTGATCCGAGTGGTAACTTCATAATTAATTGTATAAGTCCAGTTGGCATGATCGTCTGCGGAAATTTCTTCTTCTCCTTCTTTACCTAAGATCGTGACCACGTCCCCGATCTCGGCTCCCGGAATATGTGTGATATCCAACATGGTCATGTTCATACAGATCCTTCCCAGGATCTTTGCTCTTTTTCCTTTTACGAGCATGACCCCGTTATTGGAAAGTTTTCTGTCCAGTCCTTCGTAATAACCTACCGGAACAACTGCGATACGAGTTGCTGCGCTTGTTTGGTAAGTAGAACCGTAGCCCACAAAACTATCTTCCGGAACGGTTTTGATATGAACAATTCGGGTCTTCCAAGAAAGAACAGGGGAAAGATTAAAATCTTTTTTGCCGCTTAAATGCAAAGAAAGTCTAGTTTGCAAACTCGGCCAAAGACCGTAGAGGGATATTCCGACCCGAACTAGATCGTAATGAGCTTCCGGAAACAACATGGTAGAAGCGGAAGCACAAGCATGTTTGATTAAATTTTTGAATCCGAATTTTTCTGCGAGAAGGATCGCTTCCGAAAAAGATCTCATCTGCTCTTTGGAATACTTCTGCTCTAAAACATCTTCCGTACTTGCAAAATGGGTGGCGATCCCATCTATCTTCAGTCCTTCCGATTTGATCTCTGAAAGTGTTCTCTCCAGGTCGACTCCGAAAAACCCCAGGCGAGCCATTCCGGTATCCACCTTCAGATGGATCCCTGGAGAAGGTTTACAATTTGTTAAAATTCTTACTTCTTCCGTTCGTGATACTATAATCCAAAAATTCGGGTCCGATACTTCTGATGTTCTTTCTGCGAGGCTGGGGATTTCTCCCATGATCAGGATCTTGAACTCGGGATATTTTTGGCGGAGAAGTTTTGCTTCTTCCAAAGAATTTACCCCGAAAAGATCTGCTCCAGCTTGGTAGGCGAGCTCTGCAGTTTCTAAAAGTCCGTGACCGTACGCGTTGGATTTGATAACTGCAGTCAGTAAGGTCTTAGGGGAAAGAAGGGCGCGAAAGTTTTTCAGGTTCGCTGAGATCGCCGCTCTGGAAAGTTCTATCCAAGTTCTGTCTTTCATTCTTTGAAATTAGCGCAGGATCTCCAGTCATGAGCCTCTTTTACGGCCTGTCTGTCATTCGGATTTTTCCTTTCGACCGAGAGGAAAAAAGGGTTTCCCGAGCGGGGAAATACAAACAGACTGCCCGAGAAACGGCTAATCAAATTCCTCAGGAACCCCGGATGAAACAATATAAAGTAGTACAAACTTTCCCAGTTCCCCTCCAAGATCTACTCAGAGCGAGAGAAGATAGATACAAATATTTAGATAAATTCCCCGAATTGAAAAACGTGGAATTATTGGAGGAAAGAAAAGAGGGAAACAAAGTTTACCAAAAAAGAAAGGTAAAGTTAGCCGAATCCCTGCCAAAGGTGCTTGCTGCACTTCTTTCAGATCCTTCTCTCTTGGAAGATTCCGTATTCGATATCTCTACAAATACCCACGAATTTACGATCGCTCCTCCAGGAAATGATTCCATCGTCACCATCAAGGGATTCTCCGTATACAAGGAGATCGGGCCAGGCGAATCGGAGAGAAGTTACGACGTTAAAGTAAGCTCCGGAGTATTCTTAATGGGCTCTGTGATCGAAACAGTGATCGAAGAGATCCATAGACATTCTTTGGAGAAGGACAAGAACTCCATCTCCGAATTCCTGAAAAAGTCAGATTGAATTAAGGAAGAAGCCTCACTGGCTTCTTCTCTATTACAAAATCGTTTCTAGATCCGATTTGCTTGGTAATCCGGGCTTTGTAATCAAAAGCTCTTCTCCCAAATTGAAAACTCCCCAAGCAGGTTTAGATTCCTGTATCGCTGGCAGTATTTCGGAGAATCGATCGTCGGAGAGAACGGTTTCGTAATCTGGATCTTCTTCTTCCAACCTTACAATACTCCAGCCTAAAGAATCTAATTCCTCTAGGAGTGTGGTACTTACGCCACAGTCGCCGCAAGACCTAGGAGTTAAGATAAGTACGATCCCTTTTTTTTCATTCTTCTCCGCGTTAGAGATCGCTTCACGTTTGGAATGAAAAACAAAAGAAGAAGTTTTCCAGAAGCTAAACTTCTCTCTGTTTGTATAAATCAGCGTACCTAAAATAACCCAAAAAAGCCCGAAAAAGCTCAAAAGGACCCATTTTTGAAATCGTGTATTTTTGATGATGATGCTCCTTGTATAATTCGAAGACAAGACTCGTCAGAAAATTCTAATGTAATATGTTTTTAGGATCTTCCGATCTTAGAAAAAGCTACGCAGAAAAAATAAATATAAATTTACGTAGAGAGTTGACAAAAAAACATAGTCATACGCATGCTCGGTTACTAAACCAAAATCGGTTCGGAGGTGTCAGGCAGTAGATGAACGCATTGGGAAAGCACGTAATTGCAGAATTTTATGAGTGTGATTACGAGACCATCAACAATCACGAATTGGTAGAAGATATCATGTTGAAGGCAGTCGACCTCTCCGGTGCCACCACAGTTAAATCTGTTTTTCATAGATTTAGCCCTTTTGGTGTGAGCGGTGTGGTTGTCGTGAGCGAATCCCATTTCGCTATACATACCTGGCCAGAATACGGTTATTGTGCTATCGACGTCTTCACTTGCGGAGACTTAATCGATAATCAGGCAGCTCTGGAATATCTCAAGGAACGCTTCGGCTCAAAGAGCATCTCCGTAGTGGAAATGAAGCGCGGTTTGTTGAAACTTGGCGTAGACCTACCTCACAAACCAGTTGGGAAATAAGTATCTTCTCTCCGGCAGAGCCGGAAACACCCTAATTGATAAAGACGAGTTCCCCTCTCCGGGAGGAAGGGTCGACTTCACTTATTTTCAGACTTTAATGAGGAGAGGTATCAGAGAATGAGCCTAAAGATCCAAGACCAACTTAAAATAGTTAATCGTTTTTCTTATTTAAGAAATAGTATCGAAATCGCAACCACTGATAAGGGAGAAGCTTTCCTTTACACAAAGGAAACTATCTCTGCAGGAGAAGTTGTAGCAGTCTGGGGAGGAAAAGCAGTTCATAAGAATGAACTCGCAGGAATTTCCGGACTTTCATCTCCTCATAGAGTCCATAAGGACTTCTATCTGGTTTCTCCTTTGCATGATGACGGAATTGATTCCGTTCATTATATCCGCCAGTCAGCGGATGCAAATTGCGGTTTTCAGGGAGATATCACTCTGGTTGCACTTCGTGACATCGAAGCAGGCCAAGAGATCACTTATCATCCTGCGATGAAAAACCCTGAACTCGCATGGGCTCGCAACGAAGAGGCAGAAATCGTCCGTAAACGTTTTGACGGAAATTTCCCTACTTATATCCAGTCCAAGATCGAATCCGATCCTGAATTGAAAGTGTATGAACCTTTCAAAGACGGAGCTTGGGGACTTCTTACCTCCATCGATCTGGAAAACTGTGATGCGGCCCTTATTCGTGACGCTGATGCAATTAAACAATACGTTGTGGAACTATGTGATTTGATCGAGATGAAACGTTTCGGTGAAACCCAAGTAGTTTACTTCGGAGAAGACGATCGTGTGGCTGGTTATTCCATGGTGCAGTTGATCGAGACTTCTTGTATCTCCGCTCATTTTGCGAACGATACCAATACTTCTTATATCGATATCTTCTCTTGTAAAGGGTACGATCCTAAAGTTGCGGCTGAGTTTACTCGCAAATTTTTCAAAGGCGCCGCAATGCGTCTTACAGTAACAAACCGCTTCTAAGAGGTACTATTGGAACTTTGGCTGGACGAGACCCTCGAGTTACCTAACGGAAGGGCTCTCAAGATTAGAGTGAAGGAGTTCTTACATTCTCGTAAGACTCCTTTCCAAAAAATAGACGTATTCGAATCCCAAAGTTTTGGCAGAATGTTCACTCTGGACGGAGTGGTCATGATGACCGAAGCGGACGAGTTCGCGTATCATGAAATGATCGCTCACGTTCCTATGATGAGCCATCCGAATCCTGAAAAAGTACTAGTGATCGGTGGTGGGGACGGAGGAACCGTTCGTGAGATCCTAAAACACCCTTCCGTAAAAGAAGTTCATCTTTGTGAGATCGATAAGGGAGTTGTAGACGTTTGTTACGAATACTTCCCAGAGATCGCGAATGCAATGAAAGACCCAAGAGTGGTTCATGCATACGAAGACGGAGCAAAATACGTACAGGATTATAAGGAATATTTCGACGTGATCTGCGTGGATTCTTCCGATCCTGTCGGTCCTGCAGAAGTTCTATTTAAAAGACCTTTCTATGAGACTATGGCTGCTTCCTTAAAACAAGGTGGAATCTGTACAACTCAGGCGGAAAGTTTTTACTATCACGGAAAAGTAATTAAGGAATTATTCCAATTCATTCCTCAGGTATTTGATCACTGCGGATATTACTTTACTGTGGTTCCTACTTATCCTTCGGGAATTATAGGTTTCACTTACTGCTCCAAAGGACCAGATCCTTATAAAGTAGAGCCGGATCCTAAAAGAGTTCCGAAAGGTTTAAAATACTACTCTGCCGAGATCCATAAGGCTGCGTTTACTCTTCCTCCATTTGCGCAAGAGTACATCGTAAGAAAGTAATGGATTTCTATTCCAAATTCGTAAAAAGAAGGGAGAAGTTAAACTCCCTTCTTTGCGTTGGAATCGACCCCGACATTGCTAAGCTCCCTCCTTCCTTAGAAAAAACTCCTGACAAACTTTACGTATTCTCCAGAGAGATAGTAGATGCTACTGCGGAATATGCGGTCGCTTATAAACCGAATATTGCGTTCTTCGAAGCGTTCGGTTCTAAAGGAATTGAACAGTTCGAAAAACTGATCTCTCATATTAAGACAAATTATCCTGAGATCCCTATCGTTGCAGACGCAAAACGGGGAGACTTGGATAATACCGCAAGACAGTACGCTAAGTTCTTTTTCAAAGAGTTGGGAGTGGATTCTCTTACACTTTCTCCCTATATGGGATCGGACACGATCAAACCGTTTATAGAAGACGATTCTAAAATGGTGTTCTTACTTTGTCTGACATCTAATCCTGATTCATCCGAATTGCAGAAAAAAACATTCTCCGAAACAGGCAGGACTTTATACAGAGAAGTCGCCGCACTGAGCGAAAAATTCCCGGTTAAAAATGTGGGACTGGTCGTCGGAGCAACTCATCCAAAGGAATTATTAGAAATTCGTAAAGCTCATCCGGATCGTATTTTTTTGATCCCAGGCTACGGTGCACAAGGTGCTTCTTTAGAAGAAGTGATCTCGGTCTGCGGAAAAAATTCCTTGGTCAATTCTTCCAGAAGTATTATATTTTCTTCTTCCGGCACTGATTTCGCGGAAGGAGCCCGAAAAGCGGCAGCCTCAATTTCCGAGCAGATGAGAAATCTGCTAGGTTAAGATTACAATTCAAACTTCTTCCGATCAGTTTGCAGATCCCTGAGCCCCTTGCGGATCAGATAGGGAAGCAGAAGGATCAGAAAGATAGAAGAAGAAATTAAGATCAAGGCGATGATCGAAACGATGGAATGGATCATCTTGCTGTAAGATTCGTAAGGATAACCTATTTCGTAGATCCTTCCTTCCGAATAAAATGTATACCAGATTATATACACAGGTTTGTTTTCCGGAAGAGATAGTACTCTGTACATTCTTTTTGAGATAGGTCCTATATCGTTTCCATCCGAAGAATCGGAACGAGTGGTGTAACCTTTGTCCGAACTGGAAATTAAATATAATACATCTTTAGGTAGAATATGCCCTCTGCCTAATTTTAGATTTTCTCTTAGATTCTCTATTTCCGTTTTTCTTGCTTCGTCATAATGACTTTCGATCAATACAAAACTGATCCGAGCAACCACACAAAGAAGGATCAATACCGTTGCTAAGGAAACTCCCAGTATCTTGATCATAAAAGAAGAAGGTTCCGGAAAATAATTCAAATACAGCACCGTATACAAGAAAAGTTGTAAGCTTGTGGCAGAAGTCAATATCAGTTGGAAATTGGAAAAAGAAAGATAACCCAATCCGTAAAGAGTATAAGTAAGAGAGAAAAATGCATGAAGTAAGATTGCCAATCCGAAATTACGGGACATTCTGAGGCTTCTTTCCTTCTCTATTCTTGAATTAGTATCGGACTCAAGGGTAAGCTCTTTTCTTAAACTAAGATTCTGTCTTAGGAGCACGATCAAGATCCAAATGAATGTCAGAAAATGGATGGAACCCATAGGCGCCGTAGACTCAGGCTCCTGAAATTCGAACATTTGTATGCTGAAATTATAAGATACTTCCGAGTTAATATTCTTCAATACATAGAACAAAAACCCGAACATCCCCGCTGAGAATATTGTAAGTAATGCGACCCTAGATTCTTTTTTACGGTCTATTCCAAAAAAAGAATATATAAAATATAAAAGTACTAAGTTGGAAAAGGAAGTATATAGCGCGATTAGGAAACAAGCAGGCTTGGATAAGGAAGGTAGAAAGAAAGAAGTCCGGACTAGGAATCCGAAATTCAAGAATAAGACAAACAGCAGATAAGCTATCAAGATCAAAGCATGTCTTGTTTTGCTTTTTAACTTTAGCAAAGAAACTATTAGAAAAACGGTAAAGATGGTCCCGGAAATATAACCGATGGAATGATAGGAAAACTGCAGGATGTCCATACGAAGCAGGCTTTTATTGCTTGCTTCGTATTGTTTTTAGGTCGTCGCCGAGGTAAAACGAAAAATTGCGCTACTATTCTATAAAAAATAAGAAGGAGTCTAGATCGATCTTAACGATTTTCTTCCGGAGTTTTCTCTTCTTCCGATTTAGAAGGAGAAACCTCTTCTTTTTTAGTCTCTTCCTGTTTAGGCGCCGGCTCTTCTTCTTTCTGTTTTATAGGAGAAGTCTCCTTATTGTCGGAAGAAGAAGAGGAACCGAAATAATAACCGAATCCGAAAATTCCGGAACCTTCTCCATAGATATACTTTTCTCCTTGGAAATTGCGGTTGATAGAAGCTCCTTCCAATTCTAAAAATACAAAGCTACGTTCGAAGTTCATGCGGACACCTAGTTTACCGTAGGCTCTTAAAGTGGATTGTTTTGCACCTATGTCTGCGATCCCTAATCCTGCTCCTATGTATGGATCGAATTTGGATCCTGGACGAAAATGGAATGTTGGTCCCAGATCTAAGAATGTTTTGGAGAAGGTTACCTTATCGATCATTGCCGCCGCAGCAAGATAGTATCCAAAATTATCGAAGGATGGAGCCGACAAAATCATTGCGGAGGCCATCTCGGTAGAGCGATCTTGAGGAACGAAATATCCGCTGCGGTTTACACCAAGTTCGAAACCTAAGTTTCTTGGATTGTATTCGAAGCCTGCTCTATAAGTTTCGGATCTGCCCGCAAGACCGTACTGGTATTCTGCCTGTCCCGCTCCAACAGCAAGCTTTGCTGTGAAAGGGGAGATTTGGGTGCCTTCTCCAATTAGGGTAAAAGGTTCTGCGAATAGAGTGGAAGGAAGAAGGGAGAAAATGCAAACTGCAAATAAAGATATTATTTTTTTCAAGGTTAGGCGCTCTTTTGTCAAAATCGTCTTACTTTACATATCCGATCCAAGGCCCGAAGGGGTCATTTGAAATTGGATCTATACTGAAAAAAATCTTGGACTTGGAGAACCCGTTGGAACTTTCAAAATTTTTGTCGGAACTCCTACTGGCCTATGCTGGTCCTGGATTAACTCTGATCTCTTTCGGGGCCGCTACCTTACTTCCTTTCAGTTCCGAGGCAGCGCTTATGGGAGCGATCTGGTCAGGACTTTCTCCGGGAGAGGCAGTGTTTTGGGCTTCTATAGGGAATTGTGCAGCCTGCGCATTCAACTATTCTTTGGGGTACTGGTTCGGAAAAAAAATAGAAGCAAGGATCTCCGAATCCAAAACGTATTCCGGCTGGGCGGAAAGAATGTCCAGATGGGGATATTGGGCCTTGGGATTTTCTTTTCTCCCATTTGTAGGAGATCCAATTACAGTGCTCTCTGGATTTTTCCGCCAAAAGTTTTGGATCTTTGCCTTGGTAGTATTCTCTCTTAGGGTCTTGAGATACCTTGCTCTTGCTTACGGGTTCGGCTTGTAAGTTAAACAAATACAAGAACTTGTAATATTCTTTTTAGGTTTAAAAACAATCGTCTATAGACGGAACCGAATTTGTTTTTACTAAAACTCCTATTTACCTTTTAATGGCCGAGTTTTGGAAAATTTTTTCCAAACCGTTCCTGTGAAAACTAGGTCTATAGAGAAACCTTTTGGATCCTTTCTCGAAGGATTCTCGAACAAGATACAAACAGTAAGGAAGAAGGAAGTTTTTGAAAAAGAATCCTCCCGTCAAAAAAAAAGCTAAACGTATCTCTAACCCAAGGAAAGAAAAACTTGCCATTATAGGTTCAGGTATTGCCGGAATGGGCTGTTCTTATTTTCTAATGGATAATTACGATATTACTGTTTTTGAAAAGGCTGATTATGTTGGAGGTCATACAAACACAGTATTCGTACCGGAAGAAGATAAAAGGATCCCGATCGATACTGGGTTTATAGTATTCAACCATGTTACTTATCCCAACTTAAAACGTTTTTTCGAAGAGTTGAACGTACCCACAAAGAAGACCAGTATGTCTTTCAGCGTGCAGCATGTTCCGGACGATCTGGAATTCTGCGGCTCAGGATTGAACGGTCTATTTGCTCAAAGAAAGAATATATTCAATTTTCGTTTTTTACGTTTGCTCTTAAATATAAATCGATTCAACCAAGAATCTCCTAGGATATTACAAGATCCCAAATACAAAGAGTACTCTTTGCATAGATATATCCAAGAAGAAGGCTATCATCCGGATCTTTTGACATACTATCTGGTGCCTATGAGTTCAGCAGTTTGGTCCACTCCGGAAGATCTGATGTTGGAGTTCCCTGCTCACTCCTTGGTCCGTTTCTTCTTGAATCATGGATTCCTTGGACTGAATACGCAACACCAATGGTACACTGTAGACGGAGGCTCTATAGAATATGTTAAAAGGCTAATAGCACCAGATCGAAATCGATTTCATGTCAACTCACCAGTGTTAGGTGTAGAAATTACTCCAACTGGAAAAGCTAAACTTACATTTAAAGGGAATAAGTCTGAATTATTCGATAAGGTCATACTTGCCTGTCATGCAGACAGTTCCTTATCTATCTTGAAAAAGCCGACATCTTTGCAGAGGGAGTTATTATCTCAGTTCGAATACCAAGAGAATATTGCGACCTTACATACGGATGATTCCGTAATGCCAAAAACAAGATCAACCTGGTCTTCTTGGAATTATAGAATGGACCGGATCCAAGGACAGATACGTCCTCATACGATCTATTGGATGAACAGCTTACAGGGAGTTTCCAAAAAGAAGGATTATTTTCTGTCGATAGGAGATCCCGGACTTGCAGATCCTAAAAAGATCTTGAAAAGGATAAAATACGAACATCCTCTTTTTCACGTCGGCTCTTTAAAAGCGCAAGGAAGATTATCCGAACTGAATAGAAATGGGCCTATCTATTTCTGCGGCAGTTATTTTAGATATGGATTCCATGAGGACGCCTTCTGGTCTGCTAAAGAATTGTCGGAGACCCTGCTGGGAAGGAAGGTATGGGATTAAATTCCAAGATAGTCGAAGCCAGGGTAATGCATGATCGTAAGATCCCTAAACCGAATCGGTTTAATTACGGGATCTTCACATTTCAATTGGACCTGGACGAGCTCGATCTAGTGAACGATCGTTTATGGATGCTTGGAAATAATAAGTTTCGAGTATTTTCTTTTAAGGATAAGGATCATTTAAACTTCGGAAAAGAAGGTATAAAAGAAAATTTTTTAGAGTACTTAAAACAGGAAGGAGTCAAAGAGAAGGTAGAAAAGGTAACGCTAATCACCAACCTGAGGGTATTCGGTTACGTCTTTAATCCGGTATCGTTTTATTTTGCCGAGGATAAGGACGGAAATCCAATATGTGCCGTTGTAGAGGTTGGGAATACGTTCGGGGAGATGAAGTTATACTTCCTTGGAAAAGGGTCCTTTCATCAGAAAGGATTTAAAAAGAAAGAAGGGAAGTTCTTCTATGTATCTCCGTTCGTCGGTTTGGACTCAGAGTTCGAATTTCATTTAGATCCGCCTAAGGGTGGAAGGGTAAACTTAAAGATAGACGCTTTCGAAAATGAAGAAAGAGTCATGGTGACAACTTATACCGGAAAGGTTTTGGATCTGACGGATCTAAATCTAATCTGGATGTTCTTAAAATATCCTTTCGTAACCCTTAGAGTGATCGGACTCATCCATTGGCAGGCCTTACTTCTTTACTTGAAAAAACTTCCTTTCATTCGAAAGAACGAAGGGTTAGACAAACAAAGAGGATTGCATCTTGGAAGGCGATAATATAGTAAAAGGTGAATCGTTACAGGAAACCGTAGGTTCGGAAAGTCGAACTTTAAGTTTTTATGAAAGAATCTTCTTCTCCGCTTTGTCGGGGATGCAAAGAGGATCTTTAAGGATACTCTTTCCGGACGGAGGGCAAAGATATTTAGGAAATCCTAATTCTTCGGATGCTCCGGAGTTTCATCATGCGATCCTGCAAGTGAAAGACAGAAAGTTTTTCAAAAAGTTGGTATTGTACGGAGATCTTGGCCTCGCAGAATCTTATATGGACGGTGATTGGGACACGGACGATATCCGCGCGATCATTTGTTGGTTCTTATTGAATTTAGAAAGTACACCTTCGGTCAGCGGTTCCAATAAGAATTTCATTCATCTTACATTGATGAATTTAGGAAATCGACTGTTACATTTATTCCGGAATAATTCCATTCGAGGAAGTAAAAAAAATATTTCCGAACATTACGATCTAGGAAACGATTTTTATAAAAAATTCTTAGATCCTACTATGACTTATTCCTGCGCTTACTTTGTCGATCCTGGAAAATCTTTGGAAGAAGCGCAACTTGCAAAGATAGAAAATCTTTGTAAAAAATTAAAACTCAAAACTTCCGATCATCTTTTGGAGATTGGAACGGGCTGGGGTGCATTCTCCACTTATGCAGCTAAAAAATACGGATGCAAAGTGACATCTTACACAATCTCGGAAGAACAATACAAATTTGCAAAAGAAAAGATCACAAGCTTGGGACTTGAAGATAAGATAGAAGTCCGACTCGAAGATTATAGAAAAGTACAGGGCACTTACGATAAGATCGTGACTGTGGAAATGTTAGAAGCTGTAGGTCACGAATATTTCGAAGACTTCTTTGCCATGTGTAATCGGGTTTTGAAAAAAGACGGACTTATGGCCCACCAGATCATCACTTGCCCAGATTCCAGATATGAGTCTTTTAGGAAGGGAGTGGATTTTATCCAAAAACATATTTTCCCCGGGTCACTTTTACCTTCTATTGCTAGGATCAATGAAGCGATCAATAAAACAGGAGATATGTTTCTCCATGAATTGGAAGATATTGGGAAATATTACGATAAAACTCTCATGTCTTGGCAGAAGGGATTCGAAGAAAATTTATCGTCAATCCGAAATATGGGTTATGACGAATCCTTTTTACGCAAGTGGAGATATTATTTTTCGTATTGCGCCGCAGCCTTCCATATGAGAAATATCAGCGTGGTGCAGGTAGTGTATACCAGGCCGAATAATCTCGGATTGAATTCTCAGTGACGAAATTAGAAAACCAAGAATCGAAACCTTCTTTTTTAGCTAAGGCAAAAGTAAGGATATTGGAAGAATTAAAGACCGGAACCAGTCCGGAAAAGATCGCCTTATCTCTGGCAATAGGCGGAGCAATAGGTATCTTTCCTTTAATTGGGACCACTATGGCGTTATGCGCCTTCTTAGGTTTTGTTCTGAGGCTGAATCCGGTCTCTATTCAGATCGCAAATTATGCGATGTATCCATTTCAAGTTTTTCTAATTGTGCCTTTTTTAAAATTAGGAGCTTACTTGTATGGTAAGGAACTTGATCTGACTTGGGCCTATCGGCTTGCAGAAGGGGACAGTACTCAGGTTTGGGAAGGTCTTTCTCATTCTGCAGGATATGCGGTCTTGGGTTGGACTTGTTCGGTGCCAATTCCTGCAGGGGTTTCTTATTTTCTATTATTAATCCTGGTTAAAAAAGCAAACCAGATCGTCCGTAAATGAATCCATGTATATCGGAGTAGCTTAATGTACGAAAAAGCCGTTTCTTTGATGTTCAGTGCCTGGGTGGTAGTATTCTTTTTAATGAGCCTTCTATGGCTGATTGGAAAACTGATCAAAAACTATTCGATCGTAGACGTAGGATGGGGACTTTGTATTTCTACGGTTGCAATCGTATATTTTCTGTTAGGTGATGCCTTTTCTGTAAGGAAAGCGATTTTCGCCTTTATGGCTACTGTTTGGGGTTGGAGACTTTCGTATTTTATATTTACCACAAGAGTTCTGACCGGCCATGAAGATGCAAGATACACTGAATTTCGAAAGGATTATGGAGATCAGGTAGATCGAAAGTTTTTCATCAATGTATTTCAGTTTCAAGGAATTCTAGGGACGATCTTAAGCCTTCCATTTCTTTTTCCTGCTCTGAATCCTTCTATCCAAACTCATCCTTTAGAATTGATCGGTCTCTGCGTTTTTATAGTAGGATTATGGGGCGAATCAGTCGCAGATTTCCAATTAGCAGAATTCAAATTGGACCCTGCGAATAAAGGGAAGGTTTGCGATATAGGTCTTTGGAGATATAGCAGGCATCCGAATTATTTTTTTGAATGGGTGATCTGGATTTCTTTCGGTCTGGTTTCTTTGGCCTCTCCTTGGGGATGGATCGGTCTTATTTCTCCACTAGTCATGTTTATTCTTTTAACTAAGATCACTGGGATCCCTTTGAATGAGATCGGACAATTAAGATCCAAAGGGAATCTTTACTTGGAATATAAATCCAGGACCAGTGCATTCTTCCCTTGGTTTCCCAAAAAGTAGATTAAAATTAGGATATAGGATAACTAAAGATGAGTCTGATCTATGCTCTAATGGAAAAAGATGTTTTCCCGGACTGGTTGATCCGATTCAGGATACGCCAACTTTTACGCCTCAGGCTTCGAATGGAAGATAAGGGTAGTTTGGAAAAAAATCAGGAACATCTGATCCAGTATGTAAATTCTTTAAAACAATCTCCTATTGCAATAGATACCAAAGCCGCGAATGAGCAGCACTACGAGGTTCCTTCTTCTTTTTTCAAATTGGTAATGGGAAAATATATGAAGTATAGCTCAGGCTATTGGACTTCTCCCAATGTAAGTATAGATGAATCAGAAAGAACTATGCTGGAACTGACTTGCAAAAGAGCAGAGCTAGAAAACGGGATGAACGTTTTGGACCTAGGTTGCGGTTGGGGCTCACTTTCTCTTTATATAGCGGAGAAGTATCCGAAATGTAAAGTAACAGGAGTTTCCAATTCTAAAAGCCAAAAAAAGTTTATAGATTCAGAGGCAAAGAAAAGAGGTTTAAAGAACCTGAATATCATTACCTCAGATATGAACGTATTTAAGACGAGTCTGAAATACGATAGGATCATCTCCATAGAAATGTTAGAGCATATGAAAAACTACGAAGCCCTATTCGAAAAGCTAGCGAGCTTTCTCAAACCAAAGGGAAAATTTTTCGTACATATATTTACTCATAAAAAATTCGCTTATCCTTTTGAAGTTGTGGATGATACCGATTGGATGGCGAAATATTTTTTTACGGGAGGGCAGATGCCTTCTCATGATCTATTCTTATATTTCCAAAAGGATTTTCAGATTTGCGACCAATGGGTGGTAAACGGAAAAAATTATGCGCTTACTTCCGAAGCTTGGCTTTCCAATATGTATAAGAATAAAAAAGAAATTTTGGAAATTTTAGGAGAAACCTACGGCAAAGAACAAGCTGTGAAATGGTTCGTCTACTGGAAAACTTTCTTCATGGCATGTGCTGAACTTTGGAAATACAAAAACGGAGAGGAATGGATCGTTTCCCATTATCTTTTCGATAAAAGATAGAATAATAATATTCTTATAGACGCTTAGTAGTGGCCATATCGCGAATTATGCTTTTAGTCCAGTATATAAGAATTGGATTAAGTCCTTAGTGATCTTTCTTGCTTGTTTTATATCGATAGCTCGAAACATCATCTGTTGACCTGATAATAATACTGCAACTCCATGAGCCATTGTCCAAGCGGAGGTCGCCGCTTTTTCCGCATTCCCTTCCGGGATCAGCCCTGCTTTTTGGCAATCTTTGATGATCTCCACTATGATCTGAAATGTTTCGTCTTCGGTTTTTATCAAAGAATCGTATTTTAAATGGCTTTCGATCTGATTTCCATACATGATCCGAAATAGATCAGGATTTTCTAATGCGAATTCCACATAAGAAACTCCTGACTCTCTGAACAAAAGTAAAGGTCTCTTTTTATATTTTGCTCTTAGCCTCTTTTGTTTTTCAGCCAACATTCTAAATCCCTCTTCTGCGATGTCTGCATACAAGGATTCCAGGTCCGGATAATGTCTATAAGGGGCAGATTGGCTAACTCCGGCCAGGGTGGCGGCTTTTCTGAGACTTAAGGCCTTATAACCTTCTGCTTTTAAGATCTGTATGGAGGCATCTAATAAGGCTCTTTTTAGGTCTCCATGGTGGTATGAATTTTTTTCTTGGGAATTTTTCATGTTGACATGTATTACATTAAAGGCTTTGATTATAGAACTGAATGTGTTCAGTGTTCACATTGAATGCGAATAAGAGGTTTGTCAATGAATATTGATCAAGTAGGAAACGAATTCGACATTATATTTATAGGTTCCGGAATGGGAAGCCTAACTACCGCCAGTCTTTTGGCCCAATCAGCAGGAAAGAAAGTCCTGGTCCTGGAAAAACATTTTCAACCGGGCGGTTTTACACATGAGTTCCAGAGAAAACAAGGAAAGTATCATTGGGATGTGGGCATTCACTATGTAGGCGATATGCATGAAGGCGGGCTTTGTAAGAAGATCTCGGATAAGATCACTCGTGGACAACTTACCTGGAAAAGAATGCCGGATCCTTTCGAACGTTTGGTTTTCCCTACTCGAAACTTCGATATTTATGGAGATCCGGAAAAGTTCAAATCGGATCTAATTAGTCAATTCCCTGAGGAAGAGGAAGCCATCGAAAGATATTTAAAGGATATTAGAAAAATTTCAGTCCTTTTTGGAAAGGCGATCATGATGAGACTTTCTCCTCCGCCTTTGGATTCTCTCATCGGTATTCTGGGAGAAGGGAACGTAGTAACTCTCAAGGATTATTTCGATAGAAATTTTAAGAGCGAGGATTTGAAGGGAATTTTAGCCGCCCAATGGGGGGATTATGGACTTCCACCTTCTAAAGTTGCTTTTGCGATGCATGCTACATTAGTGCAGCATTACATTAATGGAGGTTATTATCCGGTGGGGGGTGCCGGTAAAATTTTCGATTCGATTGAACCGATCCTAGAAGAGAATGGTGGCGCAGTCTTATCTTCCGTAGAAGCAAAGGAAATCCTGATCAAAGATGGAAAGGTAGTAGGGGTTAAGGCTAAGGCATTGAGAGGAGAAGGGCATGAGAGAGACTTTTTCGCTCCGGTTGTGATCTCATGCGCGGGAGCTTACCCTACTTATACAAAATTGATCCCGGATTCATATCCGATATCTTTCAGAAAGGATCTAAAAGACTTTTATAATAGAGAAAGAATGACTACAAGTATTTGCCTTTATCTTGGTCTTTCCGAGAGTCCTGCAAAATTCGGATTTAAAGGAGAGAACTATTGGATTTTCGCTTCTCCGGATCATGATAAGAATTTTTCAGAAAGGAATGATTGGCTTTCTGAAAGTGATGAAATACCGAATCTATATCTTTCTTTCCCAAGTTTAAAGAACCCGGAAGCCAAGTCTCATACAATGGATGTAATTACATTCACAGATTATTCCAATTTTGCGGAATGGAAAGATGAACCTTGGAAGAAGAGGGGAGAAGATTATAAGGAATTTAAGGAGAAGATCATAAGTCGTATCCTGTCCACATTGGAGCTTAGATTTCCTGGTCTTACTAAACTAGTTGAATTTGCAGAACTTTCCACTCCGATCACGAATGAACATTTTACTTCTCATCCGGATGGCGCTATCTATGGTTTGGCTTGTGTGCCGGAAAGATACAAAAAGGAAAAATGTCCTTGGTTCGACGTAAGAACTCCGGTTGAAGGTCTATACTTGACCGGCGCGGACGCGGCTTCTCCTGGGATTGCTGGTGCGATGATGGGGGGTCTGGCTGCGGCTTTGGCGGTAACTGGCAATGCAAATCTACTGAGAGAATTAAGAAATTAGAAAGTTCTAATGAAAGAGTTCCCATTTTATACTACAAGCCTTCTCTTGTCTCCTTTACTTATATGGCAGGGGTTGAAGGCTCGTAAAACGATCCCACGTTTGCCGGAAGCTTCCGGTCCGGACTCTGGGGAATTTCCAGGTTCTCATCCTTTCCATCTTTTGGTTTTGGGAGAATCTACCGTTGCAGGTGTGGGAATTCCCGATTATAAAAGTTCTTTGACTGGCCAAATTGCTTCCGTTCTACAAAATAAAAGTGGAAGGAAGATATTTTGGAAAGCGATCGGAGAAAGTGGGATCACTTTGAAAGAAGCAAAGGAGAAGTTCGGATCTCGTTTGCCTGAGTCTTTTCCGGATGCGATCGTTCTTGCTTTGGGCGCGAACGATGTAGTGAAATTGAATACTCAGAAAAAGTGGTCTTCTGATCTACAAGATCTGATTGATGTTTGTAGATCCAAGTATCCAAGCACTCCGGTCTTTATTGCTGGAGTTCCTCCTCTTGGGATTTTTCCTTCTTTGCCTAAGACAATGAGATTTGTTTTAGGCTGGAAGGCCAGACTTTTAGATCAGGCTTCTTCTTATCTTTCTTCAAAACTAGAAAATGTATTTCATGTCCCGATGAGAAAGATCGGATCCATTTCTTCGGAAGGGATCTTTTGTTCGGACGGATTTCATCCTTCCGTGAAAGGTTGTTCTATCTGGGGAGAAGAAATTGCAGATTCAATCTTGGCTAAAGCGGTAAACGATTTTTCTAAGAAAGATCTGTAGGAGTTCCTACATACAAAGGATCTCAAACTAATACCTTCCTTAATCAGGAGCGAAAGACCCCGTTTGGACTTGTCCTGCGAATTTGTAATTTGCTATAATGACTCCGCTAGTACTGACTTTGTTCTCTATTAGCTGGAAGGCCGCTGGGATTGTCCCTTCACCAAATAATTTTTTCCCCTTTCCGATGGCCACTGGATAGATTTTGAGCCAGAGTTCATCTATCAAATTATGTTTTAATAATGTTTGGAGTAGGTTCGTACTTCCATGGACTTGGATCTCAGGCCCGTCTTCTTCTTCTGTAGGGTTGCCAGGAGCTTGCATGACCCCATCAAGTGTGAGGAAAGCTAAAGATATTATTTTTCTCATATTCCTGCTCTTTTCATTTTTATGAACGAGCATTTTAGCATAATTGAAAATGTTAGTCTAACTAAGTCTTTGCGATAGGATAAAAATTTTTGTAAATAGTGATCCCGCTTCGTATATTTCGGACTTACTCACTCCCTATGGGTCGTTCGCAAGCCGGCCAAACCTTAATAGTTCAGTTTTAAAATGCGGATCTCTTTTTCTTCGAAGCGGAGAGTTTCTTTGAGTTGGTTGAATCTTTCCACGGAGAAATGGGACTCAGGAGAGCGGAGTTCCTTTTTTAACTTTAGAACTTCTTCATATAGTTCGAGTAGTTCCAAAGTGTTCCCTTTGGCTTCCTTAGAATAAAGCCCGCGGAACATCGGTCCGATCCTGGAAGGGATATCCGAGTTTACGATCTCTGCTATTCCAAGATCTTCGATATGTCGGAACATCCAGTTTTGGAGATAGACTGTTAGAAGTCTTTCCATGCGGACTACATCTTCTTTTGTATTGCGGGGAACGATCCCTTTGTAAAATCTATAACGTTTTCTTAAATATTTGCCTGCGGTGTTTCCGTCGATAGGCTCGGATTTAAGCTTGTCCCATTCTTCTTTAATGATTGGAAAGTATTCGGAACCGAAGTAAGGCTCGCCCAGTTCGCAGATATGGATGGCACCTGGGTCGTAACTTCTCATTCTGGTGCGAAATCCGTCCCAGTCTGCAGCGAGTAAGTTTACCTGTCCCTGGCTTTGGAGCGGTTCCATAGCCCTGTTGATCTCTCGGATAAAATTTCCTTTGAGCTGATCGGAAGGATCTGCGAGCACGAGGAAGTTGAAGTCGGAGGATTCGTCTCCTTCTCCTCTTTGTCTAGAACCGAAAAATATAAGTTCAAATGGTTTTAGGGAGGAGACGCTGGATAGATTTTCTTTAATTCGTTCCATGGCTTAAGAATCGTTTTGGTCTCTACTCTAGGAATATAAGAAGATATTACTATTCGAAAAACAAACGCATCCTGGAAAGGTTTTCCAAAATGGCTTTGTAGGCCCGATCTCTATCTTCCGGATCTCCAAAGGGTAATGATTTTACGTGGTTGAAGTCATGGTAGGTGATCTCTATCGAGTTTGCCGCCACGTTCTTTTTTATGGAGGAGATATAGTCTAGATTAATGACCTCGGTATCCCCCAATTTTAACCACATTTTGTCTTATCCCCGGGATCTCTTCTCCCCGCCGGATAAAATACTTTCTGGATGGAAATCGGTCAAGAAAATACACTTTTAAAAAGCTTTTATTCCCCGGCTTATGAATTCGTGGAATTCTTTTCCTAATTCCGCTGTGCCCAATCCCTTTTTGTTTTCCAATTGGGTTTCGAATACGAATATAAAGGTCTCTTTTTGCCATTCCCAACGAACGTAGCATTTTTCTGCTCCGGATCCTTTGGCGCAGCCTGAAAATACTGTTGCCCTGGAATTTTCCCCCATCGGGAAATATTGGAATTGTCTAGAATTGAATTTTGACTGGTCCGTTTCGGATACCAATTGTCTGAAATCGTTGGAATTGTCTTCAGTATAAGAGGAGGCCCGGAAACTTTCAAAACTGGAATTCGTGTCGGATATTTTACATTCGTAAAATAGACCCCTGGCGAATAATCTTCCTGAGTTCAGTAAAACGGAATGCCCGCCGGTATAATATACTACATCGTAATTGAGTCGAAGTGCCGACGGATTTTCAGGTGTGACCGAGGTCGGATTCTCCTGGTGGCTTTTGCACTCTATAAGGGCCAGGGTGGATATGAGTAAAATGATAACTCTAAAAACCGATCTCATACAGATCTCCTTTATAATTTCGGAATACATAAGAAGAAGTTTTGGTCTCTTCCAGATAGTTCGCAGGCAGAGGGACTTTTCCTCCTCCTCCTGTCAGATCCACCACATATAGGGGCACACTCAGTCCGCTGATACTTCCTCGGATCTGCTTCATAAGCTCCACGCCTTCTTCTATCGGGACCCTAAAATGAGAAGATCCGAATACCTCGTCGCATTGGTGTAGATAATACGGTTTGATCCCTATTTTAGTCAGTCCGTAGAATAATTCTGTCAAAGTTCCTACAGAATTATTGACCCCTTTTAAAAGTACAGCCTGATTCAGAACGGTAACTGCACCTTCTTTCACTAGCATCCCGATCCTTTCTTTTACCAGTTCCGTTAGTTCCTTGGAATGGTTGAAATGTGTGACCAGATAGATCGGAAAATGTTTTTTCAAGACCTGGCAAAGCTCGGGGGTAATCCTCATAGGAAGTGTAACAGGATACCTGGAATGGATACGCACCTGGTTGATATGAGGGATCGATTTTAATTCAGAAAGTAGATAGTCCAGTTTGGAGTCGGAAAGATTCAGCGGATCTCCCCCGGAAAGGATCACTTCTTTGATCTCAGGGTGTTCTCGAAAATAACGTAATGCGTCTTTCCAGTCTTCTGCGCCTGGAGTTCCTGAGGATTGGGAAACCTTTCTTTTTCTAGTGCAGAATCTACAATAGACAGCACATACATGAGAAAGATACCAAAGTGCCCTGTCCGGATAACGATGAGTCACTCCTTTGACAGGCATATAGGATTCTTCCGCTAATGGGTCTTTTCTGTCCCAGGCTCTAGTATGTAGTTCTTCCTTTCTTGGCAAAACTTGTAATCGAATAGGGCAGTTTGGATCTTCAGGATCTGCGAGGCCAAGATAATAGGGAGTAGCGGAGAAGCTGAACACTTCCGAGCAAGCGAGCAATGCTTCTTTTTCTTCCGAACTGATGCGGATATAATTTTCCAGTTCGGATCCGTTTTTGATCCGATTTTGGATCTGCCATTTCCAGTCCAACCATTCAGATCCGGAAACAGTCTTTTGTTTTTGATATGAGGAAACGAGTTCCAAGAAGCCCTCTTACTAATGGATTCTCATGCCTGTGATTCCAGTCAACCGAGTATCCGCATAAAAAAAAGGAAACCAAACCTAGGTTTCCATTCGAGTCGTTTATTTATATAACCTCAAGGAGAATGCCCATCGATTAAAGTTGGAGACTTAGGAGAAGGATGAGCAGGATTTCCCGTTTTCTATTTTTGCCGAAGCGGAATTTTGCCCGAAACCGCATTCATGCTTTTTACGGGGAAAAAGTCCTCCCGAGGACTTACAGAATGAAAGCCGGTCAGACCGGAGGGGGAAGAAAAAGATAACGATATGCTATAGTGTGAAAGTAAAAATTGCGACCTGGATCATTCGGAAGAAGACTACTCTTTAATCCGGAAGCTATCTGGGAGAATTTAGTGAATAGTCCGATGACTGCATCATCTGCACTTGCAGAGAATAAGGAAGGAAGTCCTTGGTCGTTACCGTCTCGGAAGGACTGGGTCCTTGCTTTTTTTTGGAAAGAATAACTTTTAGCGGTACTATAATCCCTGGCCACGACCTCGCTAAAGAGGGCGACTACCATGAATAAGATCAGAGGCAAGAGCCAAAGCCGCTTCATAACTATCTAACCTTAGACGGAACAAAACGGCTTTCGCAACCTTTTTTCGGACAGAACTAGGAATTTATGGTTTGGTGGCTTCTACTTCTACAGTACTTAATGTACTTCTTAAATAGCCGCTTTTCAGCACCATAGCTTGTCCTTCTTCCGAAGTGATATAAGTAATGAACTCATCAATTTTTTTACCTCTATCGGAGAGATAAAATAGGTACAATCCTCTAGAGAGTTTATATTTTCTTTCGGAAACATTTTGGATGTTTGGCTCCACAAAAGGATCCTTTCCTGTTTTGGAATAAGGAACCGCTTTTACTTTTCCTTTGTTCTGGATCTGTGCACTTCCCATTCCCATAAATCCAACCGATGCAATATCTTTCTCGATCAGATCTGCCATCTCATCGTTATCCGCTACCACCTTGGAATCACTTGTGAACTCTTTCTTCTTAGAAGCTTGGTATTCTTTTTCTCCCAAGTCTCTTTGTCTTAAGATATGAGTTTCGAAATAAGCGGCAGTTCCGCTCTTATCGTTTCGTAGAACTACATGAATAGGCCCCGGTTTTCCGCCTAATTGGGACCAATCTTTTATTTCTCCGGAGAATATTTTGGAAATCTGTTCCAAGGTAAGTTTGGAAACAGTATTTGCAGGATTCACTACGATAGCGATCCCATCATAACCGATCAGTACATTCTCGAATCTTCCCTTTCTTTCAAACTGGGTTTGTTCTTCTGGAGTTAATGGTCTGGAAGAAGCGGCTATATCAGTTTTGGATTCGAATAATTTTTCTATCCCTTCAAAGGAACCTCCTCCCTGGACGGTAACTTCTACATTCGGATTCTTCTTAGCGTATCCGGCCGCTACCACGTTCAATAATGTATGCATGGTTTCGGAGCCTGTGATCAGTAAGGGTTCTTTTTTACAATTGGCTACCGATAGCACGGCAGACAGAAGGAGTAAGAGCGTTAATTTTTGTTTCATCGAATCTTTTGGTTCTCCGGAAATCTTTTCCAAAGGGGGATTCTCCTCTTGTAAGGGGAAAAGTCGAACGGATTTTGGCCCTGAAATATTACAATTAACGAAGGTAGCCCGAGTACATCGCTTGACACCCGGCCTTCCCGAAAGGATATAGAAGGAGCGTAATATTTATTTTAGGTCGTTTATGAACTTAGGCATCACTGAAGTTAGAAAGGGAATGGTTCTCAAGGTTGAGGGAGAACTTTATTCCGTTGTAAAAAGCGAATTCGTGAATCCGGGAAAGGGATCCGCCTTTATCCGTACAAAATTAAAGAACTTGGTCCGTAACAGTTCCATCGAAAGGACCTTCAAGGCTGCGGAAAAATTAGAATCCGTGGAATTGGAAAAGAGACAGATGACCATCTGTTACTCCGAGGGCGATGATATTATCTTTATGGACACGAACGACTTCGAACAGCTTCCGGTGTCTAAAGAATACTTAGAGGACATCCTTCCATTCTTAAAGGAAGAGACCGCTATGGAAGTTTCCTTCTACGAAGGTAAACCTATCGGAGTGACTCCTCCAAACTTTGCGATCCTGGAAGTAACTTATGCGGAAGAGGGTCTGAAAGGTGATACCTCCGGAACAGCTCTGAAAAGAGTAACTGTAGAAACCGGTGGAGAGATCAACGTACCTATTTTTATCAAACAAGGAGATTCTATCAGGATCGACTTGAGAGATCTTACCTACGTGGAGAGGGTCAATAAATAAGGTTTTATAAAAGCGGCCTTTATATAGACAAGAGGTCGCGATACGGCTTTAAGGGTGCGGAGCCAAAAAGGGAAACCACCTAAAGGAGGAACAGATGGCGACTATAATCCAAAAACCGGGACTGCCTGAAATCAAAGACAATTCTGAAGTGAAATCTTTTCTGAATAAGAGAGGGATTCAATATGATCATTGGCCGGTTCCTAACAATTCAAATTCTCTTACGGACAAGTTGACTCTTGTAGACGAGGAGAAAGAAGCTCTCCTCAAAAATCTAGACAATCGTTTCGAGACCTTAAAGGAAAAAGAAGGATATCAATCCAGAGATTTGATCGTTCTTCATCCGCAAGTTCCAGGCCTGAACGAGATGTTGGCCAAATTCGATAAAGTGCATTATCATACTGACGACGAAGTTCGTTATATCGTAGATGGTTCCGGGATTTTCGGATTCTCACTCGCCGGCGAAAAGTTTTTAGTAAAAGTGGAGAAGGATGATTTCATCTCTGTTCCTAAGAATACGAACCACTGGTTCACTCTGGACGAGAACAAAAGAATTAAAGCGGTCCGTTATTTCCAAGACATGAGCGGCTGGGTTCCGAATTACGTAGAAGAAACTACGGCCTTAGTCTGAAAAATGTCCCAAAAAAAGATCCTGACCCGCCTTGCGGAGTCGGGAGTTCTATATCATTCTAAAGGATGGATGCCTGGAACTGCGGGCAACCTTTCTATCAAGGACGAAAAAGATCCTAACGTATTCTGGGTAAGCGGAAGCGGTTTGGATAAGAACAAACTGACTCGAAAAGATTTTCTTCCTGTAGAGATACAATCTGGAAAAGTATTAGAAGGTTGGAAAGGCAGAGAAGGTCTCAAACCTTCTGCGGAAACTTCAATACATAGAGCAGTTTATAAAGCCTTTCCTGAAATGGGATGTTCTCTTCATGTTCATACTCCTGAATCTAATCTGATCGAGATCGGAGTTTCCAAGGAGAATCCGATCGAGGATCTTCCACTTCTTCCATTAGAGATCATTAAGGCATTCGGTATCTGGGATGAGAACCCGAATGTTGCCGTTCCGGTTCTATACAATTATCCTAAGGTGCAGGATATCTCGGATCATTTGGAAAAACATCTTACCGAGACAAAACCTAGGGTTCCATTTTGTATTATAGAAAAACATGGGATCACAGTTTGGGGAAAGGATCTGATCCAGGCGAATCGGCATTTAGAAGCTGCGGATTTTTTATTAAAAGTGCGGGCGATGTCCAAGTAAGAATATGGGATCTAAAAATATCCTTGTAGTCGGGGCCGGATCAGGGATCGGCAGATCTTTATTAGAAAAATTGAATGCAAATTCTGAGTATTTCCCGATCGGGGTTTCCAGAAGGGGTAGACCCTTGGAGGAAAGTTTCGAAAGAGGAAAAAATTACTACTGCGATCTTGCGGAACCTGAGCAGATCCTAAAATTCACCTCTTTTCTTTCGGAACGCTGGGAAGAGATCCATGCCATTTATTTCGCTTCCGGTGACGGTCTATTCTTAAAAATAGAAGATCTAGAATGGGAAGATCTGCAAAAACATCTTACCTTGAATTTAAGCGCTCCTATTTTACTGACTTCTAAACTTCTGCCTTCTATGAAAAAGGGATCTCTTCTCTGCTATATTTCTTCCACTGCGGGGAGGCAAGGGTTTCCGGAATCTTCTCCTTATTGTGCATCTAAACATGGCCTTGCCGGTTTTGCAAAAGCAATTCGAGAAGAAGTAAAAGACCGTGGGATAAGAGTTACAACTGTGTACGCCGGAGCAATAGACACTCCGATCTGGGATGGCAGAGAAGGTTTCAAAAAAGAAGATATGGTCCCTGCTTCGGATGCTGCCGTCTTTTTAGAAAGTTTGTATTCTCAACCTGCGAGTTTCAACCAGGACGAGGTCCTTTTTCTTCCGCCTAAGGGTGTGTTATAATTTTTTAGGTTTCTGCCCAGCGTTCTCTGATCTCTAAAAGTTCAGGCATCAAATTCAAAAATATAGGAACAAGACCTGGATCAAAATGAGATCCTGCCCCTTTTCGGATATGGTTGACTGCGTCTTCTACACTCCAGGCTTTTTTATAAGGTCTTTCCGTGGTAAGTGCATCGAATACATCTGCGATCGTTACGATCCTTGCTTCCACCGGAATTGCATCTCCTTTGATCCCGTTTGGATAACCGCTTCCGTCCCATTTTTCGTGGTGGTTCAGCGCGATACTCTTCGCCATTTGTAAGAGCAAAGAATCATGGTCCCCGATAATCTCCGCACCTATGGTGGGATGGGTTTTCATGATCTCCCATTCTTCCGGATCTAGTTTACCAGGTTTTTGTAATATACTATCTGGAATTCCTATCTTGCCGATATCGTGCATGGGAGAAGCATGCAGAATTTTGTCTGCGGTGTCCTGAGAATAGCCCAAGGCCCTAGCAAGAGTTTCCGAATAATGGCTCATTCGGATCACATGAAGCCCTGTCTCATTGTCTTTGTATTCGGCCGCTAAACCCAATCTTTGGATGATCTGGAGCCTAGTCTCTTTTAGTTCGTCATTCCTCACCAAAGAAAGATGTGTTTTTACTCTAGCTTTTACGATAGCAGGACTTACAGGTTTTGTAATATAGTCCACGGCTCCCGCTTCAAAACCGTCCGCCTCGTCTTCTTCTTCCGCCATAGCTGTTACAAATATCACAGGTATCCTGGAAGTAGAGGATTCACTCCTGAGCTTTTTACAGGTTTCATGCCCTGTCATTCCAGGCATCATCACATCCAAAAGGATGAGATTCGGTTTTTCGGAAATCGCAAGCTCAACGGCCTTGATCCCATCCTTTGCAAAAAAAAGTCTATAATCTTCTTGTAATATTTGTTTGAGTACCTGCAGATTTGCAGCTTCATCGTCTACGACTAAAATTTTAGGTCTATCATCGAGTAGATGGCTCATTTTATTTTCCGAGATCCGTATCCAATCCGAGTTGGGTAATGAATTTTTTGAGAAGAATATAAGCTTCTTCGAATTCGAATTGTTCTATTTTAGAACTAAAAAGTTTAAAATCGGAATTTTCCACTTTTGTTCGGATCAGGTCCGAAAATTCTTCCACGTATTCTTCTTCTATCGAACCTCTTTGGAAAGATTCGGATAGTTCCTTAGCAAGCACAGAAGCCCGTTTAGGATCCCATTCCACTTCTTTTCCGGGAGACACGATTTCCGGATCGGCATTCCTTTCGGAATAACCTAATACTCTTGCGATCTCCGCTATTAGCTGGTCCATCTCCACAGGTTTGGAGATGAATCCATCCATCCCGGCCAAACTCGCTGCGTTTTTATCTTCTTCAAAAACGCTGGCGGTCAATGCTAAAATAGGGGTCCTGGAAACGTTTTCTTGGACCTCATGCATTCGGATAACTCTAGTCGCTTGACGACCGTCCAGCACCGGCATCTGTACGTCCATTAGAACCAGATCAAAAGATCCAGTCGTGATTTTTTTTACCGCATCTTCTCCGTTATAGGACGATTCCACCTGATGTCCTAGGTTTTGGAGAAGAAGAGAAATTAGCTCTGTATTTTTTTCCACATCGTCCACGACTAGGATCTTTAAAGCCGGAAGTTTGATCCCTGTTTGGATCTTGGTCTCTTGTTTAGGTTTTCCTTCTTTTAAAGGAAGAAGGACATGGAATGTACTTCCTTTTCCAAGAGAGCTCTCCGCCCAAATTTTGCCGCCCATCAATTCAGTTAATTGTTTGCAGATGGTTGTACCAAGTCCCGTTCCACCATAACGTCTAGTAGTGGAAATATCCGCCTGAGTGAAAGGTTCGAAAATTTTATCCATTCGATCCGGCTGGATCCCGATCCCAGTATCTTGGACAGCAAAGTGGAGTTTTCCTTCTTCCCTAGTCACTTTCAGACTAACTTTTCCTCTATCCGTGAATTTGACTGCGTTACCGATCAAATTCATTAGGATCTGTCTGATTCGCAACGAATCCCCTTTGTAAAATTCAACCAGATCTGGATCTTGGATTACTTCGAATTCTAGATTTTTCTTTCGAGCGCTGATCCCTAAAGTGGATTTTAATTCTGCGACTAATTTGAAAAGGGAGAAGTCCATTTCTTCCAATTCCACCGCTCCTTTTTCCAACTTTGCGGTATTTAAAATATCATTCAAAAGTCTTAATAAAGATTTTGCGGAACTTTTGACCGTTTCCAAATGGGTTCTATGATTTTTTTCTAATTCATCCGAAAGAAGTACTTCAGTAAATCCAAGGATCGCGTTCATCGGAGTACGGATCTCGTGGCTCATATTCGCTAAGAAAGAAGTTTTAGTGATCGCGGCAAGTTCCGCTTTTTCTTTCTCCTTACGTAATGCTTCTTCTATTCTTCTTCTTTCGGTGATATCTAAAATAACTCCGTCTATAAAGATCGCTTCTCCATTTCCACCGTAAGCTCCGCATCCGTTTTCCCAAAGCCATCTGATCTCACCGTTTTGGTGGATGATCCTATATTCCAAAGTGAAGGTCCTCTTTCCGGTAACTGCGACTTCTACTTCGTATTCTACAGACTTGAGATCGTCTGGATGGATAATATCTTTGAAAGAACGTATTGAATTTGCGCTTACAAAATCTTGGACAGGGTAGCCGGTGATGGATTCGGAAGCATCGCTCATGAATAACATCTTCCAGTCATTATTGGGAAGACATCTGTAAGTGATTCCGGGGATATTTTCGATCAAGGAACGCACTTGTTGTTCACTTTGTTTTAATGCGTTTTCGATCATTTTTCTTTCGCTGATATCTGTCACAAAACCTACGAATAGATCTTCTCCTGCAAGTTTTCCATGTCCTATCGCTAAACGTACCGGAAAATCGGAGCCGTCTTTTCTGATACCAATGACCTCTCTACTGCTTCCTATAATTTTAGCAAAGCCGGCGCTCAGCATTGTTTCAGAATTTTTGTCTCTTCCGTTATAGTATGGATCGGGCATCAGTTCTCTGATATTTTTTCCGATCACTTCTTTGTTTTCATAACCGAAGATTACTTCTGCTGAATGATTGAATTCTCTGATCCTACCTTGCGAGTCCATGGTAATTACACCGTCCACAGCAGTGGTGATGATCGTTCTAAGTCTGGATTCGCTGACTTTTAAATTATTCACTAGATCGCGATATCTCAAGAACCAGTTGACTGCGAATGCAAATAGGGTGAAAGCGATCGTGATCAAAGAAACGGAAAGCGCAAGAAAGGTAGAATCAGCAGTTTGAGGGACTAGAGATTTATCTTCTTCTCCGATAAATCTTGCGGCTGCCATACCGGTATAATGCATTCCGGAAATCGCGGATCCCATGGTGATGGCTGAAATTAGAGAAGGCCATAGAGTGCCTAATTTCAAATTTTCCAAACCGAATCTTACCCAAAGAGAGAGTATCGCAAGAACCACTGCAACTATGATGGACAGCGCGAAGAACCAAGGATCATAACGTAAGTAGGGAGCTGTTTCTACGGCTCCCATGCCGGTATAATGCATAGCTCCTATTCCGGAACCTACAAGTAATCCACCTATCACCAGTTCTCTGCCCGAAATTTTGGGTCTGTTTACGAATGACAGAGCGATCGTAGAAGCAAGAAGACTTGGAAAGATAGATAAGATCGTTAGACTTTTATCGTATTGAACGGTAGTGCATAACTCGAATGAAAGCATTCCGATAAAATGCATGGACCAGACGCCGCAGCCCAAGGCCAAGCTAGCCGCCGCAGAAATTAGATATTTTGTAATGGGCGGAGAAGATTCTGGAACCTTCTGTCCTACGATCTGAAGAGCGATATAAGATGCAAATATCGCCATCAAAACGGAAAGAACAACCAACCAAGGATTGTACGTAGCCGTAAGAAGTTTAGAAGAAGAATTATAAATGAAAAAATTATCTAAAAATGCGATCACAAAAAATCAGACCTCGAAAGGAAGCCCCACATAAAATATAGTATTCCCAGGAGAAGAATCAAACCAGATCCTTCCCTTATGTTTTTCTACAATCCGCTTTGCTATGTCCAAACCTAAACCGGAACCTTCACCTAAAGGTTTGGTTGTGAAGAATGCATCGAATACTTGATCCTTCACTTCTGCAGGGATCCCGGGCCCTTTGTCTTGAATGGAAACTATTACCTCATTTCCCTGCAAGGAAGCGCTGATCCCAATGGAACCTTTATACGACATTGCTTGGACAGAATTCATGATCAAATTTGTCCATAAATGCATTAAATCATCCGGAAAACCGAAAAACTCCGGGACCCCATCCAGGTTAGTGGAAACTTCTACACCATGTTTGAACAGATTTTGGTATAATGTTAGAACAGTATCTATATTTTCTTTTAAGGAAAATTTTCTCTTTTTATGAGAGGATTCGAAATGTGCAAAACTTCTGAGTGCATATACAATTTTTGCGGAACGATCCACTGCGGTTTTGATTGTATCTACACATTGTTCCGGGCCCAAAAGGTTCAAAAAGAAGGGGAGGAGTTCCCTTGCATTCTGATTTTTTAATATACTCTCGAAGTTTTTCCAAGAAGAAGCGATCCCGTAATCCACAAAATATTCGGCGGTTTCTTCCGGGAAAAGGATATTCGCGGATTTCATTTCCGTTTTGATCTCTGCAAGTACTCTTCTTCTTTCCAAGCCGATCAGGATTTCCTTGGAAGACAGTCCTAAGGAGATGAGTTCATTGTAGGAGTTCCAATCTTCATCGGATAAAGAAGAGAGAAGGGGAAGAATGGAACGTAATTCCTTTCTGACCTTTTCAAGATAGGAAAGAATATTAAAACCTGCCGCCTGTATGGCGCCTATAGGATTATTAATCTCATGGGCTATTCCCGCCGCTAACTGACCTAGATCAGCTAGTTTGGAGGCCTGTATCAATTTTGCCTGGGTTCTTGTTAGATTTTGGAGTGCATCTTCCAGATCTGACTTTTGGGACTCAATGATCGCTTTTTGAGCTAAGATCTCATGATTCGCTCTTTGTAATGTAAGGATCCGGAATTCAGCTTCTTCTAAACCTGTAGCGTCAGTTCCTGTAGAGATAACGTATTGCAGATGACCGTTTCTGTCTCGGACTTCTTTATGCTCCCAAAGAGTCCTTCTGGATTTTCCATCTTTTGTTCTCAGAAGTACGCTTGTATGTTTCGGGAACTTCTTCTTTGCGAAACGATGCTCGAAAACTTTTGCGATCGCATTTTTTTCGTCTGCAAATAATTCGGTTTCCCAAAAAACTCTTCCTTCCAACTCCATAAGGTCGAAACCTGTGGTCTGCAAGCAGGCTCTATTCAATAAAATTAATTTACCATCTCCGTCCAAAACTAGGAACAAAATACTAGTGGAGTCTAAAATACTCTGTAGAATGTCCCTTCTTTCCGAAAGTTTTCTCTCTGAGATTGCCCTTTGGGTCACATCTCTAAGTACGACAATTTTGAATTGGGAACCTTCTGCTTTTTGGGAACGAACCGAAACATCGTAATATTTTCCGTTGTTCGTTTTCCACTCTGTGTTGGCCTTTTTATGAATATTGCATTCTTCCACAAGAGCATCCAGGTCCGGAAGGAAATCGGAGAGTTTCGAATCTTGTCTTAGCCTTGCTATTCCTAACAAATTTAGCGCGGAAACATTACAATCCAGAAGGAAGCCGGAAGAATTCATTACAAAAACTGCATCTTGTATGTATTCGAACACCTGGTTTCTCGCCAGAGGGATCAGGTTTAAGATCCTAAAATAAAAAAGCCCGTACATCCAAATGAGCAGAGCAAAACCGGCGGCCAAAGGGAAAATATCCAACTTAGGATGGATGAACGGGATAAAACCTCCGGCCGTCATGATCTGACTTCCGAAAGGAAGACAGATCCCGATCAGGAATACCAAACATCTGATCCTATGGAATGCTCTTTGGGTCCAGATACCATATAATAAAATAATAATACAGATCGAAAATACTGAAATGGAATTAATCACATAGATCTGCATCCAAGGCCCGTATTCATAGATCAAAGCCAGCCAAGGTGCGGAGGTATCGAAGCGTAGGGAAGGGCGGATCAATTCTTCTTGCCCGAACCAAACCACGAATTCTGTAGTGATTGGGATAAAAGAAAGAAGAAGAATGCTAACCGGATGAATGAACTTGCTTAGATTTGATACTCTTAAGCAAAGAAAGAAAAGAGATACGATCAGAAGGTCTGGGCCGATAAATTGGAAATTGTCCCAGAAAATAATACTTTCCGGTCTGGTACTGACTATCTCCCAAAAATAACCGAAGCTATACAGAGCTATTCCGAGACATACCAGAATGAATTCTGGAGCTCCGGAAGTTTGTCTATTTTTGAAACCTAAACGAAAAGTAAGGATAGAAAGAAGGAGACTAAATAAGGGAAGGATCGCGTAAGAAGTCCATTTAAACCAAGATAAAGATTGGACTTCCATTCCCATGCAAACTAATTTTGAACGCTACCCCTTCGGCTCAAGGAGAAAGTTTCTAAGCTTAAAATATAAGACGTTTTCGCCTGATAGATCCAGTCTTTGGAAATTAAATTTATCTCTTAAGTAAAGAAATTATAGAGTTAACAGAATATTCAGTTATTAAAACCGACCGCGGTTCCGGCTTTTTCTCCCAGGGTAAAGAAGAAGGATGCGCCTTCTCCAGGTTTACCTTCTGCCCAGACCGAACCCTTGTATCTGGTGACGATTCTCTGCACGATAGCAAGGCCTACACCGGTGCCTTCGAATTCGTCCTGTCTATGCAACCTTTGGAAAACTCCGAAGAGCCTATTATAATATTTCATGTCAAAACCGGCACCATTGTCTTTTACGAAGAATGCTTTGCCTTTTTCCGTATTTGTAACACCTATCTCCACTTTAGGTTTTTCCTTCTTAGCGGAATATTTTACAGCATTAGAAATTAAATTCTGGAACACGTAAGACATCATGTCTCGATCGGTGGTCACTTTTTCGAGAGGGTGGACTATAATTTCTGCGTTATGATCTGTTTGGTCCTTGATCTGGCTTGCGACGGTTTGGGCAACTTCGGTTAGATCGAAAGTGGAATCTTTGAGTTCTTTTTTCCCTACTTTAGAGAATTCTAATAAATTATCGATCAGGTTCTCCATTCTTTTTGTTGATTCTATGAGCACATTCAGGAATCGGACCCCTTCCTCGTTCAAAACGGAACTATGATCTTCTATGATCATTTGAGTATAACCTTGAATGGCTCTCAAAGGCGCCCTTAAATCGTGAGAAACGGAATAGGAAAATGCTTCCAATTCCGCATTTGCAAACTCCAGTTCGAAATTTTTTTGCTCCAACGCTTCTAAATTCTTTTTTCTATCTTCCGCAATGGCAAGAAGCGACTTCACTCTTACGATCAATTCTTCAGGATGAAAGGGTTTACATAAATACTCGTCCGCTTTCGCTTCCCAACCTTTCAGCATAGCTTCTCTATGAGTTAAAGCCGTAAGAAGTACAACGATGGTCTTTGAAATTTTAGGGTCCGCTTTTATCTCTTGGCAAAGTTGAACTCCGTCCATTTCGGGCATCATCACATCAGAAAGGACCAGATCCGGCTCCCAGAAATAGACTAATTTCAGTCCTTCTTTCCCGTTCTTAGCGGACTTAACCTGGTATAAAGGAGAGAGAAGCGAATAAATATAACTGGAAAGATCCTCGTTGTCCTCACAGATCAAAACTTTAGGTTTATTCGAAACGTCAGTATCTTCTTTATTAGAGATCTCTAAACTAGAATATTGAGGAGAATGGGAGAAAATATTCGAAGTAGGGTCCTTCTCCCCTGAATCGA
Organism: Leptospira johnsonii; assembly: GCF_003112675.1. Lineage (NCBI taxonomy): Bacteria > Pseudomonadati > Spirochaetota > Leptospiria > Leptospirales > Leptospiraceae > Leptospira > Leptospira johnsonii. The sequence continues at coordinate 3,811 of NZ_BFAY01000012.1, read as the reverse complement.
CTTTCTGAGCTGGGATTTTGACGCTAAATTTGCTTCCGGAATCCAGCTTGCTGGAAACTTCTACAGAACCGCCTAGAAGTTCCGAAAAATCTTTTACCATGGCAAGGCCTAGTCCTGTCCCTCCGAACCTTCTGGTAGAAGAACCTTCTGCTTGCTGGAACTTCTTAAAGATGATCTTTTGGTCTGCTTCTGAGATCCCAATCCCGGAGTCCTGAACGGAAAGAAGAAGTTGATCTTCCGAATGAGTTATGATAACGGAGATATTCCCATTCTTAGGAGTGAATTTTAAAGCGTTAGAAAGAAGATTAAAGAAAATCCTTTCGAATAAATAGCGGTCGATCAAAATATACAGATCGGAAGCAGGTATCTCCTTTCGGATCAGTATATTCTTCTCCAAAGCGCTCGGCTCGAAATCTTTCAAAATAGCCTGGATCAAGTTACTGATATTCGTGGATTCGAGTTCCACCTTCATCTTCCCGGCTTCAAATTTAGAAAAATCTAATAGACTATTCACCATCTGGAGAAGTCTGACTGAATTATTATGGACCGTTTCCAACATTTGGATATTGTTGGAAGAAAGACCGGATCCTTTATCTATAAGAATCGATTCAACCGGAGCTAGGATCAAACTAAGAGGTGTCCTAAGCTCGTGGGAAACATTCGCAAAAAATTCGTTTTTGATCTTTTCAGTTTCTCTTAGACTTTTATTTGCTGACTGCAATTCCTGAGAACGACGGATGATCTCCGTTTCCATCTCTTCCGTACGGGAACGAAGTACTTCAGTCATCTCAGATTGTTTTTCCCCTCTTTCTTTTAGGAGAACAAACTCTGTAACATCTTCCGCCTTATGGATGATGTATTCTACCTTTCCCTTTTTGTTTAGGACAGGAGTGTTTAAAGGGCTCCAATATTTGGCGGTAAAACCGCCACCTTCTTCTTCCGGAAGTTGGATATCATATTTTTGGACAGCCATCGTGTCTGGAACTTTTGTTTCCAAAACGCGAAGAAGGGAACTATGAAGATTGCTTACACCAGTCGCTTCCGGATCGTCTGGATTATCCGGAAAGACCTCGAAAATTCCTCTGCCTAAAATTTTATCTCTCTCAGTCAGAGTGGCCTTGAGGTAGGCGTTGCTCACTGCTAGAATTTTGAGCTCTGGAGAAAGAACCAGATACAAACCTGGGACGGATTCGAAAAGAAGCCGAAAATCGGGGCCTGAAGAGGAAGAATGATCCATCTGGTTTGCCTAATATAGAAATGCAATAGGTCCGAAAATAAACGAATTCATTTCAAATTTAAAGAATGCGGAAAAAATAGAATATCTAATTTCCCTAAAAGGTCTATTAGAATCATTCCGTTTTTATAGGATCCTGCCGGTTTTGTCATTCAACAATTATCCTTTGAGTGATGGAGTTCTATAGTATACATTCAAAAATTCTCCGACAAAGCATATTAAGTGCCGCTAATGCCTGTTAGACCTCCTACAAAATTTTTCTCCAAACGGATCAATAAATTTGTCCTAAAGAGACGCATAACGGATATTTCTTAGGTAACGTTCCGGAAATTTCGGAATTTGCTGGCAATAAGTCGAAACGCGAATAAAAAAGGCAAAACTCTACCAGAAACGTCAAATGAGGTCCGGCGATTTCTTTTCTAAAGGATTTTTTTTGTTTCAGTGTGACTGAAGGGGCGGAGCTATATTCTAAAATCCAAATAATTTACTATACATATATTTAGTATATTTCTATTTTCTCCTTATGCCCGCTTCGCTTAAAATTCGAATCGTTTGGGAGAATGGAAAATGTTTCTCAGTAATTTCGTTTCCGTATGACACGAATTTATATCAAAGAATAAGAAAAGTCCCGAATTCTCGTTGGGATAATGTTCAAAAAGTCTGGAAAATTCCATTTTCCGAATCTTTTCTTTCCAATTTCATTTCGGATTATGGGGATAGAATTGATGCTGATCCTGAAATTTTATTAATCCCCCTTAAAACGGAACTACTCAGAAGAAACTACAGTAGGAAAACTTTAAGATCCTATTTTTTTTACAACAGGGCTTTATTAAAGTCCTTAGGCAAAAACCCATATATAGTAACCGAATCGGATTTAAAATCTTATTTGGACCGGATTTTATATGAAAAGAACTTAGCCTCCAATTCAATTAAATCCATTCTACAATCTCTTAAGTTTTATTATAATATCGTAATAGGTAAGAAATATTTAAAAACTTATCCATATCCAAAACGGGAGAAACGAATTCCAGAATCTTTATCGAGATCCGAAGTTGCGAGAATGATTGAATCTACATCGAACCTTAAACATCGCCTTCTTCTTCGACTTTGCTATGGAGCAGGCCTTCGCGTGAGTGAACTTGTGAAATTAAGAGGAGATGACTTAGATTGGGAGCGAAAGTCAATTCGTATCCGTCAAGGGAAGGGGCAAAAGGATCGATTCACTCTTCTCCCCAATAGTTGCAAAAATGAATTGTTGGATGTACTTCACAAGCAAGGAATGAGATCTTGGATCTTTCGAGGCCAAATCCCTGAAAAAAATCTAAGTGTTAGAAGCGCGGAAAAAATTTTCACTCAGGCAAGAATAAAAGCAGGAATTACTAAAGATGTCTCGATCCACGATCTGCGTCATGCATTCGCGATTCACCTCCTGGAATCCGGAACTTCTATCAAGCTAATCCAAAGATTGCTTGGCCACGTTTCCGTCAAAACCACTGAAATTTATGCTCGCATTGTCGACCCAATGGTTTCTAAGATAAAAAGTCCACTGGACGAGCTATGATTTACGCACCTTCGCCCATGCTCTGTTTTTGGGCCGGATGGACGAATTAGCAGAAAGTCAGAGTTAAGCGCCATACGAACGAAAATAATCTTTATGAAAAAATTTATAATTATATTACTTATAACTCCTTTCTACCTTTGGGCGGAGTCGGATGAAGATTTAGATAAGAATCTTTCTGGCTTATGCAAAGAGAATTCGAATGAAGCATTTTGTTCTGTGATAGAGAAATTTAAGCGCGGAACTGTTCCTAAATTTAATAAAGATTCATGTATTATAGTTGGATATGGACAAAAATATTCTCTCAATAAAAATTCTCAGGTGGTACCCAGAGATTATTATGCTTTACTTATTAAGCAATCAACGTCCAAACCAAGTATAAGTTTTATAAAGATAATTCCGGAAAATGATACAGAGGTGGCTGAGGTAAAAGAGTTACTGGAATCAACAGAAACAGGAAACTCCATTGGTCAAAATGGTTTCTTATCGTTTTTGCAAAATCAATTTGATAATCAAGCTTTTGATGAAATAATTATTAGTGAACGAAGTATCAAATTGAAAAATCCCACCGGTCCATTTGGAATACTGAGGCAATTTGAGGAGAGGCTATTTCTGTTTCAGATGGTTTTGGGAACCCACAGAAGACCAAGTATCTTTATTTTTTCAGCTGGAGTTAAACAATGCTTTCCAGTTTCACGTTCGAACGGCGCTTAACTGCGTCGCTCCACTGCGCTTCGACACTCACTTCGTTCGGTCTCGCTTGGGCTCCGCCAAATCGCCTCGGTAACTCGAATTGCAGAGCAATTCTTGTTCCCGTCTTCGCTATCGCTCAGCACGGCGACTTCGGAGCGACTAGTTCGTTATACGCCATTTTCGAAATATAAAGAATCAAAGAAATGTTTTAAATTACTTGAATCTATTCATTGAAATAAAAAATTTTGATTAAATATTAATATGAACCTTGAGGTATTATACAATGCAAAAGAGTATGCGCTTACGCATTTTCTTATTGCACTTTT